>NZ_JAJFEB020000008.1:0-247232 GCF_020709765.2 Clostridium pacaense
ACTGACCCAGATGCCTGTTTACCATGCTTGTACTCATGAAAACAGGCTCCTGTAAGGTCATTATAGCTCTATTTTTGTCACACGTAAACTGAAATGAGGTGAATTAAGTGCTGCAAAATCAATGTTTTGTAGAAATCACGAATTCACTTTGAAATTTTACCTTATCAGGAAATATTTGCAGGCAGTCCCGTTGGACCTGGCATGATTTATCCTGTCTCCCCCAACAGCGCGTCAATAATCCCCTGCGCCGTCTTCTCCTCCACCTGCAGCGTCAGTTCCGGCTCGTTGATATGCTCCAGATAATGCGCATCCGAATTACTGATAATCCTGCACTTATCCAGATACGGGTTGTCTTTCCTCAGCTGATGGAGCTTCTTTAAATCCTTTACCTCAGCCGTCTTAAACCTGCTGTCCGGAGGAATGAAGCCCAGGTTTGCAATGAGGCTGTTGGCCGTCTTATCCACATGGGCAGGGAACATGACGCCCCCGTAAGAGCGCACCAGTTCCCACAGTCCGTCAAAGGAAATCTCAGTAGCATTAATCAGAAGGTTTGGCTCTGTCCCGCACACCTGATCCTGCTCGTTGTATATCTGCTGCTTGCCGAATATGGCCTCATTATTGGGGAATGGAATCAGCTTCCCATAGACATAGGCATCAAAACCAAGCGCTGCTTCCAGGTTGGGAAACAGGCACACCGCATGGACCTCCTCCGATGTATTGATCTCCATGCCAGGCACTGCCAGCACGCCGTATTCTTCAGCCGCTGCCATGAACGCAGGACAGTTGCGGCAGGTGTTATGGTCGGTCAGCGCCACCGCCTCAAGACCTTTAAGGGCAGCCATGCCCGCGATATTGGCGGGCGTCATATCATCATCCCCGCAGGGCGACAGGCAGGAATGGATATGAAGGTCATAGGTCAGGCTCATCATTGCCGGGAATCACCTGCCGCAGGGGCGTTGTCCGAAGATGCGCTGTCCCCAAAGCCTCCGGCCGGACAGCCATTGCCCAGCAGCCCATATATCTGAAGCGCCGCCTCAAAGATAGGCATATCCGTGGACATCACGGTAATCTCCTGGTCCGCCGCCTTCTTCTTTGCCACCTCATCCAGGACCGCTCCTTCCGCCAGGACCACGCAGGCCGCATCCGTCAGCGCGGCCACCGCCAGTGTGTTCATGTTCCCCATGACCGTCACCCATGCGCACCCGGCAGGCGCACGGCCCATGGCAATGCTCAAAAGGTCGCAGCAGAAAGGCGTGGTAATCTCACGCTCCAGGCCGTCCCCCTCATTCACTACATTAAATATTCCCTGTTCCATCAATCCCTGTACTGTCACGGTGAATCCTCCTCCTCGTCCTTTTTATCCAGCAGGGACATCTCATCCGATATCCTCTGTATATATTCCTTCAGGATGCGCAGGGTTTCCTGGCCTCCCCTGTCCCCGGCATGGAGGTCGTCAGCCAGTACCGACACCTCCTCGGACAGCTTGTGCAGGTTCTCCCTCAGATAGTAGACGCAGTCCGTCTCAATGGCATTGCCCCTGACAATATCCTCTGCCAGCGCCTTACAGGTAGGCGCGCCGCAGGAACCGCAGTCCAGCCCGGGGAACTTCTTCATCAGCCGCTCCACCTGGTTCAGCCTGGAAAAGCTCTCCATCATATTGTTACCCAGGTTAAACACAGGCTCATACTCAACCCCGGTGGTCCACTTGATCAGCCGCTCCTCGCTGTCATGCATGTGGCTCCTGGCCACCGGCATGTACTTGCGCAGGCGTTTTAATTTCACCTCCGCCACATAAGGGTTCTCCACGGTCAGCACGCCGCCCACGCACCCGCCGTTGCATGCATTCAGCTCCACGAACCGCAGGTTGGTGAACTTCTGGTCCTCCATGTCCTCCAGCACCCGGATCACGTTCTCAATCCCGTCCGCTGCCAGATAATTCTCCGTGAACAGGCCGCTGGCCTCCCCGCCGCTGTGTCCCCAGCTGATGCCTATCTTCCCCGAAGTGCCGATGACAGGATAATCCTCCCCGGCCACTGCCTTCATGCAGGCCAGAAGCTTGGGATAAACATCCTTGATGGCCAGCACATGGTCCACCTGGCTTTTTTCCGTCCCAAGGGGCGACTTTACATAGGTCACCTTGGACGGACATGGGGAAATGAACATGATTCCAATCTTCTCCCTGGGAAGCCCCGTATCCTTCATGGCCTTCTCCGCCGCCAGGATACCCGCCACCTCCACCGGCGGATTGAGGGGCAGGAGATGGGGAATCAGGTTAGGGAAACGCACGCGGATCAGGCGTACGACGGACGGACAGGCAGTACTGATAAGAGGCAGCTGCCCCTCATGCTCGGATATGTACTGTCTGGTGGCCTCGCTCACCAGTTCCGCTGCCGCGCTCACCTCAAACACATCGTCAAATCCCATCTTCACCAGGGCGTTGAGCACGATGTTCACATCGTCCAGATTGTTGAACTGGCTGTAAAGGGACGGCGCCGGAAGGGCCACCGTGTATTCATACTGTTTCATCACATCCATCTTGTCATAGGTGGCAAGCTTTGCATGATGTGGGCAGACCCTGATACATTCCCCGCAGTCAATACAGAACTTATTGTTAATGCTGGCTTTTCCTCCCCGCACCCGTATGGCCTCTGTGGGACAGCGTTTGATGCAGTTGATGCATCCCTTGCACAGGGATTCGTCCAGCCTCACAGAATGGTAAAATTTATCCATATCAACCTACTCCCTTGCTATACCTTATATCTTCACTGTCATGGTAATGGTGGTTCCCTGGCCCAGCCTGGTGTCAATCTCCATGTCATCCGAATATTTCTTCATGTTGGGAAGTCCCATACCGGCGCCAAAGCCCAGGGAGCGGATTTCGTCCGGAGCCGTGGAATATCCGGCCTGCATGGCCAGCTCCACATCAGGGATACCTGGACCAACGTCCGCCAGTATCATCTTAATCTGCTGAGGCGTTATCTCCACGGTAATCAATCCCCCTTTTGCATGGATTACCATGTTGATTTCCCCCTCATACATAGCAATGGCCACCTTCCGGATGGCCTCAGGGTCAACACCCATCTGCTTTAATTTCCGTTTCACATCGCTGCTTGCCTCACCTGCCCTGGTGAAATCATCAGCTGATATGTCATATGTTAAAACAATTGCGTCCTCCATAATTGGTTCCCTTCATTCATTATATTATACTATATGGCCCCGCCGTGCAGCCCGGCCTCATAGAGCATGCCGCAGGCAGAGAACATCCTGTGCCCCGTGGCCATGACCACAAGGCCCCTGTCCTTTGCCATCTCAAGCATGGCCTCGTCCGGCTTCTTCCCTCTTACGAAAATAAGACACACGATGTCCAGCATTTCCGCCGTCCTTATGACCTGCGGATTACACAGTCCTGTGAGCAGGATGGAGTGGTCCTTGGAAAATGCCAGCACATCGCTCATCATATCCGAGCCGCAGGCCGACCTCACTTCCCTGTCCAGATACTCTTCCCCTACCAGTACCCTTGCGCCTAAAATGTCCCTTGCATCCCTTACCGTCATACCTTGCCTCTCCTCATTGAAAATTTGATTAGTTACCTCAGACAATTGTATACAATTTAATACAATATAGCATACCATCCATCTTGTTGATTTTCAATACAATTCCGATTTTTTACATGTTTTTTATCGTTAGATTTTTCACATTAAAGGTAGATTTTTTTAGTGTTTCATGATAAAATATTGATACATTGCACAATGTACAACCTATGAGGAGGTAATAAAAAGATGGCTTGCAAAAAACAAACCGTTCCCTTTGCGGGAACACCTGAGCAGGAGGCAGAACTGAAATCAGTGATTGCCCAGCTTAAGGACCAGCCTGGTGCCCTGATGCCGGTAATGCAGAAGGCCCAGGACATTTATGGTTATCTTCCTATCGAAGTGCAGACCATGATATCTGACGAAATGGGTATTCCGCTGGAAAAAGTCTACGGAGTATCCACATTTTATGCCCAGTTCGCTCTACAGCCAAAGGGCAAGTACAAGGTATCTGTCTGTCTCGGTACAGCATGTTACGTTAAAGGTTCCGGCGAAATCTTCAGCAAACTGGAAGAATTGCTGGGCATCACCAATGGTGAATGCACAGCAGATGGCAAATTCTCCCTGGATTCCTGTCGGTGTGTCGGCGCCTGCGGACTTGCTCCCGTCATGATGATCAACGGCGAGGTATACGGACGTCTTACGGTGGACGATATACCCGGCATCTTAGCAAAGTACAATTAAGCCTATGATGACAGAGATTTCCCTGAATGTACTGGATGTATCAGAGAATTCCACACGGGCAGGCGCTTCCCTCGTTACCATTCTGGTCACAGCTGACACGGCCGATGACAAGCTGACCATTGTCATAGCGGATGACGGCTGCGGAATGACAGAGGAACAGGTGGCCCATGTAACGGACCCTTTCTTTACCACCAGGACCACAAGAAAAGTAGGACTTGGGATTCCATTTTTCAAATACGCCGCTGAAAGTACGGGCGGCAACTTCCATATTGAATCGGAACCAGGTAAGGGAACCACCGTAACAGCAGTCTTCGGACTGTCCCACATAGACAGGATGCCCCTGGGTGATATGAATCTGACCATACATAACCTGATTGTGTACCATCCTGATACAGATTTCGTCTATACATATACGTATAATGATGCATCATTCACGCTGGATACCCGGGAAATGCGGGAGATTCTTGGAGGAATCCCCTTAAATGCCCCCGAGATATCCGATTACATACTGGAATATCTGAAAGAGAATCAACGGGAAACTGACGGCGGGGTCCAGCTCTAAACCGGACACACGTCCCACAACCATGTAAGTGCTCATAATGAGCCACTCATAATTAGGAGGATAATCGCATGAAAACTCTTGCTGAATTACAGGCAATCAGAGAGAAAATGCAGAGCCAGGTCAACCTGCGCGCCGAGGACCACAACCATACACGCGTGGTAGTAGGCATGGCTACCTGCGGTATTGCAGCCGGTGCAAGACCGGTTCTGAATACACTGGCACAGGAAGTCCAGTCCAGAGGACTGACTGACAAAATTTCCGTAACACAGACAGGCTGTATCGGCTTATGCCAGTACGAGCCGATTGTGGAGGTAATCGAGCCAGGCAAAGATAAGATTACATACGTTAAAATGAACCCTGACAAAGCCCTTGAGGTGATGGAGCGCCATTTAATCGGCGGCCACCCGGTAGAGAAGTACACCATGGGCGCAGCAGGCCTTAAATAATAAAGGAGGAAAGTACCATGTATCGTTCACACGTCTTAGTATGCGGCGGCACCGGCTGTACTTCCTCTGGAAGTCCAAAAATCATGGAAGCCCTGCACAATGAAATCAAGAAACAGGGACTGGAAGAGGAAGTGGCTGTTGTTGAGACAGGCTGCCACGGACTCTGCGCTTTAGGTCCCATTATGATTGTATATCCGGATGCCACCTTCTATTCCATGGTGCAGCCAAGCGATATACCGGAGATTGTATCCGAGCACCTGTTAAAGGGCCGTGTGGTAACACGTCTTCTTTACCAGGAAACCGTCAGCCCTACCGGCGGCATCAAGGCATTAAGGGATACTGATTTCTACAAGAAACAGCACCGTATCGCACTGCGCAACTGCGGTGTCATCAACCCTGAGAACATCGAGGAGTACATCGGCACCGGCGGCTACCAGGCCCTTGGTAAGGTTTTAACGGAAATGACTCCTGACGATGTAATCCAGACCCTGCTTGACGCCGGTCTTCGCGGCCGCGGCGGCGCAGGCTTCCCAACCGGATTAAAGTGGAAACTGTGTAAGCAGAATGACGCTGACCAGAAGTATGTCTGTTGTAATGCGGACGAGGGCGACCCAGGCGCATTCATGGACCGTTCCGTTCTGGAAGGCGACCCTCATGCGCTCCTTGAGGCAATGGCCATTGCCGGTTATGCAATCGGCTCCAACCAGGGTTATGTCTATGTGCGTGCAGAGTACCCAATCGCAGTGGACCGTCTGAACATCGCCATCAAGCAGGCACGTGAGATGGAGCTGTTAGGCAAGAACATTTTCGGAACCGGATTTGACTTTGATGTGGATATCCGTCTGGGCGCAGGCGCATTCGTGTGCGGCGAGGAAACCGCCCTCATGACATCCATTGAAGGCAAGCGCGGCGAGCCAAGGCCAAGGCCTCCGTTCCCAGCACAGAAGGGCCTGTTTGGCAAGCCAAGTATCTTAAACAACGTTGAGACTTATGCAAACATTCCTCAGATCATCCTCAACGGACCTGAGTGGTTTGCTTCCATGGGTACCGAGAAATCAAAGGGTACCAAAGTATTCGCCCTGGGCGGCAAGATTAACAACACAGGTCTTGTGGAAGTTCCCATGGGAACCACACTGCGCACGGTCATCGATGAAATCGGCGGCGGCATTCCAAACGGCAAGAAGTTTAAGGCTGCCCAGACCGGCGGTCCTTCCGGCGGATGTATCCCGGCTGAGCACTTCGATATCCCCATTGACTATGACAACCTGCTCTCCATCGGTTCCATGATGGGTTCCGGCGGCCTGATTGTCATGGATGAAGATGACTGTATGGTGGATATTGCCAAGTTCTTCCTGGAATTCACGGTTGAGGAATCCTGCGGCAAGTGTACTGCATGCCGTATCGGAACCAAGCGTATGCTGGAGATCCTGGAGAAGATTACCAAGGGCACTGCCGAGATGGAGGACCTTGATAAGCTGGAGGAACTCTGCCACTACGTAAAGGCCAACTCCCTGTGTGGTCTGGGCCAGACCGCTCCCAACCCTGTACTGTCCACCCTTCATTTCTTCCGTGACGAGTACGAGGCACATATCAAGGAAAGACGCTGTCCGGCCGGCGTATGTAAGGCGCTTCTGTCTTATGTCATTGACCGCGACAAGTGCCGCGGATGTACCCTGTGCGCACGTACCTGTCCTGCAGGTGCAATCGTGGGAAGCGTTAAGAATCCGCACGTTATCGACCTTAACAAGTGTATCAAGTGCGGCGCCTGTATGGAAAAATGTAAGTTTGGCGCAATCTACAAGAAATAATAAGGGAGGGAATAGACGATGGAGACAATTAATCTTAAAATCAACGGCATTGCAGTCACCGCTCCCAAGGGATCCACTATCCTGGAGGCAGCAAGACTGGCACATATCGAGATTCCTACTCTGTGTTTCTTGAAGGAGATCAACGAAATCGGTGCCTGCCGTATCTGTATTGTAGAATTAAAGAATGGAAAACTGGTAACTTCCTGCGTATACCCGGTTGAGGAAGGCATGGAGGTATTTACCAATACACCAAAGGTCCTGGATTCCAGGAAGAAGACCTTACAGCTCCTGTTATCCAACCACAACCGCTCCTGCTTATCCTGTGTGCGCAGCGGACACTGCGAGCTTCAGGAACTGGCCCATGAACTGGGCGTTGAGGACGAGGCTTTCTATGACGGTGAAAAGACACCCTCTGAGATTGACTACTCCGCTGCCCACATGATCCGTGACAACAGCAAATGTATCCTGTGCCGCCGCTGTGTGGCCGTGTGCGACCAGATACAGGGCATTGGCGTGATTGGCGCCAACCACCGCGGGTTTGCAACTGATATCGGCTCCGCATTTGAGATGGGCCTGGGTGAAACCTCCTGTGTTTCCTGCGGACAGTGTATCGCCGTATGTCCTACGGGCGCCCTGACAGAAAAGGATTACACCGGGGATGTATTCGCGGCAATCGCCGACCCGTCCAAGCATGTAATCGTACAGACAGCTCCTGCCGTACGTGCGGGACTGGGCGAGGAATTCGGCCTGCCAATCGGTACCGATGTGGAAGGCAAGATGGCTGCCGCACTGCGCCGCCTTGGCTTTGACAAGGTATTTGACACCAATTTCTCCGCTGACTTAACCATCATGGAAGAAGCCCATGAGTTCCTGGACCGCGTACAGAATGGCGGCGTGCTTCCTATGATTACCTCCTGTTCACCAGGCTGGGTTAAGTACTGCGAGCACTATTTCCCGGATATGACCGAGAACCTTTCCACCTGTAAGTCTCCTCAGCAGATGTTTGGCGCCATCGCCAAATCCTACTATGCCGAGAAGGCCGGCATCGACCCTAAGGACATCGTAAGCGTAAGCGTCATGCCATGTACTGCCAAGAAGTTTGAGATTGGACGTGAGGACCAGGATGCCAACGGCGTACCGGATGTGGACATTTCCATCACCACCAGGGAGCTGGCCCGCATGATAAAGAAAGCCGGCATCAGGTTCTTAGACCTTCCCGATGAGAAGTTTGACGATCCCCTGGGTCTTGGCACGGGCGCGGCCGTTATCTTCGGCGCAACCGGAGGCGTCATGGAGGCAGCACTGAGGACAGCCGTTGAGTCACTGACCGGGGAAGAGCTTCCTAAGCTGGATTTCGAGGAAGTCCGCGGCACAAAGGGCATCAAGGAAGCCACCTACAATGTAGCCGGCATGGATGTGAAGGTTGCTGTTGCTTCCGGCCTTGGCAATGCAAAAGAGCTGCTTGAAAAGGTAAAATCCGGCGAAGCAGACTACCACTTCATCGAAATCATGGGATGCCCGGGCGGCTGTGTAAACGGCGGCGGACAGCCCCAGCAGCCAGGACATGTGCGCAACACGACGGATATCCGCGGCCTGCGTGCAAAAGTCCTTTATAACATCGACTCCGCCAACCCAATCCGTAAGTCCCATGAGAATCCTGCAATCAAGGAACTCTATGCAGCTTACCTGGGCGAGCCTGGAAGCGAGGTAGCACACCACCTCCTTCACACCACTTATGTGAAGAGGACCATCAATAAGCAGTTTACCAGGGAAGTACCCAACATTGCCATAGAGGTTGGAGATTATTAAGGTTTTTTGCAAGCAATATTAATATACAGAACAGCGGATTGCAGGCTTGCCCCTGCATCCGCTGTTTTGGCGTTTTTCCTTATGTGGCCTTATTGTGGCCTTATGTCAGTAAGCCTGTCTCCTTGGCCTTTGCAATGGCATTGGTCCTGTTGTTGACCGACAGTTTCTTATAAATATTCTGTATATGATATCGTACGGTGGGCACTGACACACACAGCTGCTCCGCCATTTCCCCATGTTTAAGGCCCTGTGCCAGAAGGGACAGGACTTCCTTTTCCCTGTCCGTTAAAAGAGTACCCGGCGCCTGGGACGGACCGGCCTTGAGCTGGCTGCTGCACAGGGACAGGAGCTTATTTTTGTAATCCTCCGGATAGGAACCTGCCTCCAGCGCATCCTTCAGATATTCCGAGATAAAGGCTGCATTTTCAATGAAGGGCATGAATACCGCGTCCTGGGATGCAATATCCAGGGCTTTCTTAAGTGTACTGATTCCCTCCTCCCTTCCGTAAAGCCGATACTTTGCAACGGAACAGTATATATCGTTGAAAATGTACCCAAACTGGCAGGAATGGATATCGAACCGCCTTTGATATTCCTGGCACATGATTTCCAGGCGGATGTCATCCTGCTCCATCATGAGAAGCCGTCCAGCCACAATATACGTAAAACCGATTCCATCAAATATCAGGTTGGTCTGTGCATTATCCGTGTTCTTCAGCCAGACCGGGACTTCATCGGTCCGCCCGGTAAGCAGGCTGATATATGCATGGCATAATTCAGCCGTTGTATTAAGCACAGGCTGTTCCTCCAGTCCCCTGTTATCCATCAGTTCCTGCATAAGCTGCCTGGCTTTGACTGGCTCCCGGCTGATTAAGGCGTGCCTTGCCAGGGCAAACACGGCGCAGATTTCAATGGATAGCTGGTTATACATCCTGGATTCAATGATTGATTTGCGGGCAGGCAGCCTGACCGCGTCAAAATCACCGGTTTCCAGGGAAAGTTCTGCCTGAATCAGGTTGCGGTATCCATGGCCGCAGTACTGTACGGCCCGCTCCAGCCAGGCATAATTCTCCGATATAAAGGAGGCATCCGCTGTCAGACGTCCCGGGGTCGTGTAATAGGTGTAAAGCATGCTGGGCGCGCCATAGGTAAACTCGGTCCGGTTGCTTACGATACAGGAATATCTCCCGTTAAAATACCCCACTGCCTTTTTCGCATGTTCCACAATCTCATATGGATCATTAAATGCGCAGAAAATCCAGGTGTTATGGATTTCCCCCAGAATCCTGCTTTTTCTTGGAACGGGAAGGGCGCCCTGCTTAAAATAACATTCCATGGTCCCCAGCTTCTGCACAATCAGTTTCTTGGTCTGGACCAGGTCATGGGACCAGAGCAGGCTGGCCCGCAGATAGCGGAGCATGGCCAGCGGATAGGTGAATTCCTTGTCCTGGGTGATTTCCTCCAATATTTCTTTTATCATATGATACTGGATGGCTCCGATATCCAGGTCCTGGTCCGAATCCAAATCCCTTAATATCCTGTCATGATCCCCTGCCAGATAAAAATAATTATATGCCCGGAACTGGTTCCCATGCCCTATGAACCATTCCGCCATCCTCAGGTAAAGCTGGGCCGTTGCACAGCCTTTGCTCTCTGCCTTCTTCTGTAAAAATGCCTTAAAGATATCCGTAATCTGATAATGGGATGATTCCTCATGGAGGACAATCAGCGCATTGCTGGTAAGGAGTCCACGCAGGATTGCGGGGGCCTCTGTATTTCCCGTAATACAGACAGCCTGTTCCGATGTAAAGCTGTCCAGGAACGAACATTCCTCCAGAAGGTTCTGAACCTCAGGAGAATAGGTCTTATAAAAATTATTCTCCAAAAGCACTTCCAAAGGCTCATTGCTAAGGGTCATCTCCCCGTTCTTAAGTCTCTGGCTCAACAGATAAATCCCTGTAATCCATCCCCCGGTCCACTGGAATATCTTATCCGTATTCTCCCCAGATACCTCCATGTCCTGAAGCCGGAAATACTGGTTTATCTCAGGCTTCCTAAACCGCAGGGTGTCCTGGGAAATGATATGGCACAGCCCCTTGGACAGCAGCTCGGTAACCGGAAGCGCGCGGATGCTGCGTGTCAGGAGGATGATGTGAAGGTTAGGGATGTTCTCCGCCACAATGGCTGTCAGCAGGTTAGCTGTATCCGCCTCATCAATAAACTGATAATCATCCAGTATGACCCAGACCGGGGTATCAAACCGGGTATCGCTGATAAGGTTCACAATCTTGGCCAGCTGAGCCATGTCCATGGGGAGGCCCAGGTTCTTAAGGCGGCTGCCCAGGCTTGCATTGCGCTTTTCAATCAGGCTGGTGAGCCGCTCCCAGAAATAGGCAATGGAGCCGCAGCTGCCTGACAGCGGGATATAGATGGGCGAGTACTCCCTGGCTGCCATATAGGCCTGGATGGATGAACTCTTCCCAAACCCCATGGCCGCCTGAAGGATGGTCAAAGGATAGGATGACATGTTATTAAATTCACGTTCTATTCTGGGACGGCGAAGATAAATTCTTTTAGTTACAGGCTGCATGCTTAACCACCTTACTCTAAAATGACCAAAAATCAGCTGATAGTATGGGTAATTTTATAACTATTACTCAGACTATCAATACTGATAGTATATAGGTTCCGTATAAGAAGCTATAATCATGATAAATTATAAACAATCAAATTGCAATAGAAATACGAAAAAACTGGAGGTATCTGATTATGTCTGCTGATTTAGTAATACTGAACGGGACCATCTGCACCGTGGACCGGCTGTTTTCCTACTGCGAGGCCGTGGCGGTAAGGGAGGGCACCATCATCGACCGGGGCACCACGGAAGAGATGAGGGCTTACATCGGAAAGGACACAAAGGTAATTGATGCCCAGGGAAGGCTGGTGCTTCCCGG
This sequence comes from Clostridium pacaense, assembly GCF_020709765.2. Classification (NCBI taxonomy): domain Bacteria; kingdom Bacillati; phylum Bacillota; class Clostridia; order Eubacteriales; family Clostridiaceae; genus Clostridium; species Clostridium pacaense. Next base: position 11,854 of record NZ_JAJFEB020000008.1, read on the forward strand.
CTCCAATGATTCCCACATGCACGCATGCCATACCGGATTTACCATGTCCCCCTCTTTCCTGGATTTGAACGGGCCGGATTATGACTCCCTTAAGATCATCCAGGACAAGGTTGCGCTTGCAGTTTCAAAGGCAGGCCCTGGGGAATGGGTATTTGGATGCGGTTTCGTGGACAGCAATATAAAGGAACTGGCGGATGAGGGACGCATGATGGACCGCTGGGACCTGGATCCTGTATCCGGCAATGTTCCCGTGGTACTCACGGACTTTTCCCTACATTCCCTGGTCTGCAACAGCGCGGCGTTAAAGCTGGCGGGAATGGATGACTCCTATCCCCAGGTCCCCCACAGCGTGGGTACCATCGGACGCACGCCGGATGGTAAGCTGACCGGACGCTTCAATGAGTGGGGCGCTGAAAACCTCCTTCTTAAAGCCTGCCCCATCTTAAGTGACCAGGAGCTGGAAGACTGTATCCTGCGCGTCCAGCGGGAATGTAACCGTCAGGGCATTACCTCCCACAATGACATCCTGGGCGAGGGAGGGGAATACCTCTACCGGGGTACATGGGGCACCAGGCCCATGTGGATTTATGAAAAGCTGAGACAGGAAGGAAAGCTGACAGCCAGGGTTGACATCAACATCTTCTCCGCCATCATGGGCGAAGCCAGCTATGATGCCATCATCCGGGGCACGGACCGGATCCGCACCCCCAAGTGGGGCGACCGGGAATGGGTTAAGGCAGACGCGGTCAAGTTCTTTGTGGATACGGACGGTCCACACTGGCTGAGGAAGGAATCCGACCGTCCGGACGGGGCCGGCGGCTCTGCCTGGAATGGCAGCGATGAGGAACAGGCTGATGAAATCCGCCGCACCATCATTGAGCTGCACCGGAAAGGCTGGCAGATGGGTATCCATTCCATGGGCGGCAGATCCATGGATGTCTGTGTGGACGCCATTGCCGAGGCAGAACAGCTCTATCCGGGAAAGGATCTAAGACATTTCCTCATTCACTGTGATGACCAGACCAGGAAATGCGCTGCCAAAATGGCAAAGTTCGGTATCCTGGCAGCCATCCAGCCAACCGCAGCCAATATCGTGTTCGGCTGGAACACGCCGGTCCTCAGCGACAGGGAGGAAATCTTCAACTATCAGGCCTACGCCGGCCTGGGGGCCATCCAGACCGGCGGCTCGGACTCCACCTGCTTCTCCCTTAACTGGCGCCAGGGCATGCAGTTTGCGGTTACCAGGACCACGCCTGCCGGCGTATCCGCAAGGACCGACCTGGGCATGAGCCGTGAGGACGCCATCCGCATGTACACCATCAACGGCGCCTTCCAGGAACATATGGAGCACAGACGCGGTTCCATCGAAGTCAACAAGGTGGCTGATTTCCAGATTCTTGACAAGAATGTAATGACCTGCCCGGCAGATGAGATTGGCACTGCAGGGATTGACATGACCATCTGCGGCGGCAAGGTTGTTTATGAAAAAGAAAATTAATACAGGAGGATTTTAAGATGAAACACAGGATCATCGATTTCCACACCCATCTGGGGGACATTTTCCACGAAAACAAGAACATTGCGTTTAAGCGCCCGGGCATCGTGCCTCATGAGGACGGCTTTGACCCATTTAAGGACCTGGAGGAATCCGGTTTTACAAGGCCCCTTATCGTGCCGGACCAGGAGGCCCAGAATGTGCTCATAGACGCGGGCCAATACCGTATCTGGGACAGGGCCAACATCTACACCACCGGGGAAATGATGGACCGCTGCGGGATTAACTATGTGGTATCCCTGCCCATCATGCCCAATACCAGCTTTGAGGAGGCCCTGGCAGCGTCCAGGCTGGATTCCAGGTACATCCCCTTTACCTGCCCTGACTTTGACCTTACGGATGATGAAATGATGGAAAAACTGAAACGTGACATTGCAATGGGCGCCAAGGGTCTGAAAATCCATCCAATCATACAGAACATCGAGATTACGGATAAGCGCTGCGAACGTCCCATCAAGCTTTTTGGTGAGCTTGGACTACCCATTACATACCACTGCGGGGTCAATGACTATTATAAGCCGGATTCCCCATACCTTAAGATGACCAACTTAAACTACGGGAAACTGGACTACACCTTTGAACTGCTGAAGAAATTCCCGGATTATATCATCGTGCCTGCCCATGGCGGCGGAAGCTGCGGCGGCGAACTGGAAGCCCTTTCCGCTGAGGTCAGGAAGCATGATTATAAAAACGTATACGTGGAGACCAGCCACAGGGGCGCCGCGGATATTGTAAAGGCAGTGGAACTGTTTGGCGAGGACAGGGTCATGTATGCAACGGACTGGCCTTTTGACACCTGCGACTGCAACATACGGTGCGGCGAGGAAGCCCTTGGCGGCGACCCGGTTGCCATGGATAAGTATTTCTACAAAAATGCGGCCCGGATCCTGCATCTGGAAGAATTTTAATCCGCAGCACAGAGACAGACTGGAGGAAAGCGTATGAAAAAGAATAATAAATGGTTGATGTTTTTAATCCTTCTCATCAGCGCCATCACGGTTGGCGTGTCACAGTTAAAGATTGCGGCCGTGATGCAGGACGTGGCATCCGCGCTGAACGTAAGCACCACACAGGCAGCCCTGCTCATGTCCGTATTTACCATTGCAGGTATCGTGCTGGCCATTCCCGGCGCAGCCATCCAGGATAAGATGGGCCCCAAGAACCTGCTGCTTCTCTTGATGGCCTGCCTGGCTGCGGGCAATATCCTGGGCGCTGTCAGCGGCAGCTTTGCAGTGGTCGTGGTCAGCCGTATCATCGAGGGCATTTCCTATGCAATGATCATCATGGTAGGCGTTACCATGATCAACACCTGGTTTGCAGACGGAGGCGCCAGCACGGCTACCGGTATCTTTAACACCTTTGCGGCGGTTGCCAACTTCATTGCCATGAATGCCAGCATCCCTATCATGAAGACCATGGGGCTTAGGGCCCTGTGGTGGGTGGTGGCCGGTCTGTCCGTCCTGTGTCTTCTTCTGGTAGCCCTGTTTATCCAGGTGCCCCGGGCAGCTGCGGACGGCGGGGATAATTCGAAGGCCACAATTGGCGAGGCATTCTCAAACCTGAGGGTGGATGTACTGTCCCTGGCCATGTTCTGTATTGCCTTTGTGCTGTTCGGCTTCATCACCTGTTATCCGCAGCTGTTCCAGGGCTATTATGGACTGACGGCTGAAACAGCAAACTTCTATTCCAGCCTCAACGGACTGTTCGGCATCCCCTTCTGCATCCTGTGCGGCGTCCTGGTGGAGAAAACAGGCAAGCCCTTTGTGATTGCAATCATTGGCGCGGTGGGCACCGCCCTCCTGTGCTATACCATGCCTTATCTTGGGCCGTCCACCTACATCGTCCATGTGCTGGTCAGCGCAATCTGCCCCGGCGGCCTGGTGATGACCTCCATCTTCTGCCTTGCGCCAATGCTCAGCAAACGGCCTGCGCTGATTGGATATTCCATGTCAATCATCAACATGCTGTACTACATCGGCGTATTTGCCTCCACCCCTGTGATTGTGGGCGCCGCAGCCAGTTCCTGGAAGGGCGCATCCCTAATCATGACGGCCGCAGCCGCAGGAGCCGTGGTACTGCTGTTTGTGGTGGCCTCCATGGGCAGTAAGGAAGCTTCATCAAATGTAAAATAAAGAAAAGGAGTTATGATACAATGGGAGAATACATGTTAGAACAAAAAGTAAAACTGCTGTGCGGACCTGGAAAGGCAAGTGAAACCGGCGCCCTGGCAGCAATGCTCGGTAAGAAAAAAGCCCTTCTTGTAACGGATAAGGGGATTATTGCAACGGGCATCCACAACCGGGTGGTGGATTCACTGGAACAGGCCGGAATCGGGTGTGTTATTTTTGACGGGGTGGTTCCAGACCCCACTGCCCAGAATGTGGCGGATGGATATAAAATGTGCGCGGACCACCAGTGCGACCTGGTAATCGGCATGGGCGGCGGAAGCCCCATGGATACCTCCAAAGCCATTAACCTCCTGCGCTTTAATCCGGAACCCATACTCAGGTATGCGGACCCCCAAACCGTCATGGAGCCTGCTCCGGGACTGATTGTGATTCCTACCACCTCCGGCACGGGAAGCGAGATGTCAGACGGGCTTGTAATCAGTTCGGACGGCGTAAAGCACCCCATCCTTGCTCCTTTGGCCGGCGCACAATATGCCATCATTGACCCGGAACTTATGGCAGGAATCCCGCCCAGGCTGACCCAGGCAACGGGGCTGGATGCCATGAGCCATGCCATGGAAGGCTACACCTCCACGGCTGCGGACACTGCCACGGACATCATCAACGAGTCCCTGATGCGCACCATTGTGGAATGGCTTCCAAAAGCAGTGGAAAACGGCGGGGACATAGAGGCCCGGCAGCAGATGGCAGTATGTGCGTCCATGGCCGGATGGATGCTCCAGTATTCCCATACCAACGCAGGCCACTCCGTTGCCCACATCCTTGGTTCCCATTACCACATCCCTCACGGCGAGGCATGTGCCTATGCCACCCCATGGGTGCTGGAGTTCAATGCAGCCGCCATGCCTGAACGGGTCATGAAAATCGGCCGCATACTGGGCGCTTCCTTTAAGGGTGATGAGACCCCGGAGGAAATCGGCGCCATTGCCAGGGATGCGTTCATCCGCTTTAGCGGTGAAATACTGGGAAAGCTGGATATCACCAGATATGAAGTGGATAAAAACACATTTCCTTCAGCGGCAGACGATATCGCCGGGGAACTGTTCCAGGTATTTAATCCCAGGAAAATGCAGCCTGGGGATGCCCTGGATATCTTAAATAAGATTTTTGCCTGACTGCATCTGATTCCAATATATAGAATAACCGTGACGCATCCATAAGCATCACGGTTATTTTATAGGAATTACTGTCCTGTGGTTGTAAAGGTCTTAGAAACGATTTTCCAGGAACCGTCCTCAATCATCAGCAGCTGGAAATAATCAGTCAGGCATGTGTCCCCCCTGAATCCAGTCTCATGGATGGCCGCGCTTGCGGTACGCCCTGTGATATGGATGAACTGGATTTCCGCCTTATAGGGGTCTTCCCTTAAAGCCATGGAAGGACCTGAGGCCATATCCTCAAAAAAAGGGTCCGGCGTCCCATCCACCAGCGTGTCCCCAAGGTATCCGGTCATTTTGGCATTTTCATGGAAACAGGATTTTAGGAGGGGGATATCGGATTCATAGGTCCCGTTTATGTAATTGAGAAGGACCTCCTGGATTTTCATATAGTTCTCTGGTTTAAGCATATGCATCTCTCCTTTTCTGCCGCAGGGGCGGCGCTCATTTATAATCCGTATATTTCTATTATAAATAGCAGAAAGGAAGGTTCAACTATAGAAAGTGATAGGATTTCATGACAAAATATAATAGGAAGGATTCAACGTGGAAAGAAAAAACGGAAAACAGACATTCATTACGCTGTGCGTGATTCTTGTAATCGGAATCGGATACATATATCAGATGGCGCCCTCGCCTGTCCTGGGACAGATTAAGGACAGGTACGGCATCGGGAACGAGGCCCTGTTAAACCTGGCCGTATCCATTGTCCATCCCCTGACCATCGGTGCATCCCTGTGCGGAGGCGTCCTCATCAGACGGATGGGCCTGTACCGCATGTTCATCTGGACCCAGGTATTGCTGGCCGCCGGAATACTTATGAATCTGGCTGCCGGGAACTATATGGTCTTCCTGGCCGGAAGGGTGGTTTACAGCGCCGGGTTCGGCCTGGGGATCCCATTTATCGGAGCAGCCATTACCAGCTGGTACACGGGAAATGCCAGGGAACGGATGAACACGCTCAACGGTATGTTCCCATTTATCGGGACCCTCATCAGCTTCTCCTGCCTCACCCCCTTAAGCAGGCAGCTGGGTTCCTTATGTCATGCATTCGCCATATGGGCGGTTCCCCTGGTGGTCCTTTTACTGTTCTGGGTAATGGGGGTACGCAGGCAGGACATACCTGCAAGGCCCGGGGAGGATCAGGCCCAGGATAAGGGGGTCTATGGGTATCTTTGGAAAAAACAGGGTATCCGCCTGCTCTGCATCATATTCATGATGGACTTCTTCTGCTACTCCTACATGGTGGTCATTCTGCCTACCTATCTTGCGGAGGCAGCACAAATGGAGGCAAGCGCCGCAGGCCTTCTGGCAGCAGCCGCATTCCCGGCCATCGGAATCCTTGGAAGCATGGCCGGAGGAATCCTGATGTCCGTAACAGGAAGACGCAAACCCATCCTGGCAGCCGGACAGGTACTTAAGCTGGCCGGGGTCCTTGTGCTGACCCTCTGCCTGGAGCATTCCCTGATGATGGGGATTGCCGGAATCATTGTGTTTGCATTGGGAAACGGCATGTGGATGCCCGTGATGTATACCATGCCGATGGAAATGGATGGGATGGACGACAGCCGGGTGGGCGCTGCCTTTGCATTCATGTCCTCCTGCGGCTTTCTCATGGGATTCATCTCCCCAATCCTTGGGGGAGGCCTGACAAACACCATAATGGGCATGGCTCCCCTGCAGGACCCGGTGCTCCGTCACGTGTTTGGGCTTAAATGGAGCCTCTTCCTCTTTGGTTTTACCAACATAGCAGCGCTGGTATGCGCCCTCAGGATTGAGGAAACCGGAAAATGATTCCTCCCTCATGATTCAGCTCAATCCACCTAAGGCAATCCTCTGACACAAGATATGTGTCAAATGAAACCGCCTTTACATCGTCCATGTTATCTGTTACTGCTTCAAAATCACTCCGGATGACCGGCAGCCCTGCCTGGTCCCAGACAATATAAATCCTCTGGCCTGCCCACAGGGGATTTATATCGTCCAGGCAGCGCACCGGGACGCTTTTAAACCTGTCTGTCCGGACATCTCCCATCCGGTGTCGGTCCGCCAGGCACTTCTTCAGCATCTGATTCAATCTGCCTATCATTGCTTCCTCTTCAACCGTTGACAATGTCACGGCCTGTTCTCCAAGGGCTGCAAGGCATTCCTGCAAAAGCACATTCCTTTTACGCTCATTTTCCTTTACCTTATCCCTGTTTCCCTTCTTCAGGTCCTCATATCGTTTTCTCTGTACTTCATTCATATGGCCACCTGTGCTTCCTGTGAATTATATGCAGACATTCTATATGATTTCCTTGACTGCTTAAATCCTGCTGCTTGAACCCTGCCGCTTTTAATTCTACCGCTTTTATTTTTCCGTTTTTAATCCGTCCCTCCATTTATTCCATTATACTTATTTTAAAGCGGATGGACAATAGCGGGGATACCTATTCCTATGATAGGCTACAGTCTGCCGCATGTTTTTTGCAAACCGGCGTAACAATATCCACAAAGATGATTATAAAACAGGAACCCGCGTCCCAAAAGCCCAATACACTGCTTTTTCGGAATGCAGATTCCTGTTATTCTTATATAGTTATTTCTATTATAGCTATTCCTATATATCCATTCCTATTTATATCTACCCGGCTGGCCCGCCACCCAAACAGTCCGTCCATCACACGCCATCATACCAATTCATTATACTTCCCGCGCTTCACATAATGGGTATGCAGCAGGTGATGGGACAGGTGCCCGTTGGGCGTTCCCAGGTAATCGTTATACAGCTTCATCAAATCCGGGTTCTCATGGGACTTGCGCAGTACCTTGCGTTCATCTTCGCTGTACAGGGCCTTGGCGCGCTTCTCGCGGTAGTTCTCCTCACTGCAGCGTGGCTGGCCGCCTCCGTTGATGCATCCGCCGGGACATCCCATAACCTCGATGAAATGATAAGGGGAGGTTCCCTCCGCCACTTCCTTCATCAGCATGGATGCCCCCTCCAGGCCGCTGGTTACTGCTACATTCACAGTCACCCCTTTCAGATGTCCATACTCAGGAAGCGTCTCTTCTATCGTAATGGAGGCTGTCTTCACCTGGTCCAGTCCAACGATTGGCGTTACATGGAGTTTTTCAAACGGCAGTTCATTTCCGGTCACCACTTCGTATACCGTGCGCAGGGCCGCCTCCATCACGCCTCCGGTTACGCCGAAAATGTCGGCTGCTCCGGTTCCCAGGCCAAGAGGCGCGTCAAACTCACCTTCTGGAAGGTTCACAAAGTCGATACCGGCTGTCTTGATCATCCTGGCCAGCTCCCTTGTGGTCAGGACCGCGTCCACGTCGCGCTGTCCGTCCACTTCCATCTCCGGACGCTGGATCTCGTATTTCTTGGCCGTACACGGCATCACGGACACCACGAACATATCCTTGGGGGCCGTGCCTGTACGCTCCGCGTAAAATGTCTTCACCACGGCTCCCATCATGGTATGGGGGCTTTTACAGCTGGACAGGTGGTCCAGTTCATCCGGGAACTGGTGCTCAATGTGTTTGATCCATCCCGGCGAACAGCTTGTAATCATGGGAAGGGCCGTATTGACCCCATGGCCGTCCTCTCCCTGCGCCCCATCGCCCTTAAGCACTGCATTTAAACGTCCCAACAGTTCCGTTCCCTCCTCCAGGATGGTCAGGTCGGCTGAGAACAGGGTGTCAAATACATCGTCAAAACCGATTTCATGAAGGGCGGATGCCATTTTCCCGGTGACGGGGGTGCCCACCGGAAGGCCGAATTCCTCGCCCAGGGCCGCGCGCACGGCCGGAGCCACCTGGACAACCACGCGCTTATCCGGGTCAGCCAGGGCGCGCCATACAGGTGTGAGGCCGTCCGTCTCCTTCAATGCCCCGGTGGGACAGACAACCGTACACTGACCGCACATTGCGCAGGCCGTGGAATTAAGCGGCAGGCCCATGGCCGGGCTGACCACTGTGTCGAATCCCCTGTTCTGGGCTTCAATGGCCCCTACCTTCTGTATCTGCTTACACACGGTGACACACCTGCGGCACAGGACACATTTGCTGGTATCTCTTGTGATGGACGGGGAAATGTCCACATGGGGTTTGGTCATGGCGCCTTCAAAGCGGCTTTCGGCCACGCCCAGTTCATATCCCAGGTCCTGAAGTTCGCAGTTGGTATTCCTGCTGCAGTTCAGGCAATCCTTGGGATGGTTGGACAGGAGCAGCTCATAGAGCACCTTCCTGGCTTCCAGCACCTTGGGGGAATGGGTCCTTATGACCATTCCTTCCCGTACCTTTGCCATACAGGATGCCTGAAGGTTCTTCATGCCCTCCACTTCCACCACGCAGATACGGCAGGAGCCGTACTGGTGGACATGTTTCATATGACAGAGACTGGGAATCCTGATTCCCACGGATTCTGCCGCTTCCATGATGGTGGAGCCTTCCGCTGCCTCCACCGGTTTTCCATTTATGGTTATATGTATCATACAATCATTTCCTCCTCTCCCTATCTCCGGTCACAGTGAAGACATCTCAGGGCCTCGCCCATAGCATCCAGTTTATGGTAGCCGCAGTTCACTTCCTTAAAGTTGTCTTTCCGCTCTTCCACGGACAGGCATCTGGTGGGGAACCGTTTATGCGGCTCGCTTACTTCTATGTCAATCTCAGGAATCTCGAACCATTCGCCCATGTTAAGTTCCCCGGTGCCGCCCACGTATTTATCAATCTTACCGGCGGCCTTCTTGCCGTCCGCAATGGCCTGGATGACCACGTTGGCGCCCCACGGGCTTACATCCCCGCCTGCGAATACGCCTTCCTCGCCTGTCTCGGATGTAAAGCGGCCAATAGCCAGCTTGCCGTTCTTCTCCACTTCCACATTGGTGGTCCTGTATGCCTGATGGTCCACATCCTGGTTGATGGCCGTGACGATGCCGTCACACTCCAGGAAGAAATCAGAATCCGGGATATGTGCCGTACGCCTGCGGCCGTCCTTCCCATAATCTGTTTCTTTCCTGCGCACAAGGTGGATTCCGTTTACCTTGCCGCCAGCCCCGAGGAACTCGACCGGGGATGCCATGGTAATCAGCTTCACGCCCTCCTCCCTGGCTTCTTCGATTTCGTCCCTGCCTGCCGGCATATCTTTCTCAGACCTGCGGTAAATCACGGTCACATCGGTGCTGCCCAGACGGATTGCGGTCCTGGCCACGTCCATGGCCGTGCTTCCGCCTCCGATTACCACCAACTTATTTGGAACATCCATATCACGTTTTAAACCAATCCTCTTAAGGAATCCAAGGCCGCTTTCCACGCCCTTTAAATCCTCACCCGGCACATCCAGAAGTCTGGACACCTGTGTTCCGGATGCAATATATACCGCATCGGACTGCTTCTTCATATCCTCGAAGGAAATATCGGTTCCAATCTTGGTGTTCAGATGGATTTCCACACCGCTCATCTCAATGGCATGGATTTCCTTCTGAAGCACTGCCTTAGGCAAACGGTATTCAGGGATACCCCAGTACAGCACGCCTCCTGCCACGGATTCAGCCTCATATACATGGACCTCATGGCCCAGATTAGCCAGATAATAGGCACAGGAGAGTCCGGACGGACCTGCCCCGATAATGGATATGCGTTTTCCTGTGGCTGGTTTCGGCTCTATCAGAGGGATATTGTACTCATCGCGCAGCGCGTAATCCCCGATAAAGCGTTTCACGGAGCAGATTGCCAGAGGCTCATCCACCTGGGAACGGCGGCAGTGGTCCTCACACGGATGTGTGCAGATACGTCCGCAGACAGCCGGGAACGGATTATCCTGGCGGATCAGGCGGTAAGCATCGTCAATCTTACCAGCTGCCAGCATGGACATATAGCCGGGAATGAATACATTGGCCGGACATGCGTTGCGGCAGGGCGAGGTCTGAAGCTCTGCGCACACGCCTGCGCTGCAGTGTTTTTCGTAAATATGGGCCTCATACTCACTGCGGAAATACCTCAGGGTGGACAGGACCGGATTCGGAGCGGTCTGTCCAAGCCCGCACATGGCTGTCTGCTGTATGGTCTTAGCCAGTTCTTCCAGCAGGTCCAGGTCCCCGGGTTCTCCCTTGCCCTCTGTAATCCGCTCCAGGATTTCCAGCATGCGCCTGGTGCCGTTGCGGCAGGGAAGACATTTTCCGCAGGACTCGTCACAGATGAAGTCCATGAAATACCTGGCCGTATCCACCATGCATGTGTCCTCATTCATGACAATAAGGCCGCCGGACCCCATGATAGCCCCAAGCTTGGAAAGGGACTCATAGTCAACGGATGTATTCAGGTGTTCCCTGGTAAGGCACCCGCCGGAGGGACCGCCGGACTGGATGGCTTTGAACCGCTTGCCGCCAATGATCCCGCCGCCAATCCTGTATATGATGTCGCCCAGGACCGTACCCATGGGGACCTCGATGATTCCCGCATTGACAATATCCCCGGCCAGTGCAAATACCTTTGTGCCGGCGCTCTTTTCCGTGCCGAATCCATGATACCACCCGGAACCGTTCAGGATGATGGGAGCCACATTGGCCAGTGTCTCCACGTTATTGATGATGGTGGGGCTTTCAAACAGGCCCTTTTCAAATGGGAACGGAGGTTTCTGCCTTGGCTCTCCCCTCTTTCCCTCAATGGATGCCAGCAGGGAGGTTTCCTCACCGCAGACAAACGCGCCTGCGCCGATACGGATTTCCAGATCAAAGGAGAAGCCGCTTCCCATGATATCCTCGCCCAGTATCCCGGCCTTCCTGGCCTGGTCAATGGCATTGCCCAGACGCTCCACCGCAATCGGATACTCCGCGCGCACATACACATATCCCTTGGACGCCCCGATTGCGTATCCTCCCAGCATCATGCCCTCGATAATGCTGTGGGGGTCGCCTTCCAGGATGCTTCTGTCCATGAATGCGCCGGGATCGCCTTCATCCGCATTACAGACCATGAACTTCCTGCCGTCCTCTGAAACTGCCTTAAGGCCTGCCTCCCACTTTACGCCTGTGGGGAAACCTGCACCGCCCCGGCCCCTGAGCCCGGAAGCCTTCATCTCATCCACCACATCCTGGGGCGTCATGCCGCACAGCGCTTTTGCAAGGGCGCCATATCCGTCCCTGGATATGTATGCCTCAAGGGAGGCATACTCCATATGGCCGCAGTTCCTGAGCGCTATGCGCACCTGGCCCTGGAAGAAATCAATGTCCTCCATCCTGGGAACATATTTGCCTGTCTCCTCGTTAAAATATGTAAACTCCTCGCAGATCTCATCCTTTAGAAGGTGTCTTGCCACCACCTGTTCCACCTTATCAGGAGTCATTTTCGTGTAAAAAACCCCCTCCGGCTCCACCAGGATGACCGGGCCCATGGCACATGTGCCCATACATCCGGTCACCATGACCTGGACTTCACCGGACAGCTGGAAGTTTTCCACTGCCTTAACCAATGCGTCCCGCACTTCCCCGCAGTTAGACGAGATACATCCCGCTCCGCCGCACACCAGCACCTGGCGCCTGTAGGATTCCTTTCGGGCCAGGTATTCTTCTTTTATCCTTAACAGGTCTTCCTGTCTCTTCACTTCCATCACTGCTGTCCCTCCTCTTCATAGTAGCGCTCCAGAATCTGCTCCAGTTTGTCAGGATTGACCTGCTTATACACCTGGTCGTCAATGGACATGGCCGGCGCCAGTCCGCATGCTCCGATACAGCGTGCCACCTCAAAGGTGAACTTCCTGTCAGCTGTGGTCTCCCCGATTTCCACATCCAGCAGCTCCTTAATCCGTTCCACGATTTTCTTACCGCCCCGCACATAGCAGGCCGTGCCAAGACAGACACGGATGGTGTGCTCCCCTCTGGGCTGTGTGGAGAAGAAGGAATAAAATGTCACTACCCCGGACACCTCCGCCAGCGGGACCTCAAGCGCGTCCGCTATCACCTTCTGTACTTCAAGAGGCAGATATCCATATATTCCCTGCGCCATGTGAAGGACCTGTATCAGGCTTCCCTCCCTGCCCCTATACTCTGCCGCCAGTTCACCAATCCGTTTTAACAGCGCTTCCTCACTGTGGTCACAGCAGCACGTATGCGTGTGTTCACCCATAACTTTACCTCCTTTATTTTACCGCTTTTGTTTTCCATTTGTATTAAGCGTTGCGTGCTGGCCTGGCAGGCGGCTGCAGTCCGCCTGATGGCTCCCTCATCGCAGGTTCTCCCATATTGGGAAGAATGTATTGTGAAAAATTATACAAAGAAATGGCGGGAACAACCTTACCGGCTGCTCCCGCCAAAAAGACCCTGTATAACTTTTTCCGACTTTTTAAAAATGTCCTGCCTGCCCTGCCGCAGGCGGATATTCCCTCTCACTAAATCCATCGCGCACCTCAATTGATTAAAAATATCTGATTCACTAATATATACAATCAGTTGCCGTTCAGCCATCCAATCTTTTATTATTGTACCTAAAAAATTTTGTTATCTCAAAATAATTTTGTATATTTTTGATGATATCATAGAAGATTGTACTTGTCAATATACAATTAAATTTTTCACAAGCAAGTATATACGCTGTATTTTATATTTTTTTCAGTTTATTCTGAATTTTTTCGGTCGATTTCTGTCGTTTTTCTGAATCGTATTTTCATTTTTTCCAACATATGGTACAATATCGTTAACAAAATCTTTATACTTTTTTCACAGAAAGGAGCTTCTATGTTTGACCTTGATTTTATCCTTAAAGCACTGTCCATTCTTGTTCCTGTCCTGTTGGTCATCATCATCATAACCCAGGGCTATGTAAAGGCGCCGCCGGATCACGCCTTCATCATCTCCGGCCTGCGCAAGCAGCCCCGGGTCCTTATCGGACGGGCGGGCATCAAGATCCCATTCTTTGAGCAGATGGATAAATTATACCTTGGACAGATAACCGTTGACATTAAGACGGACGAATACATCCCCACCAACGACTTCATCAATGTCATGGTGGACGCGGTTGCCAAGGTCCGGGTTGCCGATGATGACGGGCGGATGAAACTGGCCATGAGGAACTTCCTGAACAAGGAACCGGCAAAGATTGCGGCCGACCTCCAGGATTCCCTCCAGGGCAATATGCGTGAGATCATCGGCACCCTTACCCTGAGGGCCATCAATACGGACCGTGATTCCTTCTCAGACCAGGTAATGATTAAGGCTTCCAAGGACATGGAGAAGCTGGGCATCGACATCCTTTCCTGTAATATCCAGAATGTCACGGATGAACACGGACTGATTCAGGACCTTGGTATGGATAACACCTCCAAGATCCGTAAGGACGCATCCATTGCAAAGGCGGAAGCGGAAAGGGATATCGCCATTGCCCAGGCAGCGGCGGATAACGCTGCCAATGACGCCAGGGTAATTGCCGAGACAGAGATTGCCCAGAAGAACAACGAGCTGGCCATTAAGAAGGCCGAACTCCAGAAGGCGTCTGACACCAAGAAGGCGGAGGCGGACGCTGCTTACGAAATCCAGAAGCAGGAACAGCAGAAAACCATCCAGACCGCCACGGTCAATGCCCAGATTGCCAGGGCTGAGCGCGAGGCGGAACTGCGCAAGCAGGAAGTACTGGTTCAGCAGCAGGCGCTGGAAGCCGAGATTAACAAGAAAGCGGATGCCGACCGTTATGCCATCGAGCAGGCGGCTGCAGCCGGACTGACCAAACGCCAGCGTGAGGCGGAAGCCAAGAAGTACGAGCAGGAGCAGGAAGCCCTGGCCAAGAAGGCCCAGGCCGATGCGGAGCAGTATGAGCGCGAGAAAGACGCGGAAGCCCAGAAAGCCATAGCAGAAGCACAGAAGTACTCCATGGTCCAGGAGGCAGAAGGTATCCGCGCCAAGGGTGAAGCGGAAGCCACGGCCATCCGTGCAAAGGCGCTGGCTGAGGCCGAAGGTATGGAGAAAAAGGCCGAGGCCTACCAGAAGTACAACAAGGCCGCCATGGCTGAGATGATGATCCAGGTGCTTCCTGAAATCGCAGGCAGGATTGCTGAACCTCTGTCCCAGATTGATAAGATTACCATCATCGGCAGCAGCGGTGACTCGGATAATGGTATCGGCACGGTTGCCGGTAATGTACCGGTTGTCATGGCAAAGCTTTTCGAATCCATGAAGGAAACAACCGGAGTGGACCTGGCGGAAATCATGAAGGCGGATACATACGATGCCAAGGTTACCAGGAACGTCAACCTGACCGGAGCGCCGGATATCGTACTGGGTGCCAATGCTGCATCTGATTCCGTACAGCCTGAAACATAGGATTACATGATGTCCTGGATTGAAGTCATATAAAAAGATTGAAGTCATATAAAAACAAGATGGTGCTGCAGAAACCAGCTTTTGCCGGAACTGCAGCACCACCTTTTTATCTGTCTGGCTGGTCAGTGAAACGTCCAGCTTCATCCTCTTCTGTTTCAGTCCACTCTCCGGTAATGATCCGGTTGTCCTCCGGGTTCCAGAACGTTTCATGATTGTTGTTTTCAGACGGGCTTATGTCTCCCGTTTCCTGGTTCTCCTCCAGATTGCAGGGGCTCTCCATCCCTGGATTTTCCTCCTGCGCATTTTCCTTCCAGCGTATGGTTACCCGGAACAGGTCGTCTTCCACTTCAACCTTCATGGTGCCGCCCTGGACCTCCACGAAGCTCCTTGCAATGGCAAGGCCAAGGCCTGAGCCTTCTGTGTTGCGGGCTGAATCCCCGCGCACAAACCGCTCCGTCAGTTCCTCCGGCGATACATTCAGCTCCTGGGCCGATACATTGCGCATGGATATATTCACATATCCTTCCGGTTCCCGTGCCACCTGGATATAGGCCCTGGTGCCCGGCATGCCATACTTTGCGATATTAACCAGCAGGTTCTCAAAAATACGGTAGGTCTTCTGGCTGTCCAGGTACAGTACTACCCGCCCCTCAGGCAGGTTGAACCGGAACTCAATCCCGCTGGCAGTCATTTTGTCTGACAGTTCAAACCGCACCTGCTTTAACAGGCTGATGATATCCACATTTTCCGGGTGCAGTGTCACGGTGCCGCTGCTGGCCTTGCTTACCTCAAACAGGTCTTCGATGAGCACCTTCAGACGCATGGATTTCTGGTCCAGCACCTGGATATAGGAACTGCGCTCTTCCTCTGTAACATTTTCCTGCTTCAGCAGGTTCACATAGGTGATGATGGCTGTCAGCGGCGTCTTCAGGTCATGGGACACATTCGTGATTAGTTCTGATTTTGTCCGTTCGCTTTTCACTTCCTGTGCAACCGCCTTTTTAAATCCATTCTGGATTTTTGACAGCTGTTCCTTAAATGGATTGAATATGCCCAGATCCTCTTCTATCTCCACATTCAGGTCGCCTTCCGCCATCTGGTTGATACCATCCAGCAGGATCCTGTATTTCTTCTGCATCTGTCCCCAATATTTATTCAGCATGAAGAACAGCACGCATGAGTAGATGACCAATGCGCCGATTCCCCAGAACCAGAGACAGGATATGAGGGTCAGTATGATGAAGTTGCCGATGACCGCCTTGCCTAAAATCCTGGTGGAACGGCTCTCCCAGTCCGTTTCATTGAATACATTAAGCGCATTGCAGCACCAGCGCTTGATGAACCGCAGGAACCTTCCAAGCCAGGTGCGCTCCTTGAAATAACGCCATGGTCCCATTGAGAAGATTGCGCGGTAACACATGATTCCCCAGCAGAAAAGCCCGTATACCACTGCCCAGAACAGCAGGTTGATGACAAGCACCGCTATATCAGCGCTCCAGGAAAGGAATCCGGCCCTGAGGATTTCCTGTTTCAAGGTTCCGTCCAGGGTGGCGGCTATGAGGCTTGACGGTATACCGCCTTCCCCCATTATACTAATCCATCCCACGCCTATAAGGCTCAGGGGTTCAAAGGACAGACGGCAGAGCGCGCTTTTACCCAGGCGGAAGGAACGGACCGCGGGCAGGGCAAGGGCAAGAACCATGAGGATGGCCATCATCCCGCCAGCTACCGTATAGTAACCGCCTCCGTACAGCAGCGCCCGTCCGTTAAGCATCGTGTTGTCCGATGTACTGTAGGAACTGCCGGTAAATGTTTCCGGCACACAGCGGAACATGATTTTTATATTCCTTGGCCCGGTGAACTGCATGCCGCTGTACCGGTAGCTGTCAGACAGGCGGACGGCCAGGGGATCGTAGAATTCGAACCGGCCCATGGCCTGGAGGATCTTGGACGCATCCTGCTCATCCCCGGTAAAGCCCGACACCTTTAGGCTGCCTGTGGAAGTAAATTCTACCGTGAAACCGACTTCCTTTTTAGCGGAATCCAATGGCGTACGGAAAAATTCCCCGGGCTTATTTACATTGCTTCTCTGAAAGCCTCCGTTTTCATCTATTACAGCATAGAAAAGAGAGGAGTTATATCTCTGGTAATACCGCTCCCAGTCCTTACCCAGGGAATCCATCATGGACTGCAGCTCCTGGTAATAATCCAGATTAAACTCAGAGTCCACATAGTCCTGGGCGCCCATGGCCACCTCATAATTTTCCCCATCTTCCGTGTCGGAATCCTGGATCATGACATGGCTGGATGCCACTCCGTATTCTTCTTCCCTGAGCGTCCTGATTTTCTCATCCAGGCCAGGAAGGAAGGTCTGTGAATAAGAGAGCACGCCGCCCTCTTCCTCCTGTTTCTGCTGGTGCCATATCTCATAGCTGAAGTTCATGACCTGGGTTGCCAGGTCGCCGTAATCACTTCCCTGTTCCTGTATCCGCACGGTCCTGTCAGAAATATACTCCTCTGATTTTGCCTTCATATACGGATACAGCCCAATGGTTGCCGCCGATAAGGCCAGAACAGTCAGTACAATTATCAATACGCCGATTTTATGGTTGTTTTTCAATCTTGTATCCAACTCCCCACACCACCTTTACATATTTGGGCTCCCTGGGATTCACTTCAATCTTTTCCCTCAGGTTACGGATGTGTACCATGACCGTATCCGTGTTAATCGCCCGTTCATTCCAAACCCGTTCATATATCTCCTCAGCGGGGAATACACGTCCCGGGTTCTGTATCAGTAACAATAGAATCTTGAACTCAATGGGAGTCACCTTTACCGGTTTGTCATCTACCATGACCTCCACTGTCTCCTCATTGACCTCCAGGCCTCCCAGCCTGTGAATCCTTGGATCCTCAGCCTGTTTGGAACTCAGTCTGTCTAAAAACCTGTGGTAGCGCCTCAGATGTGAGTTAACCCTGGCCAGAAGCTCCATGGGCGTAAACGGCTTTGTGATGTAATCATCCGCCCCCATGTTCAGTCCCAGTATCTTGTCGACTTCCTCTGATTTGGCTGACAGGAAAATAACAGGAAAATCATACTTTTCCCTGAGCTTGGCGGTCATGGTGATCCCATCCATCTTCGGCATCATCACATCCACGATGGCAAGGTCAATCTCGTTGTCCTCCAATGCCTTAAGCCCTTCCAACCCGTCAGCTGCCTGGAATACCACATATCCCTGGCTCTTTAAAAATATCTCAACGCCCTCTCTGATTTCTTTATCATCCTCTACCAGCAGAATCCGGTCCCCACTCATGTACATTTCCTCCTTGTGCATATAATCCTAACAACTAAATCAAAATTTAACCTGCAAAAAATATAAAAGAATTTCTAAAGTCTTATTGTAGCATTCCTAAGGATAATGTTCAACGGGGGGCAGGACGTGTTTGGAAAAATCATTCCATCCCCCCTGTAATGCAAAACACGTAATTTGAAAGACTTTGTTATTTATTTAATTAAATTGACAAATACTTCTGCCAATGATATGGTTTTTATATTCAATAATAATAATTACTGTTATTTATTTAGCAAAGAAACGGTAAAGGAGGTATTTCATTGAGTACATATGTTATAACAGGCGGTACCACAGGCATCGGCGCTGCAACCCGCAAGCTGCTTCAGGCACAGGGACACGAGGTGTTCAATATTGACTTTAAAGGCGGCGACTACCTGGCCGACCTTTCCACGCAGGAGGGCCGCCAGGGCGCCATTGACGAGGTTTTCAGGCGATACCCCGATGGGATTGACGTCCTGATCTGCAACGCAGGCGTGGGACCCACGGCGCCGCCCCAGATGATATTCGCACTGAACTTTTTCGCAAGCGTGCGGATTGCGGAAGCCCTGCGCCCCTTGTTAAAGAAAAAACGCGGAAACTGTGTCATCACCTCATCCAACTCCATTACCAACATGACCGTGCGCATGGACTGGGTGGATATGCTGTCCAATGTAATGGACGAGGAACGGATCCTGGAATTTGTCAAGGACATTCCCCGCACCCAGACTGCTTCCTGCTATAGCTCATCCAAGCACGCTTTGGCGCGCTGGGTCCGCCGTATATCCCCATCCTGGGCAGTGGACGGGCTGCGCATCAACTCCGTTGCCCCGGGCAACACCACCACTCCCATGACCCAGAACATGACCGATGCCCAGATGGACGCCGCCTTATTGATTCCCATTCCGACCCGCTACGGCAGAAAGGAATTCCTGGACGCGGAAGAGATTGCCAACGGCATCGTCTTCCTTGCATCCCCCATGGCCAGCGGCATTAACGGCGTCATCCTGTTCGTGGACGGAGGCATCGACGCACTGCTGCGCTCAGAACGTTTCTAATTGTAAGTGAGGAGGATAATTATATGACAATATTAGAACAATACATTGACTGTATGCAGAAGGGGGATGAAACCGCCCTGGCTGATTTATTCAATGAATACGGGGTCCTTCACGACTCTTCCGTATACAAGGCCGGCATGGATACCATCCACCTGGAAGGCAGGATGGCCGTGGAAATGATGTTCCACCACAAATTCGGTTTTAACGGCGGACCCTTCCCGATCCACAGCGTGAAATACGTGGATGACAATACCGTATGGTACTTCATCACCTATCATGAGCACGTTGTCCCGGTGACCGCGTTTCTTTCAGAGGTGGATGAAAAGGGGAAGATTAAGAGGCTGAATATTTATCCGCTGTAGGCGGGAATCCATGGGCAGGGGACAGACGTAATACACGTGTCCCCTGCCCCGGTTCAGTCAGAATCCGGATTCCATTTCCATTTTATTTTGTTATTATATCTCATTTCTGTACCATTTTCTTAACGGTTCCCTCCAGGTCCAGAAGGAAATAAAGTCCGTCCTGGCACATGTAGTATTCTTTTTCCATCCAGAGTCCTGTCTCGGATTTCTCCGGGCCTTTAATCTGGTTGTCCGGGGTTGCTTCTGTCAGGAACGGTTCCTGGTCCGTAAGGATTCCGAAGCTGTATTTTTGATATTGAAGGATGACGATGATATTCTTTTGTTCTTCCCCTTCCTTAGGAAGCCCAGGCTCCTCCAGATACGCAATTGGGACAACGGTTCCCTTGTAGTTGCAGACCCCGGCAAAATACGCGGGCAGGCAGGGGATGGGGGACATCACCATGTCCTTGCATATCTCCTTGATATAGGGGAATTCGATTGCGCACCTCCTGTTCCTTCCGGGTATGCAGAGTACGGTCTTAGTGTTTTCTGACGGCATTTTTCCCCTCCTTCTGGTACAGGTCAATGATTATCTCCGTGTCCAGGGCCGCACAGACATGGCCGCTTCCCATGATACTGCAGCCGCAGATTCCAGTCCTTCCCCTGAATCCGTTTCCAAATAATGGCGGAAGTGCCTTGATTACAATCCGCTTCTGTCCGTAAATGGAATCCATGATGATGCACCCTTCCTGTTCAGCCCCTTTTACGTAAACAAGTACAGCCCGTTCCGGTGTGTGCCCCGGAAGGGAATAGAAGCATCGCAGGTCCACAAGGGGCACCAGCCTGTCCTCATACAGGATATAATCCCGCCCGCTGATTTCACGGGTCGTATCCTTTACCGTGTTGTAGTCAAGGAAACGGTATACGTGACGGGCAGGCAGGGAAAAGCGGTAGTCCCCCACCTTAAACCTGACGCATTCCATGGAGGCCAGGTTTAAGGGGACCGCAATGGTAAAGGCGCTTCCCTCGCCTTTTTTGCTTTTGATGTACAGGTTGCCGCCCACCTCGTCCATGATGTTCTTGACCACGTCCAATCCCACTCCGCGGCCTGAATATTCGGTTACTGTTTCATTGGTTGAGAAACCGGGTACCAGCAGGACGTCCCTGATTTTCTGGAAGTCACTTTCTTCCTGGTTTCCGTCCATCAGGCTCTTTTCCCTTGCCTTTTCCCGAACCTTATCCTCATCAATTCCCTGTCCGTCATCACTGATGGTCAGCCGCAGTTCACCTGCCGTGTTCTCAGCCGTAAAGGTTATCTTACCTTTACTGTCCTTTCCGGCTGCCTCCCTCTGCTCAGGAAGTTCTATCCCGTGATCCACGGCATTGCGCACAATATGCAGAAGCGCTTCCGATACATAGTCCACAACGCTTTTATCAGCTTCCACATCCGCACAGCGCACGACCAGCTCTGCTTCCTTTTTCTGGTCGCGGCAGATGTCCCGCAGGGCCCGCTTCAGTTTTGGCAGTATCCTGGCAACCGGCACAAGCCGCATTTCCATGACGGAGCGTTCAATCTGGCTGACCAGAAGGCTGATCTGATGGGCCGTCCCACTTTCAATTTCATCCAGCCCGCGCCTGCCAAGTTCTGTCTCCAAAGTCTGCATATGAAGCAGCAGCTCCGCTGCAATGTTCTGTAGGAGGTCCAGACGTTCGGTGCGCACCTCCATGAAATCCCCCTCCAGGGTTTCCTTATCCCCGTTTTCCTGTGCCTCCCTCTCTTCCCCATCCTTCTGCTTCACGGTATCCGCGGCGCGGCTGTCCGCCACCACCCTGCACCGTGCCACGAAAAGTCCTTTTTCCAGGGTATCCAGGACCGCTTCCTTATCATTGGCCTCAAAGCGGATGTATAGGCCGTGCTTCCCGATATATTCCGCGCTTTCCCCCGGACTTTCCAGGTTCTCAGGATAGGTCTCAATCAGGGAACAGAGACCGGATATGGACCGGACCAGCATGAATGCCCGGATGTTCTCCATACGGCATCCTTCCTCCAGGGTCACATTGGCCACGATACCGCTTTTTGATTGGAATATCTCCGGCAGCTGGGGCAGTTCCTCCGTTTCTTCCTTCCCCGCCGATTCCTGTAACACTTCTTCCTGCTGTATATTATTTAATAGGTTCAGAAATGCATCGGTCTTTTTTTCTATATCCGATGTATCCCGTGGGGAATATTCCGCCCGGGTCATCTGTTCCAGCTCCTGCTCAATAAAATCAGAGGCGGAAAACAGCAGGTCAAACAGACTGGAATCCGGGGCTTCCAGCCGTTCCGGATGCTCCCTGTAATAGGAGAACAAATCCTCCAGCTTATGGGCCATGGAGGACAGACCTCCAAGCCCCATCATGGCAGAGGAACTTTTTATTGTATGCATGACCCTGAAAATGCTGCGAATATCATCCTCGCCAAAGTACCCGGTCCGTTCAGCTTCTAAAAGGATATCTGCCATCTGGCTGTTGAGCTGCCTTGTCTCAAGAAGATAAACCTCCAGCATTTCCCGGGCATCCGAATCAAAATATCCCATAATATGCTCCATCCATTATAAATCCTCAAACCAGACGCTCTGGTTCTTACCGTTCCTTTTGCCGTAATACAATGCTTTATCCGCACAGCTTATGCATTCTTCCAACGCCTCATGCGGTTTGAATACATGAAGCCCCAGGGTTATGGTGCAGGAAAACCACTCTTTTCCATAAGGGACCACAAACTGTTCCACCTGCCTGCGGATTCTTTCACAGATGTCAAATGCCTCATCCACCGTGACATTGAACAGGATGATGAGGAATTCCTCCCCGCCCCAGCGGACCACCCTGTGTTCGCGGCAGTTGCTTTCCAGGATATTGGCAATGCACACAAGGGCCATATCCCCTGCATCATGGCCATATGTATCATTTACGCGCTTAAAATCATCAATGTCCACCATGGCAAACACGGTTTCCACCGCCTCTTTTCCACAGCTTCGCATGTCCTCCAGTAAATCGCCCACAACATAGCGGCGGTTATACAGTCCTGTAAGCCCATCCCTGTAAGCCATGTAGTTCAGTTTCTCCATGCTGTTGCGCAGCTCCCTGTTCTGGCGGTCCAGTTCGTCCTTCTGCTTTTTCTGAAGAAGGTGGGCGTGGATCCTGGACTGCAGCTCCGCCTTCACAAATGGTTTCTTGATATAATCACATGCGCCCACAGAGAATCCCCTGACCACATCCTCATCACTGGATTTGGAGGTCAGGAAAATAATGACCGCATTTTTCTGGTCCGCCTCCTTAAGTGTACCGTAAAGCTCGTAACCGTCTGCATCCGGCAGTACCACATCTAAAAGGATTAAATCCGGCTGATGCTGTTTTATCTGCTCCACTGCCTCCTGGCCCGTATGCGCTTCACAGATATTGATGTCTTCCTCCTTCAGTGCCAGTCTTATCTGATTGCAGATTAAAAGGCTGTCATCCACAATCAGCACGGTCTGTCTGCCGTCATTTTCCATATACATAAACCTACCTCCTGGTTTTAAAGCATGATATCCGCATGCCTTACCGTACTTATTTTAAGCGTCCCATCCCCTGCGTGAAAGGAAATGGTCCTGCCATAGTTTCTTCCTGTGTCCTGGGCCGTCAGCTTAATGCCCTCCTGCTCCAGGCTGCATCTTACTGCCTCCACATTCCTCTGGCCGATATCCATGGTATTCCCGGATGTTTCAAACATCCTGGCGCCTCCTGCAATCTTGGCTGTCATCCTGCCCTTCCTGGCTCCGTGGCGCTCCATTTCCCGTATCAGTTCACGTACGCCCTGGTCCGCAAACTTATACAGGTTCGTTTTATCTGCAGCATACTCCGTGCAGGGCAGGATGACATGGGCCATGCCCGCTATGTGTTCCTGCCAGTCATAAAGGCAGACCCCCACACAGGACCCAAGGGCATAAGAAACCAGCACCTGGTCTCCTTTTGCAATTTTTCCTTCTGCAATCCCTACAATAATCTTATCCATGTCATTACTCCCTGAGCCTATGCAGCATTTTACCCAAATCTTCCTGCTCCGGAAGAAACAGGATTGTTCCCTTAAATGCCCTGCCCGACATATGGAACATATTCTCTATCAGCAGTATGTCATCGCCCGCAATCACCCACTTGGTCATGGGATAGCTGAGGATGGCGCCGCCCATATCAATGCACAGTTCCGGGACCGATACATCCATTTCCATGTTCATGAACCGGGACAAGGCCCTGATATAAGAACCGCACATGATATTGCCCATCTCGCAGATAAGCGACCGCTCCATGTCATCCAATGCCATGAGGTCCCGCTCTCCCTGTCCAAGGATTGCGCTGAGCACTGATTTTGTAAATGTTTCGCTGAGCAGGAAAAGGAAGATTCCTTTCAGCTGTCCGGTGACCTCCACAAGGATTCCTGTCTGGGGCTCATCGGGCCTTTCCAATATATCATATACATCCTGGTATCCCATAATCCTCAGGACCGGCACCTCAAGTTCGACGGGCTGCTCCATCATCTGTGCAAGGGAGGTTACCGCGTTGCCTGCGCCCACATTGCCGATTTCCCTCAGTATATCCCTTGATATCTCGTCCATCTCCCTGTAATGGTCCATTATCATACCTCTCTTTATCATTCCTATAATTCGAACTTCCCTACCAGTTCCTTAAGGATCTGGGCCTGGGCTGAAAGTTCTTCGCTTGCGGCAGCGCTTTCTTCCGAGGTTGCGGAATTCCCCTGGACAATCTCTGAGATAAGCTCCACGCTCTTCCGGACCTGTGCAATGGCCTCTGCCTGCTGTACGGACACCTCTGAAATCTGATCCATTTTCCGGTTCACCCTGTGGGCGCCTTCCACTGATTCCTTTAAGGTGCGGGCCGTTATGTTCACCGCGTCCACGCCGTTCCTGGCCGCATCCGAATTCTTCTCAACCAGTTCCGCCGTAAGCTTGGATGCCCCTGCTGCCTTTGTCGCCAGGCGCCGTACTTCCTCTGCCACCACGGCAAAGCCCCTGCCTGCCTCCCCTGCCCTCGCAGCCTCCACAGAAGCATTGAGCGCCAATATATTAGTCTGAAAAGCGATATCTTCAATCTGGCTTACTATCTCTGTAATCTCTCCCGAGTTCTTCTTTACCTGTCCGATGGATTCCATCAGGGCTGCCATCTGGGCATCGCAGGCCTCCAGTCCATGTCCCACGGAAGCTGCAAGCTGGCTTGAAGCCACTGCACTGTCCGCATTCTGCTTCACACTGTCTGCAATCTCGTTGATGCTCACTGCCAGTTCCTCCACGGAACCAGCCTGTTCCGAAGCCCCCTGGGCCAGGGCCTGGGCATTGTTGGACACCTGCTCAGCGCTCAGTGATACCTGCTCAGCGCTGTTGTTGATCTGCTGCAGGGACTGGCGCAGCAGGCCTCCGATTTCCTTAAGGCCATTGCCGATGGCAACAAAGTCCCCCTTAAATTCCGTTGACGCCTTATAACCCAGCTGGCCGTTCCCAAGAGCTGTCAGGCCCCGCTCCACCTCGGAAATATAACCGGACAGTGCCCTGGCCGTGTGGCGTATATCATCTGCCAGCTGTCCAAGTTCATCCTTGGACCGGTACTTAAGGTCAATGTCCAGCCTGCCGTTGGATATGGTATTGGCCGCCTTCTTAACCTCATTGACGGGACGGACAATATTCCTTGTTATGAGTATGCAGACAAAAACCGTAATCACTATACAAACCAGGGACAGCGTTATGAGCATGAACATGATATGATGGTTGTCCTCATGTCCTGCCGCCAGGCTGTTTTCTGCATCGGCAACGGAAATATCCACGACATCGTTGAGGACGTTCCTCACGATGTTAGCCTGCGGAAGATACCTGCTTATATATGCATCCAGGACTTCCTCATCCTTTCCTGATTCCAGAAGCGCCATCACGGCTTCCCGCTCAACGGACAGCTTGTCAAACTCCGCCTGAAGTTCCTTTACCTTCTCCGGAGCGCTGATATAACCGGTGGTCAGCTCCGCCAACGACACTTCCTCGCTGGCAATCAGCTCCTTTGTCTTATTCAGATATTCCTTTTCATCCACCATATCCTCCGTGGCTGACAGTACGGCTATATTCCGTTCCACCGCCCGGAGGTTTGCTATCATCCTAAGGGAAGACTGCACATTGGCAAACTGGTTATTGTACAGGGTTTCCATCCGTGATGATATGGTCTCGATGTTAGACAGCGCCATGGCAACCGTGATGATATATAAGAGGATGATAAGCATGAATGCCAAAATCATTTTCTTTCCTGTCTTATAGTTCCTGAACCGTTCTCTCATCTTATGCTTCCCCACATTCTTATTGTTTTAAGTAGCAGTTCACAACCTTGCTGAATTCTTCCGGCTTAAACGGCTTCACTATAAAATCCAATGCCCCTGCAAGCACCGCCTTCTGAATCATCGTATCCTGCCCGACCGCGGAACACATGATAACCTTTGCCCCCGGATCCATGCCTATCATTTCCTCAAGCACCTCAAGCCCCGACTTTCCGGGCATGGTAATGTCAAGCAGCACCAGGTCAGGGTGGATCCTGCGAAACAGGTCAAGGGCCTGCTCCCCATCCTGGGCTTCCGCCACATCCTCATATCCGTTTTGTTTCAGGATCCTGCGGATCATACTTCTCATGAACATTGCGTCATCCACTATCAGAATTTTTTTATCCATCTAACCACCCTCTGTTTCTACCTTGTTTTTATATTTTTGTAAACCGCCGGATATACCGCTTTCAGCCCTGTCTCATCCGCTGCCAGCAGTTCCGCGTGCCCTACCAGCAGGTATCCGCCCGGCTTCAGGCACTGTTCCAGCTGCCGTATGAGCCGTCCCCTGGACTGCCTGTCAAAATAAATCATCACATTCCGGCACAATATCAGGTCATACTTATCCGCTCCCGGAGGCTGCTCCATCAGGTTATGCCGCCTGAAACGGATATTATACCGGAGCCGTTCATCCACGGCAAATGTATTCCCGTCCCGCACATGGCAGTATTTGCGCTGCCATGGTCCGGGCAGGCTTTCCAGCTCCTTCAGCGGGTATATCCCCTCTTCTGCTTTTTTCAGGGCTTCCCCGGAAATATCCGTGGCCGTTATCCGGATTCCCGGCATCCTTGTGCCCCTTTCCCTGTAATCCTGGACCAGCATGGCTACGGAATAAACCTCTTCCCCGGTGGAACACCCTGCGCTCCATATATTGCAGATTCCCATGCCGCGGTCCTCAAACAGGTCCGGCAGGATATCATTATACAGCGCGGAAAAATGGGCCGGCTCCCGCATGAAATATGTATAATTAGTGGTGATGCGGTTAATCATCTCACCCGCCATCTCACCTGACCTGTCATTCCTCATCTGTTCCATATACTGGGTAAAAGAGGTGAGCCCTCTTTTCTCCATCTCCCTGGCCATCCTGCATTCAATCAGCACCTGTTTCTTTTCCAGGTTGATTCCGTAATTTGACCGTATATATGATACAATCTCTTCAAATTCCCTGTTGTTCAGTCTTATCACTACACTTCTCCCATATTCCCGGCATCACATGAACCAGTCCTTCTGAATGGATGGATTCCTCTCCTGCCGGTTCTCCTGCAATTCCCCAGCGGGATTCCTGCTGTCCATTCATGATGACCGCGCAGACAGGCTCCCCGTCCCCTATGCGGCGGATAACCACCGGCATGTCTTCATGGAACAGGATGCCCAGGATATCCTGTGGCGCTCCCGGCACCCCATATATACGGGGATTGAGGATGATTTCCTTAATACAGCCCTTTTCCACATATATCTCCCTTAATCCATCCCGGACAATCACAAAATCCATTAATCAACACCTCTTTCATCACGCAAAGCAGTCTGGAAACCAGCCGGTTCCAGCACATATGCCAGTATCCTCCCGCCCTCCGTTCCGTCAAGAAGCGCCATGGCGCTTATGTACCGGTTCATCTGGCTCTTAACTTCCCCGGGCAGTTCCCATATCTGCTCCTTTAAAACCTGCACAAGCCCGGTTATCCCTTCAGCCCGAATGCCAGCCTTTCGTTCCCCGCATTCCACAGTCACCATATAGGGTCTGCTGTCCTGTCCCTCCGGCAATCCGGTCAATACGGCTTCCGGCAGTTCCGGGTCCGCTTCATCTGCCGCAGAAACCCGGCCTATCCATTCAAGGGGAAGAAGAAAATGAAACCCGGACAAAAAAAAGAGCATGTATGACTCTGTCAGACCATTCATACCATTCTCCTTTCCAAGCTTTTTAGTTAACATTCCTTCTTAACATATTGTTTATATTCTAACATATATGGAAGAGATTTACTATATTGAAAGTACAGAAAAAGAACCAGGAGCATGATTTTTCCTGATTCTGTAACATTTCCTGATTGAATTTTATGGCCGGAACCGCACAGGCTCCACCTCCGGCGTCAGGGGTTCCATACGGTATTCCGGGAACTGGCTTATCAGCTGGTCCAGACAGAGGGATGTGCTGTGGACGATATCATGGCCCAGAAGGACCACCTTCCGCCTTCCCATCATGGTCTTTTTAGCATTGTCAAGCAGTTCCTCAGGGCTTGATTTCCTGAGGGCGTCATCCAGGCTGGCATTCCAGTCAAAATAGATGAATCCCCTGGCGTCCATGGCTGCTATGATATCGCTGTAAACTTCCCGGTTATGCGAATTAATGCTTCCTCCAGGAAACCGGTACAGCCTTGCCTTCTCCCCCGTCACCTCCAAAACAGCCCTGTATGCCTTGTCAAAGTCCTCCAGATAGCTGTCCACACTCTCATAAAGGGCTTCATAATCATGCCTGTAACAGTGGATTCCTATGGTATGCCCCTCCGCCACTATCCTTTGGGCTGTCTCCGGATGTTTCAGGACATTTTCCCCCACCACGAAAAATGTTGCCTTTATATTCCGGTTTTTCAGTACGTCCAGGACCGCGTTTGTATTCTCTTCCGACGGGCCGTCGTCAAAGGTCAGATACATGACGTTCTGGGGGAGGACATCGTCCGGGACGGATGGGGTGTCCGGGGTGATGGAACTGTCCAAGGTGGCGGAACCATCCGGGGTGGATAGGGTATCCGGCGTGTTGGTATTACCCGAGGCGGATAGGGGGGCCGGGACGGATGGAACGCCGGGGACTGCCTGGGTTATATCCGGCTTCAGTACACTGCCTGGATTTCCAGCCTGGTATAGATACCCTGTCACTATCTGCAGGACATCCCCGGCCAAGGGAACCGGATATACCATGAATCCGTCATTTCCACCCTTCTCCCCGGTTGCTCCTTCCGAAACCATGCTGTTCCCAATGAGCCTGTCAATTCCCGGGAACTCCAGCCGGACGGCAAGGAGCACCGCCAGGACAGACAGAATGCCCGCCGCCGCGGTTGACGCGGTAAACAGGATGTCCATCAGACTTTTCCTGCGCCTTCTTTTCCATCTCCGTTTACCGGGGTATGGATATCTTCTGTACATAATGGCTGCCCCTTTCATGCAAAAACTCCTGTGTAAGTGGAAAGCAGGTACAGGATAATCCCATACCCATGCCCCACAGCCCATCCTTCTGCGGGACACCATCCATCTTACACAGGAGCGGCATCATAATACCATCATTTTTGCATCATAGTTGCATCATTTGGATATTTTCAAAAAGAATTCATTGATTCCTTCATAGAATCCCACGGTGACAATGGTCGTCTCCCCTGCCGGGCCAGGGCATGCATATTTCTTAAAATAAGGAGTGGTCTCCATCAATGGGTTGGCCTCCTCATAGGGCTGGGGCTGCAAAAGCCCCATGTAGCTGCACCAGGTTTCCATTATCCTGTCCGGATCCATTTCCTCCCAGCGGCGCGGGGTCCTGACGTAAAACTCGTACATTTTCCCATCATCCGCATCAATGTATGCGTTTATCAGATGGTTTTCCTTGTCCGCATTCTTCTGGATGTTTGACATTTCCATCTTCCATACCGCTACGTTATTGCGCGGCTCCAGCACATCAATGGCAGAGTAGAGGACCGCGTCATACGTCCCTGCATCCACATCCTTTACCGTATCCGGCAGTATGCCAAGCTCTTTCAGCGCCGCCAGTCCCTGGTTGCAGGTGCTGTATATCTGGGCATCCGTGATTTCTTCACCGGAAGGCCCTCTGTGGTTTACAACAAATGCATAATTCCCTTCCAGCTCCCCATATCCCGCTTCCGTATTGCTTCTGGTGACTGCATACTGTTCGCTTTCAGGCAATACCTGGCTGCTCAGGCTTTCCGACAGGATATAGAGCTTCTCACCGCGGCTTAAGGTATAACGGTACCCCTCCCCTTCCTCCTGGGCATCCACCTGGTGCACCGCACCCAGCACCGCCCGGTCCCGGTACCTGGCAAACAGTTCAGGACCAGCTATGGACAGGGCCATGACAAGGACGGTAAACAGGATCAGGAGCAGGTTTGTCATTATCTTTCTCATCTCATCCCTCCTCCGGACGGGCCGGAAGCACAAAGCCCATGCTGGTGCCTTTCCCCGGTTCACTTTCTATCTCCAGACGGCTTCCATGCAGAAGAAGGATTTCCGCGCACAGGGCCAGCCCAAGTCCTGCCCCGTTCCTGCTTCTTGAACGGGACTTATCCACCATGTAAAATGCCTTTGTGATTTTGTGTTGTTCCTCCTTGGGGATTCCTACCCCATGGTCCTTTACTTCAAACCGGTACCCGTCCTTCTGAAGACGGCCATAGACTTCAATGAGTCCGTCTGCCTCCGATGCCTTGCAGGCATTGTCAAGAAGGTTCATGAGTACGGATTTAATCAGGTTTGCCTCTGCCCACACAAATCCTTCATCGTAGTTGAAATATATTTTCGCGCTCTTATTCAGCACATACATATCGTAAAGATAAACAAACAGGGATTCCGCAGAAACCACGGTAAATTCCACTTCGCTGCGCCGGGTGACCATGATGTCCAGCAGACGGAAGGACATGGTTTCCAGCCTTTTACCTTCCGTATAGATATAGTTGGCCGACATGAACTGCTTTTCCTCATCCAGCTTGCGGGAGCGCAGCATGTCCGCATATCCGATAATGGAGGTCAGCGGTGTTTTCAGCTCATGGGCAAATGCAGCCACAAAGTCCTCCCTTGCCTGTATCTCGTCCTCCAGCTTCCCGATGTTGTCCTCCAGCGCATTGGCCATCTGGTTAAAGTCCGATGTCAGCTGCCCCAGTTCATCGCTGCTGACCTTCCTGGCACGGTAATGGTAATCCCCGGACGCCATGCGCTTGGTGGCACGGGTCAGGAGGCGGATGGGCCTGGTCAGCCAGGAGGATATCAGATGCATGATGAAGGTGCCGCATACCAGCATGGCAACGGTCACCTGGCGGTAGACGGAAAAGCCCAGGGCCCGTTCCCGGAACACATCCGATACATCCCTTAAGGTCTCCAGGTAGAGCGCCCGGTCCAGTGCATTGACCATTGTGCCTGCCTGTATGTAGTAGCCGCCATCCAGCTTTATGACCCGGTAGGTCTTGGTGCCGGAGGCTGTCTGGTCCAGGCTTTTGTTGTCAGCGTCAAAACCGATGCTGGCATACAGGACCTGCTTCTGCTCATCAGAAAGGCGCAGCATCCGTCTGGCGCTGTGTCCCCCTGTTTCCAGATTGGAGGCAATCTCGCTAATCGTGTTATCCTGCAGGACATCATATTTGGCCGGCACATTCAGGGCCGCGGTCTCAAATGCAAACCGCAGGATGCTGTTGTCATCCAGCGCCTGTGCCACTTCCCTGTCCATCGCTGTCTCAAACACATAATTCACAAAATAGAATCCGCTGAAGCCAAAGCCAAGGGCCATTACAATCATGGTGCATAACAGCAGTTTCAGTGAAAATTTCATCCTGATACCTCTAAGCGGTATCCCACTTTATAGACTGCCACCAGGCTGTTTTCCCAGCCAAGCTTCCTTCTCAGCCTCTGGACATGCAGATCCAGGGTACGGCTGTCCCCGGAGTATTCTCCTTCCCATACCTTTTCATAAAGGGTTTCCCTGAAAAGGGCAACATTCTTATTCCGTATGAAGAGGACCAAAAGGCCAAATTCCTTATTGGTCAGCACCACCGGCCTTCCCGCCTTGGTGACCATCCGCGCCTCCACATCCACGGTCACATCCCCGGCGCTTAACGGGTGTTCTGTCTTATTATACCGCCTCAAGACCGCCTCAACCCTGGCCGTAAGCTCCACCACGTCAAATGGTTTCACCAGATAATCATCCGCGCCCAGCCGCAGTCCCTTCACCCTGTCCTTCACCTCGTGCTTTGCCGTGATGAAGATTACAGGAATCCCAAGGGGACGTATGTATTCCATGATGTCATAGCCATCGGCTCCCGGCAGCATGATATCTAAAAGGATCAGGTCAAATGCCTCTTCTTCAATCATCTTAAGCGCCGCAATCCCGTCCTGGACCGCAGCGCACTGGTAACCGCTTGCACTCAGGTTCATATCAATCAGATCACAGATCGGTTTCTCATCATCCACTATCAGTATTCTTATCATTGCCCTGTTTTCCACCCCCAATATGCGCGCGCACGCTCCACCAATTCAGACATGGTGTCGGTATCGCTGCATTTTACCGTCTGTTTGATATCCGTATCCTCATAAAAACCAGCCGTCCTCTGGTAATAGACCGAATACCCGCTTTCCACCACGGACTGTCCGCCGCTTCCCTCATAGCTGTAGCTGGCCAGCACCATGATATCCTTCAGTCCGTCGCCGTCAATGTCCTGGCAGCTGATTCCCTTAAGCCCGTAAAGATTCTCATAATCCCCCATGGGCTGGAAGCTCCATACAATATATCCCTGTTCATTGACCAGATAAATCATGAACACGGTATATTCCGCCATGCGGTAGGTGCCAGGCACCACAAAAAGACGGCCCAGCTTCTCGAACTGCCTGGGATAATACTGGTCCGCGGCAATCTCAAAGCCATTGTCCAGAAGTTCCTTCTGGGTGGCTGCGGTGTACAGGAATTCCGTGGAATACCCATCCCGGATAAAGGACGTGATGAACCGGATGCTCTTGTTCATGCCAAAGCGGTTAAGCTGGTCCGACAGCCTGTAATCCCTGTAAAATGCCCCGTTCTTCTGGAACAGTACATCGCCTACTTTGTAAATGCCGGAACCGGCGGACGCCGGCGCTTCCGGATTAACAGGCTGGTCCGCATCCCCATAGCTGCAAGCCGTGATGAGGACAATGTCGGACAGGCCATCGTTATCCATGTCCTGGAAGGAAACCGCTGCCAGCCATTCATTGGGCTGTCTAAGGCTGCCCCTGCGCTGGCTGTTTGTCTCCAGATGGTCCGTCTTAAACACCAGCCGTCCGTCCTGCCCTGCAAAGAACAGGGCCAGCCGCCGGTACTGTGTATCATAAGCCGGGATAAAGGAAACTTCCCCGTGCCCTTTTAGCTCCACAGGGAATATCTGGCCTTCAATTATCTGAAATCCCGCAGGTCCTATGTCATCCTTAACTTCTATGGATTCAAAACGGCGGCAGTAATCCTGGTATTCCCGGGAAGATGGGATATCCGCCGTTCTCCCGGCCCCAAAGGCACGGCTGTCCAATACCGCCACAGACAACGAAAGAATCAGGAGGGCAGGCAAAAGCTTATTCTTTCTGAAAATCAAACGTATCCCTCCACTTCTCTCTTGTAAAAATCAGGCCTTTGGCCACCAAAAACAACTCAGGACCACACAATTACCCCCATGCTATCCCGCATCCTAATTAATAGTATCGCAAATAGAATGATATTTCAACCAGATATGGTCATTGACTTACGCCCTGCTTAACAAGCCTCCGTAAAATTCCCGGTATACAACTGATAATATCTCCCTTTCCTCCCAATCAGCTCATCATGTGACCCCCGCTCAATGATCCTTCCCTGTTCCATCACCATGATACAGTCAGAATTGCGGATAGTTGACAGCCGATGGGCAATGACGAATGTGGTCCTTCCTTTCATAAGGGCATCCATGCCTGCCTGGACCAGGGATTCGGTCCTGGTGTCAATGGAGGAAGTGGCTTCGTCCAGAATCAGTACAGGCGGGTCAGCCACTGCTGCCCTGGCAATGGCAAGGAGCTGTCTCTGCCCCTGGCTTAAGCTGCCTCCGTCCCCGGTCAGTACGGTTTCGTAACCATCAGGCAGACGGCGTATGAAGCTGTCTGCATTGGCCAGCCTGGCCGCATTCACACACTCCTCATCCGTGGCATCCAGCTTGCCATAGCGGATATTGTCCATTACAGTTCCCGTGAAAAGATGGGTATCCTGCAGCACAATCCCCAACGAACGTCTGAGGGCCGGTTTCCTGATCTTATTTATGTTAATTCCATCATACCGGATTTTACCGTCCTGGATATCATAGAAACGGTTGATCAGATTGGTAATGGTTGTCTTACCTGCCCCGGTGGAACCCACGAATGCAATCTTCTGTCCGGGCTCTGCGAACATCTTTATGTCGCGCAGCACCATCTTGGAATCATCATATCCAAAATCCACCCCGTCAAATACAACACTGCCTTCCATCTTCTTATAGGTGACAGTCCCCTCCGCCCTATGGGGATGCTTCCAGGCCCATACTCCGGTGCGCTCTTTGGTTTCCTTAAGGGTTCCGTCCTGATTTTCCATGACATTTACAAATTCAACATACCCATCGTCCTTTTCAGGTTCTTCATCCAGCAGTTCAAATACGCGGGCCGCGCCTGCCGCGGCCATGACCACTGAGTTCATCTGCTGGCTGATCTGGGTAATGGGCTGGGTGAAATTCTTGTTCAGCCCCACAAATGCAATGATGGTTCCAATGGTAATCCCCCCAATACCATTCAGGGCCAGCAGGGCGCCTGCTGCCGCACACAGCACATAGCTCAGGTTACCGATGTTGGCATTGACCGGCATCAGAAGGTTCGCGTAGCGGTTGGCCTTGTCCGCGCTATCCCTTAACTGTTCATTGAGGCTGTCAAAGTCCTCCTTTGACTGTTCCTCATGGCAGAATACCTTTACCACCTTCTGCCCGTCCATCATTTCCTCTATGAATCCATCCACGGTTCCCAGGTCTTTTTGCTGCCGGCCAAAGTGGACGGCCGACATTCCTGAAAGTTTTCTGGTCACAAGGAGCATGACAGATGCCATTGCAAATGTCATGAAGGACAGAGGTATATTCAGTACCAGCATGGAGATGGCCGTGGCCGCCAGGGTAACAGCTGAGTTAACCACCTGGGGCACGCTCTGGCTCATGAGCTGGCGCAGGGTATCCACATCATTGGTATATACCGACATGATATCGCCATGGGCATGGGTGTCAAAATACCGGATGGGAAGGGATTCCATTTTCCTGAACAGTTCTTCCCTCAGCCGTTCCATGGTGCCCTGGCTTACGGTAACCATGATCCTGTTATATGCGTAAGCGGTGATGACGCCAATCAGGTAAAGCGCGGCCAGCCCGCACAGGGCGGTAAATAAAGGTGCAAAGTCCAGTTCCCGGAGCACGGTTCCTGCTGCCTGGGTATTTCCTGCCGCCCTTCCTTTTACTGCCTGCGCCAGCAGCGGCTGTATATAGTCGTCAACAAGGGACTGTATGAACATCATGCCCTTTAAAGTAGCTGCCGCCGAAACAATGATACATGCCAGCACAGCAGCTGAGGCCCCTTTATAATTGGATACCATGTATCCGATTACGCGTTTTAATATCTTCAGGGATTCGTCTGCCCTGCCTGTTTTTTTCTTATCCATCATGCAACTTCCTCCTCTCCCGGCTGGCCGGAATCCGCCTGGGGCTGGTCAAAATCTCCCCCGCCCTTGTTCTGGGATTCATATATTTCCTTATATATTCCGTTTGTTTCCAGCAGTTCCTCATGGGTGCCGTAACCATTCATCCGTCCATCATCCAGCACCAGGATGTGGTCTGCATGCTGCACGCTCGATATGCGCTGGGCAATGATGATTTTCGTGGTTCCTGGTATGGCGGTTTCAAAGGCAGACCTGATCCTGGCATCCGTAGCCGTGTCCACTGCGCTTGTGGAATCGTCCAGAATCAGTATTTGGGGATTCTTAAGCAATGCCCTGGCAATGCACAGGCGCTGTTTCTGGCCGCCGGACACATTGGTCCCGCCGCGTTCCAGGTACGTATCATACTTTTTGGGGAGCCGTTCAATAAACTCATCCGCACAGGCCGCCTCACACGCCTGCCTGCATTCTTCCTCCGTAGCGTGGGCATTGCCCCAGCGCAGGTTATCCAGGATGGTGCCTGAGAACAGTACGTTCTTCTGAAGGACCACCGCCACTGCATCCCTGAGCGCCTCCAGATCATATTCCCGTACATCCCGGCCGCCCACACAGACGGAGCCTTCACTTACGTCATAAAGCCGGCTCACCAGGTTTGCCAGGCTGGATTTCCCGCTTCCTGTGCCGCCTATGATGCCAAGGGTTTCACCGGATTTTATGTGGAGCCGGATGTCTGAAAGGACCTGCCTGCCGCTTCCCTTTTTGTAGGAAAAGCTTACATTATTAAAGTCAATGCTGCCGTCCCTTACTTCTTCTGCCGGATTTTCCGGGTTCCTGATTTCCGGTTCTTCCTTGAACACCTCCTCAATCCTCTTAACGCTGGCTGAACTCATGGTTATCATGACAAATATCATGGACAGCATCATCAGGGACATCATGATGGACATGATGTAACTGAACAGGGAAGTCAGCTCGCCGGTGCTCATGGTTCCGGCCACGATGTAATGGGCGCCGAACCAGGATACAGACAGGATACAGCAGTAAACCGCCAGCATCATGACAGGGTTGTTGAATGCCAGTATTCCCTCTGCTTTTACAAACAGACGGCAAAGCTTCTTTGCAGCCGCGGTAAATTTCCGGTTCTCATATTCCTCCCTCACATAAGCCTTGACCACACGGATGCCGGATACATTTTCCTGTACGCCGGCATTCAGGTCATCGTACTTCTGGAAAACAACGTCGAATGTTTTCCTGGCCGCCAACATGATGCATCCCAGGATACATCCCAGGAACAGGATGGCTGCCAGGAATATCATGCTCAGCCTGGCATTTATCATAAATGACATGCCCATGCTGCACAACAGCATCAGGGGCGAACGCACGGCGATACGGATACACATCTGGTATGCATTCTGGATATTGGTCACATCCGTGGTCATACGGGTCACCAGTCCGGCCGTACTGAATTTGTCTATGTTTGCAAAGGAAAATGTCTGCACCTTATCATAGATGCCTTTCCTCAGGTTGCAGGCCAGGCCTGAGGATGCGCTGGCCGCATATTTTCCTGCCATGGCGCCTGCAAAAAGACTGATAAACGCCATGATGACCATGATACCGCCGTAAGTCCATACCTTTTTCATATTTCCCCCCTGTATGCCCTCATCAATAATCAATGCCGTTATGAACGGCAGCATGACCTCCATGATTACCTCCAGGGCCGTAAACAGCGGCGTCAGGATGGAATCCTTTTTATATTGTTTCAACTGGCTGAATATTGTTCCCATATTTTCTTTCATCTCCTTTACCCTTATTGGGGTGTATAATTAATTAACTAGCTAACAATTACGGTACTTATATTTTATACCTCATATTTCCTTGAATGTAAAATTCAAAAATGTTATAATCTATAAAAATCTTTTATCGTTATTTATCATATTTATTTTTTATTGTGGATTTATGCAGGAGAAAATCATGAATACGGTGCAATTAGAATGTTTTTTAGCAGTGGCAGAATACCTGAACTTTTCCAAGGCAGCCAACTCCCTGAAGATAACGCAGCCGGCTGTCAGCCATCAGATTACATCCCTGGAGGATGAACTGGGCTCCAGATTATTTATACGGACCAGCAAAAATGTAAGCCTGACCGAAGCCGGGCTTATGTTCATCGAGGATGCCTCCAGTATTATAAAAATCGCCTCCGGGGCCAAAAAAAGACTGCGGTCAGATGCCTGCGACCTGCTTTATCTGACCATTGGCTGTCACAACCAGTCCGAGCTTAATCTGCTTCCTCCCATCATCAGCCGGCTGGTGAAGCATTTTCCCACGCTTCATCCTTCCGTTAAGCTGATTCCTTTTAAATCCATGGCAAACCTGCTGGAAGAGGAACGGATCCATGTCATGTTCGGGTTCCAGTATGATGACCAGAAAAAGCCCATCGGCATATACCATGAACTGGGCGGGCTAAACGTATGCTGTGTGTGCCCGGCCAATCACCCCTTCACCGGACGGACCACACTCTGCGCGGAGGATCTGGTTGGGCCGCTGGTCCTCTGTGACCCTCAGAGACTGCCCCAGCCCATACTCCAGTCCCAGATACGCATTTCATCTTCCTGCCATCCGTCAGAGCTTTATTTTGTGGACAGCTATGAAAGTATATTAGCCATGGTAAAGGCAGGGCTTGGATGTTCCCTGCTTCCTGCCTATCCCCGGTGCGCCCAGGACGGGCTGGTGTATATACC
The DNA here is from genome assembly GCF_020709765.2 of Clostridium pacaense. NCBI lineage: Bacteria > Bacillati > Bacillota > Clostridia > Eubacteriales > Clostridiaceae > Clostridium > Clostridium pacaense. The sequence continues at coordinate 50,301 of NZ_JAJFEB020000008.1, forward strand.
GGTGGAGGATCTGTCCCCGATTCATTTTGGTATGTATTACAAAAGTCTGAAGGATAATCCGGTGTTAAAGGAATTCATACGCCTGATGGATACAGAAGGCGGTTTTTAGGAACCATCCGCATGTATGGCGCACCAATCCCTAGTCCCTGGTCAGCTTCATGATAGGTATGATCTTTCTGATGGATATGGTGAATCTGTTTCCCAATAATTCAATTTTACTATAAACCAGTGAGGGGGTATGGTATTTTTTAATAAAAAAAACGCATTTATGCAATCTGTACCACTATAATGAAATACTTCATATGACCTGCATGGGAACATCATGGCCATAACCAGAAAAGGACAATATCCTATAATGTGTGATTCAGGCATTGAATCTGCTCCTGAAACTCCATCATAGGACAGTGTCCTTACGCAATTCTGTTACAATTTTTAGGATTCCTTCTTTTTCTTTCCAAGAACCATATACACTGCCATCAACATCCCCGAAAGTATGAATGACAATTCATGGGCGCTGCTACCTCTGTCACCGGTTTTCGGTATGGCAGCCAACGGTATCTCCCCATCGTCTATGATGGTCATTGACTGGCTGAATGCTGCTGATGCATCCGCTGGAAGGGATGCAAGGGGAACCTGGGAAGACTCAATCACATTCTGCTGTACGCCTGGTCCGCTTTGGGCATCATCAGCCTGATATCTGCCTGTGCCGCCAGTCGTTGCAGTGGTGCCGCCTCCGCCTAAACTGCCGGAGTCATCGGAACCTCCAGAAATATTAGAGGTATCGCCAGTAGATTCATTTCCATTTCCGCTGGTTGAACCGCCGCCTGGTTCCTCTGGCGTTTCTGTGGAATCGCTTCCTGAGGAATCATCACCCGTGAAATCATCGCCTGTAGAAGCATCGCCTGTGGAATCATCGCCTGTGGAAGCACTGTTATAAACATTTTCAAAGGTAACTTCTGTTCCGCAAGTAATGCCTGTTTCGGTGAATGAACCTCCCAGCTCCTTATTGTTTAAATCTTCCTCGACTTGGATATCCAATGACACATTAATAAACTTTATCCAGTTGGAATTATTTGTAACATACGTAGCAATATTTGTGGAATCCGTGTTTAAACCAGCTATGGAAGATGATAACTGTACGGTTCCTCCATTCTTTGGTTCATAATAGCGGAACCAGCCGCTATCCGAACTGTCACTATTATATACAGCATATGCCGCCCAATCTTTCAACTTATTGCTCGTAGTCAGATATGGCACACACTCAAGCTTTGTATCTTGATTATGATTAACTTTAAAGTAAATATGGAGATAAAACTCTTGATTATATTTTTTTTCATCAAGCCCTGCTTCCTTGAGGGCATTCTTAAGTTTATCCGCCACATCCCCAAAGCCTTCCTCCTCAGCTAAGGGCCATTGATCACCTCCACCTGTGTGATCATACAAAAGCTGTGATATAACCCTGTCATTATTGGCATAATTTGCAATTGCATTGGGAGTGATGCTTTTTCTTTCATCCCAGCTTTTACATTTCCCATATGCCCTTAACAATGCCGCAGCGCGTTCCATCAGTGTTCCATATGCATCTTGACTATAATCGTAGCCATAAGGGAACTTTTCTTCCTCATTGCCTCCATTGCCTGATTCCGATTCCTCCTGGTATACTCCATCAAACAGAATCTTCTTCCTGCTTACACGCTCCAGTTCATCCAATCTATCCTTCTGAGTAACTGTATAGGTTGCCGATGGCCCCACATTTCCAATCTTCATTTTTCCGTTAGGATGTAACTCAAAGGTATAGGTATTGGTGTCACCATCACTCAATTGAACGGCTTTTTGGTATTCCTCTGCCCCGCCATCTTCTGTCAGCAGATAAAGCTTCTCATTCTTATCCGGCCTGCTGTCCGTGATGCTGACTTCATAGGTATATTTATCATCAGTGCCTATGCTGTCTTCCTGCCGTTCATTGGCAATGACCAGATAAGGAGATGTCTTAAATATAGCCGTGAAGGCTGAGAAATGGTCGGTCTGGAAATGAATCTGTCCAATGGACGCATTTCCGCTCACATCCAGTTCCTGACGGCCTTCGCTGTCAACAGTGATGTCGTTTGCTGAAATACCGTCCAGTACAGGCACCTGGGCTACGGCTTCTGTTTCCCCGCTGCCTTCCAGTTCCGCCTTTGCAGATACTGCCTGGACCTCCTGGGTAGGTGTCTCCAAATGAAGAATTTCAATCTGATCCGCCTCCATGCTGGCCCTCTCAATCCGTTCTCCGCTAAACGATACCGTGACGAGATTACTGCCATCCTCCGCCCAGCTGTTATCTAATTTCACACCATCATACATAAGGTTGATATCATATGCAATGATGGCGCTGACCATTGCTCCGTCATCTGACTCAGCGGCCACCTTTTCTGTCAGCGCTGATTCCACCTGCCCTGTTATCTCTTCCGCCTGTATCTCTGTGTCAGCAGGCAGCACTCCTTCCGGTGCGGTTATCCTGATTGTAACCCCATTGACCTCCACCGACTTGTCAAAAGCAGGATGTTCCATTGTCTCCAGAGTATACACCTGTATGTCCTGCTCCTCATAAACCTCGGATATGGTATACCATGCTGTCTGTGACCCGTCCAGATCATCCGTGACTGAGTCTGCTTCCACCTCTTCATCATTGGCCGTCACGTTGTCGATTGTATATCCCACCTGGGTCTTGACACCAAAGGTCAGGCTTTCGCCCTCCTTCACGCCTCTGACGCCTTCCATGATGCGGGCGCTGGCCTCCGGGAAGCTGGCATAAGTCACCTTATATCCATCGAAATCCTCCAATGCCTTTAACTGATTAAGACTTGTGGTATACACCTTTGCAGTGGAGCAATATCCTATCCCCACCAGGTCGGAGGTACTTGCCTTCTGAGTGTTGTCTTCCGGCACCGCCGCCTGTGTCATCTCCAGTTCTGACTCCGACGGCTGGGACGGGTCGGTTGACGGTACTTCCTCTGAAGACCCGAAAAATACATCTTCGTCCTTATCTATATCTCCAGTTTCATCCGCACCCTCAGGCACACTGCCCTCGTCCACGGCTTCCGTTGTATGGGTTTCGTCCGTATCCGTCATATCCGTCCGGGTGGTCTGCTCTGTTGTCTGGCCTGATGTTTCCTGATCTGAGGTTTCCCGGTCTAAGGTTTCCTTGTTCTCTTCTTCCCCGGTCTTTACTTCTTCCCTCGGCTCAGTTTCCTTCTCCTCATGTGTCTCTTTCTTCTCCGGCACATCTGTCTTCTCATCTACATCCACAGAATCCGCCTGTCCGCCATCCTCTTTCTCAGATACCACCGGCACATCATGACGTGTAATGGCGGCAACCGGTACAGCGTCATCTTCCGCCTTATCCTGATTCGATTTTTCTTCCTTTTCAGGCGCTTCTTCCTTTTCGGATTTCTCTTCTTTTTCCCGCTTTATGTCTTTTTCTTCCTGCTCATCGGAATCACCGTCATTTACAGAAACACCCTGCTTTGTGTCGGTAGCATTACCGTCCTCCCCGGAAGCTTCCCGGGAGCTATCCGCCGGCATCAATCTGATGTCGGTCATGGTGTCATCCGCATCGTCTGCTATACTGCCGGCCGTATCATCTGCCGTATCATCTGCCGTACTGCCGGTCATACCGGCATCCGGCAAAGCAGTTCCCTCTGTCTCGTTCTCACCTGCGGTCTCGGACTCAGATGCTGCTGTCTCCTCCTGGGCGGGCTTCGATAGGATATCTACTTCCTCATCGCCAAACGCATCCTCATAACTTCTGATAGTGACACGTTTTGTCTTCTTGACCTTCTCCACGCCATCATCCATCCTGATGATTTCAGTGGTGCAGCTTATGCTATCCTCGCCATTATTCACATAGAGCAGGATGATTTCCTCATCCCCGCTTACCATATACATGTCATCCGCATCCTCCGGAAGACGCACAAACACACGCAGTTCAGCTTCCATGCTGCTTCCTTCCACCTCCGGATACACCTCATATACGGCACCTTTCGTACCAAAAAATACCGTTTCAAATTTGGCCGTCCTGCCATTGGTAAACCCTAAATCATCTGCTGTTATCTCATGGCCACTTTCAATGGCCTCCTCCACAGCAGTTACCAAATCTGCACCTTTCATCTGAAACGTAACCTGGTCTGCCGTACCGGCATAGGATACATTCAGGCCCGTTCCTATATTCGTGAAAACCATGGCTGCTGTCAGCAAAAATGCCAGAATCCTTTTCTGGCTGTAATACATGGATTTCGTTATTGTACCGGATTTTCTCCGTCTTTCCATAATCGTTCTCCTTTTCATAAACTCCCCTGCCAACCAGGTGCAGTTGCATCATGATTAGTTTTAACAAGATTATATCATAAATAAATATACTTTGGTTACATTTTCCTGTTTTAAATAATTAACATATTTCGAATTATAACCATCGTCTATTTTTCCATTATGATTACATAATAACATACAAAGCGTTACGTGATGCGTTATTTTAGATTTCAGATGGTCATTTTTTACATTTTTATGTTATTTTATTTATTTTTTTATAATCTGCACATCATTCCGTTATAGCAGATTCATCCAGTACAGTCCTTATTGAATGATATCATTACTTCGAATTGCCCTGGGGCCTTTAACCATGTCATTGAACCAGTAGCTTAAAATACCCACAGGAGCAGAATTGGGCGCCTATTAAATTAATATACTGATATCCTAATATACTTTCAATCATTCTGCACAATTGGATACCATTTTCTACCTGTTTATGGTACAATTTGAACATATACATCCAATATCATCTAGGGGGAGTAATACTATGGCAAAAGAAATGATTGCAATGCTTCTTGCCGGCGGACAAGGGTCGCGTCTCTATGCATTGACCCAGAAACTGGCAAAACCAGCAGTTCCCTTTGGCGGCAAATACCGTATCATCGATTTCCCGCTGTCCAACTGCGTAAACTCAGGGATTGATACCGTGGGAATCCTGACCCAGTATCAGCCGCTGGTACTCAATGAGTATATCGGCAACGGCCAGCCGTGGGACCTGGACCGCCTGCACGGCGGGGTACATGTGCTTCCGCCCTACCAGAAAGCCTCCGGCTCTGACTGGTATAAGGGTACGGCCAATGCGATTTACCAGAACATCTCATTCATCGAGCGGTATGACCCGCAGTACGTCATCATCCTTTCCGGTGACCAGATATGCAAGCAGGATTACAGCGACTTCCTCCGGTTCCACAAGGAAAAAGGGGCTGAGTTCAGCGTGGCTGTCATGGAAGTTCCGTGGGAAGAGGCGCCCCGTTTCGGCCTGATGGTAACGGATGAGGATGACCGCATCACGGAATTCCAGGAAAAGCCCAAGAACCCCAAGTCCAACCTGGCTTCCATGGGAATCTACATATTTAACTGGGACATCCTGAAACAGTACCTCATTGAGGATGAGGAAGACCCTGACTCGGAAAATGACTTCGGCAACAACATCATCCCCAACCTGCTGCGTGACAGCCGCAGGATGTACGCCTATCATTTCAGCGGTTACTGGAAGGATGTGGGAACCATCTCCTCCTTATGGGAAGCCAACATGGAAGTCCTGGACCCGGAACACAGCGGCATCAACCTGTTTGATGAGAACTGGAAGATTTACAGCCGCAACAGCGGTATGACCGGACACAAGATCAGCGCCGGGGCATCGGTGGAGAATTCCATGATTACCGACGGCTGCCGCATTGACGGACAGGTCAGGCACTCCATCCTGTTCGCCGGCGTCAAGGTGGAGACCGGAGCCGTGGTGGAGGACGCCGTGATCATGGGAGGCACCACCATTAAGGAAGGAGCCGTAATCCGGCACTGCATCGTGGCTGAGAATGTCCAGATCGGCGAAGGAGCCGTGGTAGGCGCCATGCCTTCCGGTGATGAGAACGGGGTGGCTACCATCGGTTCCGGCCTTACAATCGGAGCCGGCGCCAAAATCGGTCCCAATGCCATGGTTAACAATAATGTAAAAGGCGGTGAAGAACAATGGTAAATTCCAATGCAAATGCCCTGGGCATCCTTTTCCCAAACAGCTATGATTCCCTGGTACCCGACCTGGTAGGCGAGCGTCTTATGGCTTCCATTCCCTTTGCAAGCCGTTACCGCCTGGTGGATTTCATCCTTTCCAGCATGGTAAACTGCGGGATTGACAATATTTCCGTGATTGTCCGTAAGAATTATCACTCGCTCATGGACCACCTGGGTTCGGGCCGCGAATGGGATCTGACCCGCAAGAACGGCGGATTAAACCTGGTTCCGCCTTTTGCGGAAAAAACAGTTAAGATTTATAACGGACGTGTGGAGGCCCTTGCCAGTATCCTGGATTTCCTGAAGGAACAGAAGGAACAATATGTTGTCATGGCAGACACCAACCTGGCGGTTAACTTTGATTTCAAGGCGCTGATTAACGCCCATATGGAAAGCGGCGCCGATGTGACCATTGCCTATCAGGAGGCCGAACTTCCGAAAAGCTTCATGGAAGCCCAGAACATAGGGACCAACTTCTATTACACCCTTGGCATTGAAGACGGACGCGTGGCCAAGATGAAGATTAATGCCCGTGACGAAGGCATACAGAACTTCTCCATGAATATTTACATCATGGACCGCGAGCTTCTCATTGACCAGATCAACACCGCCTTTGTCCGCGGATACGTTTACTTTGAACGGGATATACTTGCGCCCCAGTTAAGTAAGCTGGATGTGCGCGCCTACCGCTATGACGGTTATGTGGCCCGCATCAGCAGCATGAAGAGTTATTTTGATGAGAACATGAAAATGCTGGACGATGCCAACGTAAGCGCGCTGTTCTCCGGCGGAAACCCCATCTACACCAAAATCCGCGATGACCACCCGGCCCGTTACATAAACGGTTCCAAGGCCGCCAATATCATGGCCGCAGACGGATGCGTCATTGAAGGGGAGGTTGAAAACAGCATCCTGTTCCGCGGAGTCAAGATTGGCAAGGGCGCCAAAGTCAGGAACTGCGTGCTCATGCAGGATACGGTCGTGGAAGCCGGGGCAGAGATTGAATATGTCGTCACGGACAAGGATGTGACCATTACGGCGGGTAAGGAACTGAAGGGAGCGGATACATTCCCGGTTTATGTGGCTAAGTACCAGAGGGTTTAAAAGCATGAACCAAGGGGGCTGTTCACAAAAACAGCCCCCTTTCCATAACCTTACTTCAATTCTCCGCTCTGTTCTTTAGCCCAATGGTCTACAACAATACTGGGAGCATAGACAAACATCATGTGAAGTTCATCCTCTCCTGTATTGTGCAGGGCGTGTTTTAAATTACTTGGGATGAAGATACAGTCCCCTTCTTTCACAGCCTGTTCCTCCCCATCTACTTCCATCACACCGGTTCCTTTTAAAATAGTGTATGATTCCACAGTTTCATGTTCATGCTCCGGAATACCGCCGCCCTTGTACACCACTACAAAACCTTGGCAGAACTTGTCCCCACTCATCGCTCCATTCTGCCCCAGTATTACCCTGGTGCGTCTTCCTGCTGGAAATTCCGTTCCCTCTATATCCCAAATATTTACTTTCTGCATCTCATTCCTCCGAAAGCGTCATGCCTCCAATTTTTTTACTGACTCCCGCTCAATCAGCCTTCCTTTAAAATAGGTCCTGCTTCCATGGGCGCATGTCTGTGTCTTTATCTGTTCCATTAACCTTTCAAATATTATTTCCGCTGTATCCGCCAAGGAATGGCGAAGTGTGGTCAAAGGGGGATCCAGATACTTAACCTGCGGAATGTCATCAAAGCCTACCACGGATATATTATCTGGTATCCGCATACCGCTTTTGGCGATTCCGCGGTATACCCCATAAGCCATAAAATCATTAAACATGAAAATACCCGTTGGACGTTCCTCACTGCGCATTAACTCAAGCGTCCTGTAGTATGCATCGTCTTCAGAGCCTACATTCCTGATAATATACTTTTCGTAATCCTTTATTCCGTACTCCGAAAGAGCCTTTAATGCGCCCTCCAAACGCTCCCTGTTATACTGCCGGTCTTTATCACTGATGTAAAGCGCAATTTTCTTATGTCCGTTCTCTGCCAGGCATTTCACTGCCTGATACGCCGCATCCACATTATCAATATTAATACATGGCGCATCGACATCAAAAATTCGATTGACAATAACCATAGGAATATCACCTATGTACGGTCTCACATGTTCTATGTCCTCCGTAGATGCAATATAAAGTATACCGTCCACAAACAGATATTTTAAAGTTTCAAAATATTCCTTTTCTTTTTCCACATCCCCCAAGGCATCACATAAAATAAGAGAATAGCCGGCTTTAGTAGCACAGGTTTCCATGTACTTTACCACTTCTGGGTAATATGGGTTCATAATATCCGGTATGATAAGGCCTATAAGCCTGCTTCCGCCCTTTTTCAAGCTTCTGGCCGCCAGATTAGGTTTATAATTCAAATCGCTGACTGCCCTCATTACTTTTTCCTTTGTCTCCGGCTCTACAAATGCCACACCTGACAGTGCCCTGGATACTGTGCTGGGCGATACACCCGCATATTTTGCAACGTCACGAATTCCTACCATACCTTCACTCCTTTAACCGCATTTTACTTTATAGTACCATTTCTGCGGTAATCTTACCAGATATTTTCCGCTAAAACCTCCCCTCCGGTTACATGTCAGCTATATTTTCCACACCCTTAATATATGTTTTTATTTTTTCGGAAATCCCGCCATACATTCTCAAAAAAGTCATCGATATCCGGTATCGGATGTACTTTTCTCCAATTAAAACTGCATTTCCCCCGGTTGTAACCAACCTCCTGTATTTGATCAGCATGTAATCCATCATCCAACCGGTATCTGAACATATCAGGCAGGGAAGGTGCCGGAAGCTCTCCGTTGGAATCCGTATACATGGAACTTCCCCGTGATAAACCTCCACGATTAACATAGTCTTCCATAGCACTGAGATAGACATACTGGCAAATCAGTGTTTCCCGAAACCGGAAATACAATCCCAGTTGCTGCCGGCTGATTATTTTCACTGTGTCTTGAAAAGTTTCCAGCTCCTTTTCTATGGCACAACGGGTATTATGTATATCCTCCACATTCCTTATGGCAGCTCCCACCCTGCTCATCCGTCTGGTTATCCTCTGCCAGGACTCTTTCAGACAACCCTCCTGTCCTCCCATTGCACTCTGTTCCATACATATAATCTCTTTTATACTCTGTCCACATGCATCAAACAGCATCGTTTCTGGCTCTCCCCGCCGTCTGGCGGAAATATACTGCGCCGCCCGGACTGCACCAACCTGCCCGGAATTCAATGCACTGCCCCCTGGCCGGTATACGCCATGGGTGCCACTGACCTCTCCCACTGCAAAAAGTCCCTCAATATCAGTCTGCCACCACTCATCTACCTTCAGCCCACCATTATTGTGCTGGGCACTGAGAGCCACCTCCAACATCTCAGCCCTCAAATCAATTCCCTTATCAAGATAAAAATTGAAAGCAGGAGTATTCATATGCTGCAAGCGGTCAACAGGTTTTCCAAAACAGGCTCCTGCTTTTCTTAAATAATCATATGCCTCCCTTGATAAACAATCATAGTCCAGCTCTGCATCACCTGGGTTTTTCCGAAAATCCAGGAAAACACGTCTGCCCTTAATACAACTTTCCTGGTATACCAGTAAATCGATAATAGAACTTCCCGACATGACTTTCCGTACGTCAAAGGGCCATTGATATCCTTTAAGGAAAATTTTTGATAACATTTCTCCTTTATCATGAAAATAATCCAGGAGGAACTCCTTTGGATTTCTGCCCTCTGTATCCGTGGAAATAAAACGGGGCAAAACCTGCATATAAGTACCGCTCACATTCCAGCGTGGCTTTAACGATGCCAGTCCAAACTGCCATTCTGTCAGATTCTTCCCCATTGCTCCAGCCTCAAAAGCAATACCCGTGGCGCCATAATGGCCTGCCGGATACGCACTGTCTGCAAACATCCCCGCCGGCCCGCCGGTAGCGAAAATAATATTTTTACAATTAATTACTTCGTAAGTCAGCTTATCCTTATTTAAACAGACAAGCCCTCTGGCCAACCTTCCCTCTGTCAGTATACGCAATACCTGCAGATGATTGTAAATCCTGATATTTTTGTCCTCAACTGATTTCTGCAGGCACTCTGTCATTATCTTTGAAGTATAGGGTCCTGCGCTGGTGGCCCGTCTGCTGGGATCGTGATCGGTCTTGTATCCCACAAATTCCCCATAACGGTTGTGCGGGAAGGGAACTCCCAATTCCACAAGATGCAGAAAACACTGAGCTGACAGAGCAGCTTCGCACAGAGCATGTTCACCATCCACACACTGTCCGTCAAAGAATACCTGAGCCATATCTTTTACACTGTCACATTCGCTGCCAGACAGAGACAATTTATAATATGTCTGTTTATCCGAACCTGTATTACGTGATGTTCCTGCCAGAATGTTCTCTGTCAGCATTGCGATATCGGTCTGTCCATATTGATAAAGCCGTTCTGCCGCACTATATCCGGCTGCCCCGGTTCCTACAATAACCGTATTAAATGAATGGACTGTCATATCCATGCCACAAAAGCGAAATTGTTGTACCCTCATTTTTAACCTCAAATACATCTGCACAAGTTGTTAGTTATGATTAGGAGTGTCCACACTGTCAGCATTATTACGATTCAAAAGCCATCTTCGGTAACCATAGTATCCTATCATCACAATAGTGATACATATAAGGCTGATAATTAAAAACCGGGCCAGATTCTGCTGATGCATCCGCATTTTTCCAAGTACAACAACCGGAATGATCAGAGCTGCAAGAAACACCCATTCAAACTGTTCTGCTCTCTTTATATCCATGCATGTCCTCCTACATTACTTTATTTATTCCAAACGGGCGCCCTTGTTCGCCGGACCTCCGTATTTTTTAAACAGATTAAGGACACCTTTATATGTATTTTTATCTTTCGGATTCTCAGCCGGCTCCCTTTCCTCAAATATTGCCGGATTCTCCACATCAATAGAACGCTGGGATACATTAATTATTACGATATCCCCATTCCTCAGATATGCCAAAGGGCCTGACTTGGCTGCTTCCGGTGTAATCTGACACACACCAAAACCTCTTGCAAAACCCGAGAATCTGGCATCTGTAATGACTGCCACATCTTTATCCAGCCCCATACCACAGACTGTTGCCTGTACGGCGTAAATATCCGGCATGCCCGGGCCTCCACAAGGTCCTTCAAAACGGACAACCATCACATCCCCACGTTCTATCTGGTTATTATGCAGCGCTTCCAGTGCCTCCTCCTGGCTATCAAACACCTTAGCCGGGCCTTTGTGGTACAGGTTTTCACGATACCGGGCAGACTGTCTTAAAATAGCGCCTCCAGTTGCCAGGTTGCCATATAAGACTGCGATGCCCCCATCCTGGGATATCGGGGAATCAAAGCTATAGAGTACCCTTCTGTCGGGTTCATACTTGAGGGGACTCTCCATGTTTTCAGCCATTGTTTTACAGGTAACAGTCATGACATCCGTATTCAGGCAGCTGCGGACCTCACGCATAGCTGCAGGCATCCCGCCGGATTTTTCAAAATCAGTGAGATGGTACGGCCCATTCGGCTTGACATTCACAAGACATGGCGTCCTTTTACTGATTTGTGCAATTTTATCCAGGTTCACTGCATCACCAAAACCAAGTTCCTCTGACAGGGACAGTATATGCACTACTGAGTTTGTGGAACCTCCAAGTACCATCATCATGGTAACCATATTCTCCAACGCCGGTAATGTCATGATATCATTGGCCCGTATATTCTTTTCAATCAATTTAACAATCTGATTACCACTTAATTTAGCAGAACGAAGAAGCTCCGATGATGTGGAAATCATTGTGGCCGCTCCTGGTAATGTCAATCCCAGCGCCTCTGCCAGACACTGCATTGTATTGGCAGTTCCCATTAACGGACAGGCTCCCCATGTTGGACAGGCCCTGTCTTCCATGGCGGTGATGACTTCCGCGGATACGCGGCCGGTCCGATATCCGCCCATTATCTTTTCATCCAGATCAGACAATGAAAATGCCTCTCCATTTAATTGTCCTGCCTCCATTGTACCTGCGCATACAAAAATAGACGGCAGGTTTAATCTGGCAGCAGCAATCAGCATACCCGGAACCACCTTGTCACAGGCAGTCATAAATACAATCCCGTCAAACATCTGGGAGTGTACAATGGTCTCAATATCAAAGGATACCATCTCCCTTGTGGCCAAATCATAGCGGATTCCATCCAGCCCCAGCGTCAAGGTCCCGCATTGGGATATGGTGCAGAATTCAACCGGAGTGGCTCCTGACTGCCATATTCCCTCCTTTACTTTTTGGGTCAGCATGTTAAGACCAAAATGCCCTGGACACACCTCTCCCCAACTATTGACCACCGCCACCAATGGTCTGGATAAATCAGCATCTGTAAAACCCATTGCCTTATACACGGCCCGGCGATGTGCCCCCTCTGGCCCAGTCATGTATTGTTTTGTGAAATATTCCATGGTTACGCTCCTTTCTTTTGTCTGATCATAGTCACAATCTGCAGCACAGCGATACATGCAAAAATCACATAGGCAATAAAGTTAGAAGCCGCAAATGGAGCTACTACCAATATACTTACCGCGAATGCCAGAAAACGTTCAATATTCCTGAGCCGGCGTGAAAAGTATCCGGCAACACAAACAGATAAACATACAACAGCTATTACCCCATCAATGATGGCTATGACAATCTCGCCAGCACTTCCTATGGCAAGGGTTGCGGGATGATACACAAATAAGAAAGGAATGATGTAGGCCGCTATGCCAATAGTAAATGCTTTAAATCCGGTTTTCATAGGTGATGCCTCTGCAATTGCAGCTCCGGCAAAGGCTGCAACACAGACAGGCGGGGTTATATTAGACACGACCGCAAAATAAAATGCAAAGAAATGTGCTGAAATAGGGCTTACCCCCATCTGGGTCAGCGCCGGGATGATAGTCGTCACAAGGATTAGATAAACCCCCACCGAAGGCATGCCGCATCCCAGGACCAAAGAAAATAAGGCCGTATAGATTAATGTAATCAACAGGCTTCCATCCGCTGCTTTAATAATAATGGATGACAGGCTGACACTCAGGCCTGAGGAATACATACATCCGATGATGATTCCTGCTGCCGCACAGGCAATGCCTACGGAAATGGAGGTCTGTGCCGTCTTTTCAAACGATTTTATTATCTGTGACGGTTTCAGCCTTGTATTTTTACGCACAAAGGTAAGAAAGAATAAAGTAACAACTCCCCAGAAAGCCCCCATACTGGTTGTATATCCATAGATTAAAAAGATAACCAGGCATACCAGCGCCAGAATCAGATGTCCTCCTTCTATAATACTTTTTTTGAAGGACGGCAGCCCGTTCTTGTCCATTGGATGTATGTTCTTCTTTAATCCATCGAAATGTATATAGGATAGAAGGGCGATGTAATAAAGCATGGCCGGTATGATTGCATACCGCACTATTTGTATGTATGGGACCTTCAGATACTGCGCCATAACAAACGCTACCGCCCCCATGATTGGCGGCATATAATTGCCGCCAGTAGATGCAACAGCCTCCGTTGCTCCTGCCTCCTCAGATGAATAGCCGGTAGACTTCATCAAGGGAATCGTGAAACACCCGGTAGATACAACATTGGATACGGAACTTCCTGATATACTGCCGAACAATGCGCTGGAGATTGCTGCAGTCTTAGCCGGACCAGCTGTAAAGCGTCCTCCTATGGCATAGGCAATATCAATAAAATACCTGCCAGCCCCGCTTTCCTCCAAAATCGCCCCAAACAGTAAAAACAGTATGATGTAAGAAGCCATGGACTGCACGGGTTCGGAAAATATGCCCTGATCACTTACCAATATATCAACAAGGCGCACCCATGAGGTCGGCGCTGTTTTCAGAAAACCCGGAAAATAGTTGGCAAAACTGGTGTGAAGCCCAAAAAAGAGGACCACACAAAACATTGTCATTCCCACCATACGCCGGGTTATATCCATTACCAGGAAAATGAATACTGTCCCAAAAACCGTATCCAGCCTGCTTGGGCGAAACATACGAAGCTGCCAGTTGTCCAAATCACTGATATAATACACAACGCAGACAACTGCTAAAACCACACATACAATATCGTACACAGACCATATATTAAGCGGTTCATACCAGTTCTTACGCTTTGTCGGATGAAGGAAAAAGGCAAGCAGCATAATAAATAGGACAAAAAGCAGACGATGGGCAATAGCAACTGGCGTACCACAGTAAGCAGTCACCAGAAAATAAACCACCATAAATACTGAAATAATACTCAATAACATTGCCAGAAACGAACGGGGTGTCAATTTCTTCTGATGTACAGCATACTCGAACAGACCTGTTTTTTGTTGAAAACTGCTCATGTCACTACCTCATTTTCTAGACAGATTTTTGTCACTTAATGATACCGATTTCACGATAGAACCGCTCAGCGCCTGGATGGACAGGCATCTTTTCATCAATACCTGACAAAGGGTTATTCAGAATCACACTGTTCTCCTCGCCAAAATACTGATACAGGGATGATGCATTTTCATAGATAGCCTTTGTTATTTTGTATACGGTTTCTTCATCCAGATCATCACGGCAATATAGCGAGGTTATTGCCGCCACAGTCACAATCTCTTCCTCCTGATTCTCATCAAACGAATGAGGTGCAATCGTTATCTTCTCCAGTCCGGGAACATTAGCCTGGATTTCGTTAATTACATTTTCATCCATGCTGATCAGCTTAATACCGGGTGTCATGCTCATGCTCTGTAGTGTGGAATTATCCAGAGGAAGCAGGCCGGTAATTGCATCCAGCTGGCGGTCCCTGAGCATATCCATGCGTTCCGAATCTCCTAAAAAGCTGTTCATTCCGGTAAAGGATTCCCCTTCCAGATCAATACCATGGGCTTTTAACACGGCCTGGGCTATGGTATAGCCGGTCTGCCCTGCCTTACCTAATGAAAGATTTTTATCTGAGAGATCATATATGCTATTCACAGACTCATCACCGCTTAATGCTACAATCAGAAATGGCATGGAATACATTGATATGACCGCATTCAAATTACTATGAGGTTCTGTATAATCCCCCTCACCCAGGTAAGCCTGATAACCTACACCACTGTACACAAGACCGAAATATCCCTCGCCATTCTGCAATGTATCAGGATTAGCTGATCCGCCGCCTGCAGCCACCTTGGATGTGATGCCGGTTGCTTCCTGTGCAAGCGCCGCCAGCTGGGATCCCACCTGATACCAACTTCCGCCTTGGGAACCGCTGAAAAATTCCAGATAATCCGGCACTATACCCTCTGTCTGCCCATCCGATGCAGCAGCTTCCTCCTGCGCGGCACTTGTCTCATCCTTGCTCTCCGTTTTTACTTCCTGAGCTGCCTTAGTCTCCTGCCCTGCCTTTGTTTCTTCCTTCTTACCAGTTCCGCATGCTGTCAGTGAACCGGTCAATGTGATTGCTAAAAGAACCGCAAGAATCCTTTTCATATGTTTCCTCCTTTTGATTATGGGCAGTTTCACATTCTCCTGATATGAAATCCGCCATCTACGTCTATGTAGTTACCAGTGGTATATACAAATTTCTCACTGCACATCAGGCTTACAACATTACCGATATCCTCGGGGTATCCCCATCTCTTAATTGGAAACTGGCCCTCCTCTATCATCCTGCTATATTTATCGTGTACCACTTTCGTCATATCTGTATCTATGACACCCGGGCGGACTTCATGAACCAGGATTCCTTCCCCCGCAAGGCGGTCAGCATACACGGTCGTCAGCATGGATAGTCCGGCCTTTGACATACAGTATTCTGCACGGTTGGGCGATGATACAGTGCTGGACGCTGAACCAACATTAATGATTGTGCCCCGTTTTTCTCCTTCCCATGGCTGACTCAGCATCTGATTTGCCGCTAACTGTGTCATAAACATAGTTCCCCGAAGATTCGTCCCAACCACATAATCAAAACTCTCCTCTGTCATCTCGAGAATATCCGTGCGGACCTTTGGCGCCACACCCGCATTGTTGACCAAAACATCAATCCGGCCAAAGCGTTTCACCACCAATGCCACAAAATCCTCCCTGACCTTCCGGTCCGTTATATCGCCCTGATAGTATATACAGTCCGGATTCAATGCTTTAAGTCCATCAAAATTCTCCTGATACGCAGCGAGCGCATTTATATCCAGTATGGCTGCCGTATAACCGTCTTCCACCAGTTTACGGGCAATTCCATATCCAATCCCTCTGCTGCCGCCCGTTATAATTGCAATTTTATTCAAAATATCACCTCTTCTTTACGGTTTTAGTATTATCTTAAGTGGTTCTTCACCAGGGCTTTTTTTGATATCCATGGCCTTTTGTACTTCATCCAAAGGGAAATGATGGGTAATGAGTGACTTTAAATCAATCCGGCCAGATGATACCAAATCGATTCCCCGTTGAAAATCCCAACAGTAACTGGAGGTTCCTACCACCTCAATTTCTTTTACCATTGCATCTACAAGGGATTTTGTGCTGAATTCATCTTCGAATATACCAAAAATAACAGCCCTTCCACCTTTTCTCGTTACAGCCATGGCCTGATTAAAAGTAACAGGAATCCCAACCGCTTCAAATGTAACATCCACGCCGCGTCCCTCTGTTCTCCTAAGCACCTCCTGTACCGCATCATGCCCACTCTGAAGTGGTATGCAGCCCAGCCGTTCTGCAAGTTCCAGGTTTCTTTTCATAATTCCCAGTACATATACATGGGTTGCCCCGGCGGCAAGAGACAATTGTGCAAGTAACAGTGCTATAGGGCCGTCTCCCATGACGCAGACAGAATCACACAACTGAATCCTGGCTTTCATTGCGGCGTGAACCGTACAGGCCAGAGGTTCCATTAATGCGCCCTCGTCATAGGAAATTTCATCTGGCAAAAGATGGATCCACCGCTCCTTGGCATAGTAGTAGTCCGCATACCCACTGCTGCCGCTGCGGTACTTTAACCTGAGGTTTTCACAGTAATCATATCGCCCTCTCTGACAATAGTAACACTGGCCACAGGTAATAAGCGGTTCAACACATACCCTGTCTCCTACTTTGAACCTGGTCACATCCGCGCCAACCTCTTCTATCACTCCTGCCAGCTCATGGCCAACCGTAGTTGGCAGTTTTGCATATGGATGTTTTCCTGAATACAGATGCATATCGCTTCCACAAATAGCGGACGACACCACCTTTATCATAACCTCTCCACTACCAGGCGTCTTTTTTTCAGCTTCATGTAATACAATTTTTCCAGGTTCAGTTATAAGAGCCTCACGAAACGTATCCATTCTTACCTCCTCTATATCATACCGGACAGTTCATATGCGCCATGAAATGCCTTTAAGGCATTGCCGATTGTCCCACAGTCCCCAATCTGATAAAAGACACCCCCAAAGTTCTCTGCCTGCTTCTTAATATAACTGCTGCTCTTCATACCAGTGCTCATCACAATGCTGTCTGCACATACCTTGAATTCCATTCCCTCCTTTTCACATACAAGTCCATCCTGCAGTATTTTCTTTACTTTTAATCCTGTAGAAACAGTTATATTCTTCTGGAAATAGCGTTTCAGCATATTGCCGCGGTTTGTAAATCCCATACCAGGAACAAACTCATCCCTTCCTGTAATGATACAGACCTTCTTTCCCTGATTCGCCAGTTCTTCCGCTACATCTGCTGCTGCATGTCCCGCTGAACAGGCATGGCTTTCACTGGTTTTCATCCCCACAATATCATCCGGGATATCCTCTGATATCTTACGGCAGGTCCATGTACAATTATAACTGCAGGCAACCACAACTACATATTCCCCTAATTCCTTGGAGCCATCCAAAGCCTCTGTTGGAGTCATGACACTGGGAAGATTGATACCCTCTATATCCGGCATTTTAAACTCTGCTCCGGTAGCATCAATCAATATATCCGGCTTTAATTCATCCAGCATCTCTCTGGAAAATGCTTTTCTTAACCGCACATCTACACCCGCTTTTTCTAAAGCATAAGCAAAATAGCGAAAAACATCCTCAACTTCCTTCTTAGCCTTTGTATGTGTACAGTACCAATATTTTCCTCCCAGCACCGTTTCCTTCTCGACCATTGTGACCTTATGTCCCAGCCTGGCCAATTCCAGCGAAGCTTCGCACCCTGCCGGACCACCTCCAACAACCAGTATTGTTTTACTCCCTTTCTTCTTCCCCCGTTCAGCCAGGTATGTCATCTTTTTTCCCACACTTGGATTGACCATACACGTAATAGGTTTCTTCATCCACAGTTCATCGTAGCATCCCTGGCAGCACGATGTACATGGGATGATATCCTCCAAATGCCCATTAAGAACCTTTGACCCAAAATCAGGATCACAGATAAACTGTTTTCCAAATGCAATAAAATCAGCCTGCCCTCTTTCTAGTGTAACCTCAGCAAGTTCCGGATTAAAACGTTTTACAATAATTACCGGAATTCCTATCCCCCTCTTGATACGTTCTGCCAGATGAATCCATGCACCTCTGGGCTGGCCTGAAGTATGGTCATTAAAACTTAACTGGGAGTCACGCATGCCTGCGGATACATTAATTGCATCTGCTCCAGCTTTCTCTAATTCCTGCGCAATAAGCTGGGCCTCCACAATACTATTTCCACCCTCCTTAATATAATCATCCCCGTTAATCCGGCAAATCACCGGGTATTCATTCCCACAGGCCGCCTTAATCCCGGAAATGATATCACAGCAGAATTTAATTCCCCCTTTCAGGCCTCCGTATTCATCTGTTCTCTGGTTTGAAACCGGAGAGAGGAAATTATTGGCCAGATAACCGTGCCCCATTATAATCTCCACTCCATCCAGGCCTGACTTCCTTGCGATTACCGCAGCCGCAGCAAACTTGTCCACAATCCCAGTAATATCCTCTTTCTCCAATACCTTTGGCGTATCCGGATAGAGTGGGGAATTACTGGCAATGGGGGATGGGGCTACAGGGTCCATACCAGTAGTGCTTCTCCTGCTTTGACGCCCAACATGGCTTAACTGAACAAATACTTTCGCACCATACTGATGGCATCCATCTGCGATGCGCTGAAAACCAGATATGTATTTTTCATGGTCAATGGCTGGGTTTAATACAGAACGGCTGCGTGGATAATCCACGGAAGTAGCCTCCACAATAACAAGACCTGCCCCTCCCCTTGCCTTTGACACATAAAAATCAATGGATTCTTCTGTCATATATCCGTTATGTGTAAAGTTATTGTTCAATGCAGGGAGAACAATTCGATTTTTTATACTTAAACTGCCAATATTGCCTTCTCGGCCCAATGCTTCAAATTTCATCTCATTCCTCTTTTTGAATCAGTATTATCCTAATTGACGGTTACTTTTGATGAACACATTATTTTAATGAATATTTAACTAACACTTGATATCTTCCGTTATATCCCCCTCCCATGAAACCGTTTTCTTGACTTGCTATGTATATATTATCTCAAGAAACCGTTTTCGTCAATATATTTTTATACATTTTTATCAATAAATTTTATTTCTCCACATTACTCTGATACAAAAATATGAACCACCATAAAAAAGTATCTCTTGTCGAAAAATATGCTTTCCAAAAATACGGTGAGACAGCACAAAAATACCAGCTGGCATATATCCAGCTGGCATCCAATTTATATTTTTTATCTGTACACTTAACAATGTCCCAGGAATAACAGGTCAGGCCAGTATCTCCCCCCTTCTCACCACAATGAAATGATTTCCTTTCCAATGACAGGTTCCGCGGTTCCCTTCTTCCTGTCAATCCCATAGGAATTAAGACGGTGGAACTGTCCTGGTTTTTCCTCATATCCCACTGAGAGGATAAGCTGGCTGTCATCCTCATAATCCACCTTGAACTCCAGTTCTTCCTCCTCATCCTGGTACAGGCCCAGGTCCTTCAGTTTATTATCCAGAAGATGGCTGGCTGCCTCGGATGTGAGACTTGGTCTGGGAATCCATACGCCGGTCTGGGAATCCAGGTAATACCAGCGTCCGTCAATCCGGTTCCATCCCGTCAGGACGACCGTTTCCCGGGTATCCTGGACGCCGCCTTCCCGGGCCAGCCCGTCCCCAGTTTCTTCGTTTTCCACCTCATAATACCAGTCCCCGATTTCATCCTGTATCCACTGTCCCGCCCAGGCGGGAAAGGAATGGAAGGTCAGGGACAGGATCGCAGTTAATAAAAATACCTTGCATTTACCGGAAGCTTTTCTTACCATCCTGTATCGTCCTCCTATTGGATATGTCTGCTGGCACTTGTCCATCGGCATATACCTTTTCCCTGTTTTTGTTTCCCATGATACCATTTCAATATTAACTTCATATAAACTCATGGCGGGAAAAGATGCGGCATACAGGACCGGCAGGATTCCTTATTTCCTAATCCTTATTTCCTAATCCTTATTCCCTAATCCTTATTCCTTATTTCCTATTCATTTCTTTATATCCAAAAGCCCTGGGCGGCTCCTGTAAGGATGCGTGCCACATGGCTCCGGGGCCTGATGGTATATTTTATCATGTTTTACTGTGAATCAGCCACACTCTGAACGCCCTTCAGTTCCTGGGCCGGGTCGGCTCCGGCTGCCACGTTCTGCATTGCGACCTGGATTGCAGTCTCTATTTCGCTGTTGACCAGTTTACGGTTTCCAACCGCATTGCTCACATAATCGTTTACTTCGTCAATGGACTGCTGCTGCAGTTCGCCGTCAACGGTTCCCGTATACTGGATTTCGCTGGACACCGGCGCTCCCTGGAGACGGTTCACCCAATACTGCTGCCCCTCTCCGTTGGACATGTATTCAACAAACCTCATGGCTGCTTCCTTCTCCTTGCAGTCCTTGTTGACAGCCAGCACGATGTCCACGCCGGATGTGCCGCATATGGTTCCGTCCTCTGTCATGGATGGGAATACGCTCATTCCGATTATGTCCTTCTGGTTGGAAATCTCCGTCCCCTGAATCTCCGGTGCGGATGGGGAAACCGGGCCAAGATGCCAGGATCCGGTCATGAAGAACACGGCCTTTCTTGCAAAGAAGTACTGGTCCCGGGCATCCGGATAGGTGGCAACGCCAAGGGCACCGTCCTCAAATATACCGTCGCTAAACAGGTTCTGCCATGCTTTCATGGTATCCACAAAGCACTGGTCTGTCCATGGGCGTTTTCCCTGCTCCGCCTCATAGACAGCGCCTTTCTCAAATTCATTTGAGATCTGTACAAACCAGTCGGAGTTAATCCAGTCATCCGCTGCCCCGGCCGCCACACACACATAGCCTTTTGCCTTTGCTTTTTCAGCCGCGTCCTTTAATTCTGCGTAAGTGGTGGGAACCTTCTCTATCCCGCACTCGTCCATCAGTGTCTTGTTGTACAGAAGGTCAGTCATACCTGCCACCAGCAGCGGCATACCTACCATGTGGCCGTCTTCGGTCACACACTGGTTCACGGCTGTCCCGCTGATGACTCCGTCCCAGCCGGGCAGGTACTGGTCTGCCAGTCCTTTCATATCCTCGGTAAACGGCGCATACTGTTTCGCCATCGGGCCTGTGGTAAGCCCAAACAGGTCGGGACCCGTACCGGATGCCATTGCAACCTGAAGCTTTTCAAAGTAATCGTCCTGCTCTGTCCTGATATACTCAATCTTAATATCCGGGTTGGCCTTCTCAAAATCCGCAATCATTGTCCCGGATTGTTCAACCGTCGGAAGCCAGGACCAGTATGTCAGGGTCACCTGCTCCCCGCTGCCCTCTGCACTGTCTGCGTTTTTACCCTCCGCGCTATCCTTCGCGCTGTCTGCCCCGCTGTCCTTTGCAGCGCTTTCCTGGTTCTGTCCAGGGGCAGGGGTTGTAGTTCCTTTATCAGAGCCTCCACATGCTGTCAGCGAAGCCGCCATAACGGCTGCCAGTGTCATTGCCATTATCCTTCTCTTTCTCATTTTTAAACCTCCCGTTTCTGCTTTTTTGTATCTAAAGCATACCTTATTTTTACTGTCTGCATGACTCCATTTTTTTGCGTTTCATTTAAATTTTTGTATAGCTGTACCGGGTTATTTTAAGTCCCTGTATCTGGATTGTAAATGCGTCCCCGCCTTTCTGTAAAGGGGAAATTGGTTCCCCATCCAGTAAAATCCACTCCTGGTTCCTGAACACCGCATGATACAGGGAAAACTGCTTTTGTCCGCCGCATCCCGTCTGGATGGATTTCTCTCCAAGTACAGTATTCCCGCGCATGATCTGTATGGACGGCTGTTCCCCGTCTACCGCAAACTCAAACTCTTCCGTATGGTTTTCATCCCATGGTTTCTCTGCCAACACTGCCTTTCCCGTGCCAAAGGACAGCCCGCTTCCACTGGCAGTTCCATGTGAAAATCCATAGAAGGCCGTCATTTTCTGAAGCTGTCTACCCTCCAGCCGGGCATGTCCGGTCACAGCCATGCTGCTGACCGTGACCTGGGTAAAATACGGTACAACGCCAATCTTTCCCGCCGCACATTCCCCGTTTCCTGCCTTGTCATCCACTCCACCCATTCCCATACACATTCCCATGCAACATGTATGGGCGGTAATCGCCGGCTGTTCATCCATCCACAGGTCAAAGCTGTTAAAATTCCTCTGCACAAGGAGCAGATGAGGCACTTTGTAGTCAAAATCCACAGGCAGTTCCCAGTCTGCAAGTTCTGCCACCGCCCCGTCAAAGCATTCTAAAAGCGTCAGTTTCCTCTGTCCGGAATGCAGCCTTGCCTCCACATAATTCCTCTCATCCCGGTAATCCAGATAGATTCCGTACCTGGCCCCGCTGTGGCTCCTTCCTGCTTTTATCCAGCACTCCATACGGTAAACAAGGGGGCTTTCCCCTGCCCAGAAAATCTCCTTTACCTCCTGTTCCCGCACCATGATATGGGGCGCCAAGGGGCTGGATTTTTCCCACATGGATGGACCGAAGCACAGCATATGGCTGCCGTTAAAATACAGCGGGTCAATGCGCATATTCCTCTGTTCCGTTCCAAGAACAAGCTCATCCGCAGCATTCCTTCCATGGTATACAATCCAGTCGTCCACCAGGTTAGGCGCCTTTGTCACGGTGTTGTGCCCGGTGCCTTCCACCAGCTCATTCCTCTTTAAAAGCGGACACCAGGTATAGGGGTCAGGATACTTGTGCCACTCCATCTCATGGAACACTGCCTTCTCATCCGCCACCGAGGTCCCCACAAAATAGTCCTCATGCTCATAGGCATTGGCTGAATAGAGAAGCCACGTCTTCCCGTTATGGGACACGGTGCAGGCCCCTTCGATGGTGTACCAGTCCCTTCCATCCCCAAACCTGTTTTCTTCAAATATTTCCTTGCGGATACCGGGCGCCACTACCGGCCTTGGATGGCCGGAAAACTCGTATGGGGTGCGCATCCCGTCTAACAGGATACAGGTCCCGGCCACCTTATCCTCTGTCCCGAACCAGTCATTGACAGAATAGAACATATACATTTTCCCGCCCCACATCACCGGGTGGGAATCAATGGAGAAGTGGTCAAAAAATGTCTTTTCCCACACAAAGGGGCCAAGGGGATCATCTGATTTTGCCACCTTAAGATGCTGCTCATGACAGTCTGTTTCCTCCATGGGGATATTGGAATAATACATGTAAAATGTACCGTTCAGATAGATGACGGAGGGCGCCCAGTAATGGTGGTACCCCTGTTCACGGATTGCATATCCCCTGTCCTCCCAGTGCACCAGGTCCTCTGAAACACTTACCTTTGCACCGTGTTCATCGGACGCATAACAGTAGTACAGACCGCACCAGCGCAGGATGAAGGGATCCGGGTTTGTATGGATCTTCCCATCTGAAAACGGGACCGGGTTACAATAGGTGCTGCTGCCTGTTACAGGCATGAAATCATTCATATGTGACCTCCAGATTAAATTAATGATTGAATCAGCCTTTGACCGAACCGCTGGTAATTCCCCCCACCAGGAACTTCTGGCTGAATAGATATACGATGATGGACGGCAGTGTGAGAAGCATCATGACCGCGTAAATCCTGGCCACGTCCGCCGGGCTTTGGTAGGTACTGGATACAAAGTACTGGGCCGCCAGGGTGACCGTATAGTTTTTCTCGCTTCTCATGACCAGAAGGGGAACCAGATAGTCATTCCATGAATAGATGAAGGTCAGCACCAGCACATTGGCTATGATAGGTCCGCTTAAGGGCACCATGAACTCCAGCCAGATGCGGAAACTGGATGCACCGTCAATCCTGGCGCTCTCTAAAAGCTCATCCGGAATGGTGTCAAAGTAATTCTTAATCATCAAAAGCATCATGGGCGCGTTGAACGCCACCAGCGGGATCATGACCCCCAGATGCTTATCCAAAAGCCCAAAATTCTTGATGGCCGCAAAGAGGGGGCTGGTCACGGCAGCCACCGGGACCGCCAGGCATGCGAGGATTGCGCCGTACAGAAGCTTTCCTCCGAAAAACTGCATTTTCGAAAAAGCAAATGCAGCCAGGGTGGTTATGAGCGTGACCAGGACCGCGGTACTCACCGCGATGAACATACTGTTGAACACTACCCTGAAGTAGCTGATTTTGTCATAGCTGAGTACATATTGATAGTTTCCGATTCCATTAATCTGAAAGGATTTTACAAAGGCAGTGCCGATTGGCAGAAGCCATATAAGGGCGCAGAGGACAAATACCAGGTACGTGGGCGCCGCTGTTTTCCATTGATTCTTTTTCATCCTCAATCCTCCTTGCCAAGCTTAATCTGCAGAAACGACATGATGACCGCGATAATCAGGATGGCAACGCCGATGGAGGCCGCCCCACCTGCGTTAAAGTCCTTAAAGGCCTTTTCATAAAGGTAGGTGTTCAGCACGGTGCTGGACCTTCCCGGACCGCCTCCTGTCAGCAGCTTTACAATGTCAAATGTCTTTAAGGACCCCACAATCCCAAGTATGATAAGGACATTGGTGGTTCCCTTTACCATGGGGAATGTGACGGATAAGGTGGTCCTCCAGAACCCGGCCCCGTCAATCCTGGCAGCCTCATACACGTCATCCGGAAGGCTCATCAGCCCGGCATAATAGATGATCATGGAAAAGCCCATCCACTGGAAAATGTTGACGATGATGACAGATAACAGCGCATATCTGGGATCCCCCAGCCAGCTGACTGCAAATACATCAAGCCCCACCGCCCTGAGGAATGTATTGAGGGCGCCGTTGGTCGGATCCATCAGGATACGGAAAATAGCCG
This sequence comes from Clostridium pacaense, assembly GCF_020709765.2. Lineage (NCBI taxonomy): Bacteria > Bacillati > Bacillota > Clostridia > Eubacteriales > Clostridiaceae > Clostridium > Clostridium pacaense. Next base: position 75,819 of record NZ_JAJFEB020000008.1, read on the forward strand.
TGATGATGGACGTTGCCATGGCAATGGGCATAAAGTATATGGCCTTGAAAAGATTGCTGCCCGGCAGCCGGTTCTTAAGCAGCACTGCCAGCAAAAATCCCAGCCCAGCCTGGATGAATACTGTCCCAAAAAAGAAAATCACATTGTTGACCACCGCTGTCCAGAAGGTCTTGTCATGGAGCATTTTCGTGTAATTCTTAAAGCCGACAAAGTTCATTTCCTTAGACATCCCGTTCCAGTCCGTGAAGCTGGTTCCCACCGTACAGATGATACAGTAGTAAATCAGCGCAAAAGACAGGACCATCAGCGGCAGGATATAAAGATACGCGGACCAGTTGTTTTTTTTCCCTAATTTATTCATTATGGCCACCTCCTGATACATATTATAAAAGGAGGCGGCCATAAAATGGATACTAATATTTTGGGATTTACTCTAATTTTTTGCCATGAACTCGCTGGGCGTCAGCCCCTCAGATTCCTTGAATATCTTGAAGAAATACGTGTAGCTGCGAAACCCCGACTGTTCAATTATTTCCTTCATGGTCATATCATGGCGTATCAGCAGGCTCTTAGCCTTGTTCACCCTCTGCTGGTTCAGATACTCCACAAACCGCTGTCCTGTCTCCTGCTTGAACTGCCTGCTGAGATAGGTGTAACTGCTGCCAGTGACCTCGGCGCATTTTTCCAGGGAAATGTCACTGGCAAAGTTCTTTTGGACATAGTTAAGGACCTGCTGTATGACAGGGGAATATGCCTGCTTATCCGGCTGCGGACCGGCTTCCCGGCTGCGCGCATATAACTCCAGGATGTCCTCCCGGAACTGCTCCAGGATTTCATACTCCCGGATGCGTTCCAGAACCGCATCCCTGTCCTTTTCATCCACTACCCGGCCCTGCGCAATCAGGCCCGCCAGACGCTGGCTGATATCCCTGACCCGCTCCAGGGGCGCCCTTATCTCTTCCATCCAGCCAAAGAATCCGTTCAGCGTTTCCGCAGTGCCTCCCGTACCGCTTTCCAGTTCAAATACCAGCTGCTTCCAGTAGCTGGGAGGCACATCTTCCGTGCCGTAATGAAGCCGTCTGGCCATGGCAGCCGCAGTGACACGGTTCCCGCCTATGTATAATTTGTCCTCCAGCAGCCCATCCATCTGACAGGCGTCCTTCACCGCTGCCTGAAGGTCCGTCTGGGGATTGCCGCATATGATGGTAACCGTAAGGTCCAGCATGCGGATGATCTGGCGCTGAAGCCTTCCTGCCAGGTTTTTTATCACGTTCAGCATGTAAAGGGTGCTGGTGACACCGTTAAATGAAACCAGCAGGATCAGGTGCTCCTGCCTGGTCTGCCAGATCAGGTACCCATATTCCTTGCCCAGGATCTGCCCCAGGATATCAATCACCGCCTTGCAGATATCGTGCTTATAATCAGCCGGTTTTACCCCCGGCGGAAAGCTGTAATCCGGGCTGATTGCAATGGCAGCCATATTGGAGCAGCAAAAATCCAGCACGCCGCTGTCCGCCATGTTCCTGATATTGTCCGCCGTGAATTCCTTCCTGTCATAAAAGCAATACCCGACACGGTGCCGGATGGTCCGTTCCTCCGGCACGATCTTATATTTATCCCTTGCCTGGTCCAAGGCTGATATGAGATGTTTCCTGGTCAATTCATGTTTCAGCAGGTAATTGGCTGCGCCGTTTACAAGGCTTCCCCTTACATAGTCAAAATTGTCAAAGGCGCTGATTGCTATGACCGGAAGGAACTCATTGATTACATGGATCATACGGATTAACTCCACGCCGTTCATCCCCGGCATCTGCATGTCGCAGAGAAGGATGTCGATATCATTTCCCCGCAGCCAGTCCAGGGCCGCCTTTCCATCGGAGAAATCAGCCACCACTTCGTAGGATTCGTTTTTCTCCAGCAGTTTTTTAATGGTATTCCTGCTTATCAGCTCATCATCCACAATCATCAGCTTTATTTTTGCCATTTATCCCCTCATACCTCCTTATTCCTCCCCCGCGCTGTCCACTGCGGGCAGGACTAATACAGCCTTTGTATATTCCCCCGGGCTGCTTTCATAACGGATTCCGTAGTCCTCCCCAAAGAACAGACGGATCCTGGCATTTACATTGGAAATGCCGATCCCGTTAAAACGTTTCCTGTCTCCTGCCGGGGTGCCAAGGACTGCCTCTATCTGCTCCTCCGTCATCCCTTCCCCATTGTCCTCTATGACGATGTTCAGCCTGTCCTCCTCCCTCCATGCCTCAATCCGGATGGTCCCCTGCCTGGACAGGTCCGCGGGCAGGCCGTGGTAGATTGCATTTTCCATGATGGGCTGCAGGATGAATCGGGGCACGTACAGTTCCTTTGTATCTTCACTGATTTTCTTTTCCACGACAAAGTCATAGCTTCCGCTGTATTCAACAATGGTCAGGTAATTATCCACGTATTCCAGCTCATCCTCCAGGGTTATCATGTCGTTCCTGCGGTGCATCACATTCTGAAGCATGGCATTCAGGGAATGGATCAGGGGGACGATGTTGTCCGCGTGCTGCAGCTTTGCCATCCAGACCACATTGTTAAGCACATTGGAGATGAAATGGGGATTGATCTGGGCCTGGAGGAAATCCATCTCAATCAGCCGTTTCTGCTTTTCCTCCTCAGTAATCCGGTGCATCAGTTCCCGGATACGCACTACCATGTGGTTAAAGGTATGCCCCATCTGCCCTATCTCGTCCTCGGCCCTGACGGCATAGCTCACGGACAGGTTGCCTGCGGAAACCTTCTGCATGCTGTCCTTTAACACCGTGATTTCCCTGGTGGACCTGGACACCACCAGGCCGGAAAGCAGGCCTGCCAGCAGGAGGATCACAACCATGATGGCCCCGGTAAACAGCGCGGTCCGGTATATATCCGCCGTATAATAATCCGATGGCAGGGCCATGGTAAAGGTCCAGTCCACATCATCGGCTTCAAATGTATTATACACATACCCCTGTATGGGATGGGAGATATCCAGCAGTTCATCGCCGCAGTTGGAGAAAATAAGGGACCGGCTTCCGTTTGCAACCTGGAACCGGCTTCCCTCCGGAAGGTTGGAGGAAAACATGTCCTCTATGACGCCGTAATCAAAATACATCACGGTGTAGCCGATTATCCTCTGGTTCCAGTCCGTAATCCCCCTGACAGCCGGAACCACGTAGTCGCTGTTATAGGTGGACTTACCGCCCTCCACGTGGATGGGCTCCAGCATGACGATATTCTTCTTAAGCCTGTCCTGGTCCAGCTGCATGATCCGTTCATAGACATCCCCCTGCCCCTCCACCAGATGGGAGGTGGAAAAGGTGCATGTTTCATTTACGATCACGCCAATTCCCACGATATAGTACTTATAGCCGTTCAGGTCATTGATGAATTCCTTTATGATCCTCCTGTTTTTCAGATATTCCATGTTCCACTGGCCGTTCTCCATGATGGTCCGTTCATTCAAGGCTTCCACGGGCCGTATGATGTTCCTGTCATTGAGCGAAACCATGGCCGCCATATAGGAGGTATCTGTCAGCAGATACTCAAAGGCCTGGCACGCATCCCTCATGGTGCTCTCTGAAATGTCCTTCAGGTATGTACCTGCCATCTTACTGCTGGCAGTATACCAGACCGAGGTTATCAGGATGCTGCAAAGCATCAGGACAGCCGTGATGACCAGCAGTATCTTGTTCCTGATTGTCATGTGTTTTATCATTGCCATATGTTTTATCATCGCCATGTGTTTTGGCATCCCCATACCTTTCATATCACCCTCCCACAACAGACCCTTCCTTTTACCATTGTAGCATTGCATTGGCAAATATGTTATATGAGTTTTTGATGTTTGTTATGTTTTTTTGCGTTCCCATCCCCTGCTAATACCGCAGTGCCATTCCTGGCTTTCATTCATTGCCATACATTTTTCTTCCGGACATCGGAAAAACCCCTTTCATCAGACTATTTTGTCTGACAAAAGGGGTCCGCTTCATAACGGTTGCATTCCACGGTCCTATCTAATATGCGCGCTTAATGATCTCCTCCATATGTACCTGCGCTTCCCTGCGTATCTTCTCCTCGTCCAGGGTCAGTACTTCCCGGTTCTTCATGACTATCCTGCCGTTGATGATGGAATCCGTCACGTCATGCCCGTTGGCTGCCTCCACAACCGTGTTAATCAGGTTCTGGGTGGGGGTCAGATGGGGCTGGTCTATGTTCAGAAGGATCACATCCGCTTTCTTCCCTTCCTCCACCGTGCCCAGGATGCCGCCCTTGCCAATGGCGTTGGCGCCGCCCCAGGAAGCCATCTTAAGAAGGGTGGGGCAGGTCATGACCACCGGGTTAAAGGACGGGAGTCCCCAGTATGCCATCATGCCGTAGCGCAGCACCTTCATCTCATCAAACAGATCCAGGTTGGATGGGGCCGCGCCGTCGCAGCCAAGGCCCACGCTAAGTCCTGCCTGAAGGATCTGGGGCGTCTTTGGGAATCCATGGTTGGAGAGGTTGGCCCTTGGGCAGTGGATTACCTTTACATCCCGGCTGGCCATGATGGCAATGTCCTCGTCGGAAAGCATGACGTTGTGGGCAGTCAGGAGGTTGGGGCCGAGGACGCCCATGGACTCCAGGAACTGGGCCGGGCGCAGCTGGTAATTCTGCAGGCAGAAGCTGACCTCGTCCTTGTGCTCACACAGATGGGCATGGATTCCCGTGTTCAGTTCAGCAGCGGCATCCCTTACCATGGCAATCAAATCCCTTGAACAGGTCATGACCTGTCGGATGGCAAACCAGATGGATATCCTCCCGTCCCCTTTGCCGTCATATGCCTGGTACAAATCCCTGGTGTGCCTGACTGCTTCCTCTGCCGTCTCCTTCATTGCTCCGGTAATTGCATTGCCCATATCCATGGTGGATTTGGCAATGGCCGCACGCATGCCTGATTCCAGCACCGCGTCAGCCACACGTTCCATATGGACGCCGCCGGAATCCGCAAATGAAGTGGTCCCGTTCTTAATCATCTCCAGACAGGCCAGCTGTCCGCTGATATAGGAGTCCTCCTGCCTTAGGTTGCTCTCAAAGGGAACCAGGAACCTGGTCCACACCATGGGGTATTCATCCGAAACCCTTCCACGCAGAAGCTGCTGGCAGGTGTGGGTGTGACCGTCCACAAGGCCAGGCATCAGGAGCTTGCCTGTCCCGTCCAGGGTTTCCGATGCCTGGAAGTTCTCTTTCATTTCCCCGGAGGGTCCGATTTTCTTAATCCATGAATCATGGATGGCAACGCTCCGTTCTTCTGAAACCGTCATGTCCGGGTTAAGGACCCGGCATCCGTTGATTAAAATATCACATTTTTCCATTCTGGATCATTTCCTCCTCGCTATCATGGCTTTACGCCTCTTTGTCCGGCAGCACGGCTTAGATTGCTCCCGTGGCCCGCAGCACCAAATCTGCCACGAAGGCAGAGAATATAAAGGTTCCTGTTATCACAAGCAATGTAATCACAACCATCTTCCATCCCATTTTCGCAAAGTTTTTAAGGTCCTTGCCAAGGGAAATCCCTGCAAACGCACCTAATGCGGTGGCAGGAGCCATGAATGCCACCTGGGATGTGACCTGGATGATCACGTCCTTGACCGGAGATACGGGGCAGGCCAGAAGCAGCCCTGTAAGGGATACATACATCATGGACGGAAGCTTGATAAAACGGCTCATGAACCTGCTGACTGTCAGGCCGAACAGGGCAATGGCGCAGAGTACAAGGATTCCTGCTATGGAATCAGCCAGGGGCATCTGATAACCAATCATATTGGTCAGTATCATGATTACTGCCACAAGGCACAGAAGACCGGCCTGCTGGATACAATATTTCCTTACCATTTACGTTCCCTCCCTTATTTCCTGTGATTTGATTTGCGTCCGATTTTGGGTTCCAGCCACGCGTACAGTTTCCTGGTAACAGGAAGTCCCACAAAGGTTCCCATGTAGATTCCGGTGATTCCTGTCAGCATGTCGCTGGCGCCGCCCATTACCATGATGTCTTCCGCGTATGAGGGATATATTTCCCCCAATGTCCCTGCCGCCGCGGTCATCATGGAACCGCTGCCCACCCCGCTTGCCATGCCCATGGCCAGTGGATGGAAGATATTCCAGGATGCGACCACGCCTGCCAGCAGGCTGACAAACACGGTTCCGATGACAGAACCAACAATATATACCGCAAACGTCCCCTCTGTCTCCTTTGCATCCGGCCCGTAGATATCCGTGGTCAGGCCCAGGTTTGAATCCCTGTTAATGGAGTAGCATGCGCCGATGGCTTCCTTTTTCAGGCCCAGCAGCAGCGCAATGGGAAGTGAGATGAAAATGGTTCCCAGATTGCCGAATTCCTGCAGGATCAGGGCCGGTCCCACCGCCACCAGCTTGGCCAGGTTGGCTCCGGCAGAAACACCCATCTTGGCCATGAAGGGCGCCAGCGCCACCAGCACCAGGCTTCCTCCCAGCTTGCATTCCCCCTGATTGAACATCCGGATCACATCCGGTCCCAGGAGTCCGCCCAGTATGACTGCGAATACCATGGGAAACAGGGTCAGGGTGCCGATCCCGATGTTAATCTTGATGGTTCCCACTGAATCACAGACCAATGCCAGCACTACTGCCGCTGCATAGACTTTCCAGTACTTTCTTATGACGGCCTTTACTTGTTCCATACGTTTCATTTCCCCTTTCTTCTGTATGCCTCCGGTGCTAGAGCGTGTTTGAAAGCGCACCGGGATTGACAGGATACCTTTTGTTGATTTCATCATATCACAGGGCCTTTCACTTCTGTAGACAGAAAAAAACGATGGGAATCCATCGTTTTTGCTGATACTATATGATATTTCCATGGTTCCTTAACCTTACTTCCCTGCTATGCCTCCTTTTCCCCCACCAGTTCAATGAAACGCTGGGCCATGTCCGACAGCAGGTAATTCCCCTTCACAATAAAGCCAATCTCCAGGTTCACCCCATCCTTAATGGGGATGGCCCGGATATCCCCATAAGCCCTGTCCGCCGTATGGTATCCGCTTCCCACCACGAACCCCTGGTTTGTCCGCATGATGGAATACGCGGCTGCGCGGTCCGTGACGGAAATCACCTTCTTCATGCGGTAGTGGGGGATGATGACTTCCGTATAGGCCGGATTGGCATCCGTACTCCTGTCATAGGTGATGAATGGATACTGGATGATTTCCTCGGTCCGTATCTGGCTGCATCCTGCCAGGGGATGGCCCTCATGGAGATAGACATGGGCTGTCCGGTAGGCAATATGGTTGAAAATGATCCCACGTCCCCTGAGTTCCTGCATCATCTGGCCTTTCAGCTGTTCCGCAAAAAAGATGACCCCCAGATCCGCCAGCCCCTTTTCCACCTGCTCAAAGACCCCGGATGTCTTGCACTCCCTGAATCCCACGTTATATTCAGGCACATCCAGGGACTGTATGATGGACATGAAGGAATCCATGCCGCAGATATGGTGCTGGGCCGCCACATAGAAGCCGTGACCGCTGTCCTTTTTGTCCTCATACCTTAAATCCAGATAGTACAGGCGGTTCAAGATTCCCTTGAACTCAATGAACAGCTCCTTGCCGTCACCAGTCAGCATGACGCCTTTGGGCGTCCTTAAAAATGCCTTGATCCCATAATGCCCCTCCACTGCCCGCACTGCCTCCGAAACACTGGACTGGGCTGCAAACAGCCGCTTGGCCGCCTCACTGATGGAGCCTGAATCAGCTACCGCTACAAAATATTTCATCTGCTGTAATGTCATGACCTGGTCTCATTCCTTTCTCCAGGGCGGGCGCGGATCCCCATCCATCCGCCCGTGTTCCGGAACACTGCCCTATCAATAGCCGTGCCTCTTTCCCTTATCTATGAATTTACCAGATTCCGGGGCGGTTTTCAACCTTCTGATACATCCCGTCCCCTTCTTTTACATGAAATGCAGTATAAAAGTCACTGGTTGCCGATAACACTGCGTTCACCCTTATGATTCCCGGGGAATGGACATCGTTGGTCATGACATAGGCCAGGTACTCATCCCTGTATTTACCGGCCCATAAGGCTGCGTAGGCTTTATAAAGCTCCCTCAGGTCGTATCCCTCATCTTTTGCTATCTCCGTCACGCAGGAAACCCCGCCCAGGTCAGCTATATTCTCAGTGGCGGTGAGGCTTCCGTTTATCTTGGTTCCGTTTACCTCCATGGTGTCATAATAGTCCACCACCTTGGCTGCCAGCTCCTCAAACCGCTGTTTATCCTCAGCAGTCCACCAGTCGCGCAGGTTGCCCTTTTCATCGTATTGGGAGCCGCTTGTATCAAAGGCATGGGTGATTTCATGGCCGATTACAGAGCCGATACGCCCAAGGTTGGTGACCGGCACGCCCTCGGGGTCATAAAAAGGAGGCTGGAGGATTCCTGCCGGGAACACGATTTCATTGTTGCCCGGATTGTAGTAGGCGTTAACGGTCTGAGGCGTCATTTCCCATTCCATCCTGTCCACAGGGTCATCCTTGGTCCTGAACATATAATCCTGGTCAGCCTTCCTGATGGCCAGGATATTATCCACATAGAGGCCGCCGTCCTCCGGCGCCGTCAGCTTCAGGCTGTATCGGTCCTGGGGCCATTGTTCAGGATACCCCACCTTCACCATGATGGCGGCCAGTTTCTTCCGCGCCTCTGACCGGGTGGTTTCTGTCATCCACTCCATGTCCGCCAGTCTTCTGTCATACACGTCTATGACCTTGCGGACAATGTCCGTCACATCCTGTTTGGCATCATCATCAAAATACTTCAGGCAGAACAGCCTTCCGCACTGGAATCCCAGTTCCTGCTGGACAGACTCTGATACGGTCCTCTCAAAAGGCTTTTTTTCTTCCGTCCCGCTGACCGCCATCTGGTATTCCTGGGCCGCATTCAGGGATTCCATGTCTGTCATGGCGGAAAGGTCGGCATAAAGGCAGGTTTTTACATACTCCTTTAAAAGAGGCAGATTGTCCTCCGTGAGATAGGTCCCAAGCTTCCTGCATACGTCCGGTTCCGCCACCACGGTCTTCTCATCCTCCCTGATGCCATAAATCCCGCTTAACAGTTCCATGGAAAGGGCTTCCGGATAAATCGCCGCCGCATCCCTGGCCGTATATACATTGTTGGTTTTTTTTGCATCATAAGTTTCTTCTATTTTCAGGGAGCTGGATGCCAGGTCCTTCATCATGGCGGTCACACGTTTCACTGTTTCCCCTGCTTCCCTGGTATCCATGCCATTGGATTCGTGGAGCCTGGTCAGATACCGTTTATATTCCTCCACCCGCTTTTTGTTGGATTCCTCTTCGGAAAACCAGACTTCGCGTTTCAGCCCCGTGTCCGGCTTTAACCAATACAGGGACTTAACGGAGGAGTCATCGCTGTCCCCTGTATATACCAGCCCCGCCAGGCTATAGATGCCGTAATCCTTCTGGAACCGGAGGGATGCGCTTAAAAGCTCCCCTACCGTGCCTGCATCCTCAATTTTATTCAGGAATTCCCCTGCCCGCTGGCCGTAACCGCCCTTCTCCCTGGCCTCCCGGTCCAGTCCGGTCAGGTTCAGGGCGCGGATGTTCTCCTGGTCGCGGATTTCCCCGGTGTCTGATTGGGCCGGGGTCCCGCCGCCATCTTCCCTGCTTCCGGTCCCGGTCCCTGATGAAACCTTCCGGATAATATCATTTACCTTATTATAGTTCTCCTCACTCACCTTACGGAACCAGCTCATCTCCGGCTGGTCGGCAGGGATTTCCCAGCCGTCCAGGGTCACGTGGTTCACGGCATTGTAGAAATCGTCCACATAGTCCGGCGCACTGCCCTGTCCGGATGCAGACGGCTGTCTGGACGCGGCCACGGCCTGTCCGTCGCAGTCCATCCCTGCCTGGGATTCCATCCCCGTTCCAGGGTCCTGTTCCGTCTTGCCCGCCGAACAGCCCCATACCATGGCTGCCACAGCAACCGCCATGGCCCCGGCAATCATCCCTTTTGCTGCCATACATTTTATATGTCTCATCTTATTCTTCTCCTTTACCATGCCTTTAAAACCAATCCTGTACACGCTTCTTATTATAACCCGTTTCTACTGGTTATCCTGCATTTCCGTATCTTAATAAAACTTGCGGTATCCAATCCATTATACCCCATACCGCTGCAGAAAAAAAGGCGTGGGCCTTCCTATTCTTCCGTTGGGAAATCCTTCGTTTAATAATCAGATAATCGGTAAAGACTATATAAAAAGGCAGCCGGGCCGATAGATAATGAAAAAAGCCACCGTTATATGCTTGGCAGAAAACCTGGATTGGAGCAGAAAAATGGAAAACAAATATACTGAAAAATCAAAATCAATATGGAGCATGACAACCCACCTGCCGCCCAGGAATCCCCTGCCCGGGGACCTGACCGTGGAGGCGGCCGTCATTGGCGCGGGCATGGCCGGAATCTTAACCGCCTACCTTCTTCAGAAGCAGGGAATTGATGTAATTGTGCTGGATGCAGACCAGGTTGCCAGCGGGCAGACAAAAAACACCACTGCGAAAATAACAAGCCAGCACGGGATTATTTACCAGGACCTGATTAAAAAGCTGGGGAAACAAAAGGCAAGGACGTACGCCCTTGCCAACGAAGCAGCTATCCGGGCCTACGGGGAGATTGTAGGGGAAGAGAAGATTGAATGCGGTTTTGAACGGCTTCCATCCTACCTTTACACCAGGGAACCGTCCATGGTGGTGAGGCTGGAGCAGGAAGCCCAGGCCGCCTCCGCCTTGGGAATACCGGCCCATTTCACCCAGATTCACGGCCTTCCCTTTGATACCATGGGCGCCGTCTGCTTTGAAGGGCAGGCCCAGTTCCATCCCCTGGCGTTCCTAAAACATTTATCCCAAAAAGTGACTGTCTATGAGGGCACACGTGTGCTGAAGGTAAAAAAGCATATGATATGGACAGACCATGGCACGGTAAATGCAAAGCATGTGGTTTTTGCGTCCCATTACCCATTCGTGAACCTGCCGGGCATATTCTTTGCACGCCAGCACCAGGACAGAAGCTATGTGCTGTGCCTGGACCACCCGGATAAGCTTGACGGCATGTTCTACAGCGAGGACAAGGACGGACTTTCCCTCAGATGGACCCACGGCGCCCTCCTCCTTGGCGGCAATTCGCACCGGACCGGAAAAAACAGGACGGGCGGGGAATACCAGCGCCTGAAACAGGCGGCAAAACAGTATTACCCGGACAGCAGGATCATTGCCAGGTGGTCTGCCCAGGACTGCATGCCCCATGATGACATCCCGTTCATCGGAAGGTATTCCGTGTTCAGGCCCTTCTGGTATGTTGCAACCGGCTTCAAAAAATGGGGGATGACCTCTTCCATGCTGTCCGCAATGATCATAAGGGACCAGATCTGCGGACTTCAAAACCCATACGCAAGACTCTTCTGCCCCCAGAGATTCCATGTCAGGGCATCCCTCCCAAGCCTTCTGGCCGATATGGGTGAAAGTGCCATCTCCCTTACAAAGGGCGCTTTCCACCTGCCCCTCCGTGCCGCGGACCTGAAAGAGGGTCATGGCGGCATCATAAGAATCGGATTCAAACGGTATGCCTGCTATAAGGACGAAAAGGGAGTCCTGCACAAAACCTCTGCCCGGTGCCCCCATCTGGGCTGTGAGTTGGAGTGGAACCCGGCGGAAAAGACCTGGGACTGCCCATGCCACGGTTCCCGGTTCGATTATGACGGCAGACTGATTGACAATCCGGCACAAAAGGGGAACGCTTTTTAAGGCGTTCCCTGGCGTTTTCTGGGGTTCCCTCCCCATCCATAAATCTGCCGTGTTCCCAAAACAGACCTGTCCCTAATCCATATACGCGCCCTTCATGGCGCTGACCGCATGCTGGGCATACAGCTTTAAGATACCCTTTGTATATTTGCTCTTAAACCCTTTCCAGCCCTTCTTTCTCTGTGAAAGAACCACATCCATTTCCTCAGGCGTCTTTTCCACTCCATTGACACCCACGATATTAAGGGACCTCTTTTCCAGATTCAGTTCAATCAGATCCCCTTCCTCAACCAATGCAATGGGGCCTCCTGCGGCTGCTTCCGGGGACACATGTCCGATGACCGGGCCGCGGGATGCGCCTGAGAACCTTCCGTCTGTTATCAGCGCGACACTTGCCGCCAGCTTCGGGTCGGAACAGATGGCCTCGCCGGTATAGAACATTTCCGGCATACCGCTTCCTCTTGGGCCTTCATAGCGGATGAACACGGCGTCTCCCGGTTTCACCTTTCCGTGGAGGATGGCGTCAATGGCTTCTTCCTCGCTGTCAAAGGGACGCGCCGTGAGGCGGCTGTTAAACATGCCGGGCGGGCAGGCCGTATGCTTGATGACCGCCCCTTCCGGCGCCAGGTTGCCTTTCAATATGGCAATGCTTCCATTGGTGCCGATGGCATGGTCAAAGTCCCGGATGATGTCCGTCCTGGCAATGTCCCTGTGGATTGCCTGGCTTTTGCTCTTAAGTATCCCATCACAGTGTTCATAGTAACCGCTCTTTTTAAGGTCCTCCAGGTTTTCCCCCAGCGTCTTTCCCGTAACGGTCATCACATCCAGGTGGAGCATTTCCTTAATCTCCTCCATGACCCGGGGAACTCCTCCTGCATAGTAGAAATACTGGGCCGGCCAGTCTCCGGCCGGGCGTATGTTAAGGAGGTAATGGGCGCCCCTGTGAAGCCGGTCAAAGGTATCCGCATCAATCTCAATACCGAACTCATGGGCAATGGCCGGGATATGCATCACCGCGTTGGTTGAGCCTGAGATTGCGGCATGTACCATGATGGCATTCTCAAAGCTCTTCATCGTGACAATGTCCGCAGCCGTGATGCCCTGCCGGACCAGCTGAAGCAGCTGTTTTCCCGCGTCATAAGCAGCCTGGCGCAGTTCCGGCGCAGTCGCGGGCATCAGGGCGGTTCCCGGAAGCATCAGGCCCAATGACTCCGCCATCACCTGCATGGTGGATGCAGTCCCCATGAAGGAGCAGGCGCCGCAGCTGGGGCATGCGTGCTGTTTATAATAGGTCAGCTGCTCATCTGGTATCTCATGGCGCTCATACTGGGCGCTGAACTTGCCGATCTGCTCCAGGGTGAGAAGCTCGTTGATGGCGCAGCCCGGGTCATCCTCCGTATATTCGGGGGGCAGTGTAAATGCCTCCATCACACCGCCTGTCACCATGATTGCGCTCATTTCCTTTAAACGGCCGATGCTCATGAGCATGGCTGGCATGGCTTTGTCGCAGCTGGCTATAAATACCCCGCCGTCAAAGGTGGTGGCGTTGGCCTGTACTTCAATCAGGTTCACGATGGCGTCCCTGTGGGCCAGGGAATAATTAATCCCGTCATGCCCCTGTCCCATTCCATCGCACATGTCCGTTGCGTAATACCGCGCAGCCTTCCCGCCATTTTCATCAACGCTCCGTACTGCTTCTTCCACAAACTGGTTCAGGTGGCTGGACCCCGGATGGCTGTTGCCATATGTGCTTTCAATCATTATCTGGGGTTTCTCAAGGTCGTCCAGCTTCCACCCCATCCCAAGGCGCAGCGGATCCATCTCCGGCGCCAGCTTGCGGACTTTTTGGCTTCTTAACATAATATCTTCTCCTATAGAATCATCTTTTTTTGTGGTTATAAAACCAGGCCGCCTCATGAAAGAGGAAGCTTATTCACTTCATTGATAAGGCTGTTGACCCTCTGCCTGTTCACAAGCAGGAATGCCTGTCCATCCACCTTTGCCCCATAATAGTTCTGGTCATAGGGAATCAGTTCCACGGTCATGTCCCCAGCGGTTCCCGGTATGCACCGGTATTCGATGGTAAGGATTGGAGGGCCAATCAGCTGGGAGGCCATGTCCGAAACCCGCTTTTCCGCCGCAAAACCATAGAGCGGGTAATAAAAGGCATTGAACTCAGCCTCCGTGATTTCATGTCCGTTCAGGGTATAGGCCGCCTTGTTCCCATCCTCTGGATGGGTGACGGCAAACTCCGCCTTCCCGTTGTCCCACGTCAGCGTAAGGTTGGTGAGCGTCTCCGCCTTAACCGGAGCGATGCTTAAGGAAAGGAAATCCTCCGCCGCCAGATGCATGAACGGTTCCAGCCCGTCCTTCCTGACGGTATAGATTCCCTGTCCGCCTTCCGGATACACGTAGGTATACCGTCCATCCCCGCTGTCCTTTCCAATATGGAGCACGAAATCCTGGACCGCACCTGTTTCATCCTCCTGGCGGGAACCGTCCTGCCGGGAGCTGTCCTGATAAGCAATCCGTATCAGACCGCCCGCTTCCTTCCCGCCCAGTCCGTATTCCTCCATCTGGACTTCCGACGGACGGTATACCGCCATCTCCTCATACCTGAGCTTCACCAGCTTGCCCAGGCATCCGGATACCAGCCCGGTGTCGGCGGGCCTTAACGCCCCGTCATCCTCCGAGACGCTCCAGGCGCCATCCCCTGTCCCCGGCCTTTGAAAGGTAAATGTTCCTCCCTTTTCCTCAATGGTTACCATGGTCATGTTGTCCAGGCTGATTCCCGGCAGTGTCTCACGGATTGCCATGGCGTTCAGGCTGCTTGAGAACAGGTTGGAAAATGTGGAATCCACCGTATATATTTTCTCCGAACCCTCTACCGCCATATAACAGTCCCCCGTGGCGCTGTTGGTACTGCCCAGATAGATGGTTTCTGTCCGGCCGGACCCAGTCACCTGGATTACATTGGTGGGATGGTCCAGTCCATACCCGCCAAAATACCCGCTTCCCTCTGCCACAAAGCGCCGGGCGGTAAGCCGCGCGGTCTTATCCAGCATGGTGTCCACAAAGCCCTGGTTCAGGGGAAATGTCCCATCCTCCGCGTATACCCATCCATCCTCCTGCCTTACAAGGACAATCCTTTCGTCACCGCTTTGGAAGGCAATCCCGGTCACCGTATCCGCATCCATGGAATACACCACCAGGCTTTCCTCTTCCCCTGCCTTTCCCCCGGCGCCAGAGGGCATCATGATATAGATGATAAGAAGCAGGAGCGCGGTCACTGACGCCAGCAGAAGGTTTCTTTTCTGTTCTTTTTTCATTGACGTCTCTTCCTCCTTATGCACAGGATGCTGCCGCCAGCCATCACGGCAGCCGGGATTGCCAGCACGAACAGTACGCTCCAGCCCATGGCCTGGGCCGAGGTGAGCCTTAAGGATGCGGATGAGGTGGGCTTTGGACGGATGGTCATGCTGTTCTCCTGTTCTGTCATCCATCCGATTGCATTTAATACAAGGTTGGTGTTATTGCCCCCGACCATTTCATCCATTTCCTCCATCAGCATACTGGAGCTGGAGAACCAGACAATCCTGGTCATGCCTCCATCGGTCTGCTCCGAAGCAGTCACCCCGGTTGCAAATGGCCCTGCCGGGTCCCCCCGCTTATATCCAAGGGAAGAGCTGTCTGTCTTTATATAGGAATTGGGGGACGTGGTAAGGATCCCCTTTACCTCCACCGTACTGCGCACATCCTCCGTCTTCACAATACCGTGGGAATTGGGCATCAGCAGCAGGCTGCCCTCTGCAATGAACGGCTCCGTTATCTGACTGCTCCTGATTTCAGGAAGCAGGAAGTTGGGGTAGGATGGGATGCTGTAATTGCTGTCCCCTTCCACAATCATGCCCTGAACCGCCGATACGCCGTAACCGGCCAGCACCTGATCCAGGTTCGGCATCTTCGCCGCGGTGATACCGGTAATCAAAAGCATGCGTCCTCCCTGTTCCAGATACGAGGTAAGCACCTCCCTCTCCCGGCCGGTAAGGTCAGAAACCGGAACGTTAAGGAACAGGCAGCCCGCATCCTCCGGCACCTGTCCTGCTGCAGTCAGGTTCAGCCTCCCGGTCTCCACGCCCTCCTTTTCCATTGCGGCGGCAAAGGACTCCGTCAATTCATTTTCTCCATGTCCGTTCATCAGATAAACCTTGGTCAGGACATCCGAAGTCACATAGTGGATGGCGCTGGTAATCTGGCCTTCCCCGTCAAAATCAGTGGAGGTCCTGCCCGTATCATAATCATAGTTGACCGGATACAGGTCCGTATTGCGCAGTACCCTGGAACGGTTTTCCCCCACCACTATGATGCTGTTGTCACTGACCTTATCGGACGTATAATTTGACACAAATGCAGGCGTCAGGACAGGGTCCACATATTCCACCGTGATAGTTCCGTTTAAATCCCTGTATTTCTCCAGCAGCTGCGTGAGCTTCTGGTCTTCCTTTCCCCTAGGCGCAATCAGATACAGGCTGACAGGGGAGGTGTTTAATCCCACCAGCTCCCTGGTCTGGGGGGAAATGCTGTAAAGCCCGGAGGCGGACGTGTCATACCTGGTGTACCGTCCAGGCAGCTTATGTGAAATCATATTGGTTAACACCACGATCACGGTCATAAGGATGCACATTGCCACTGCATACAGGCCAATCTTAAAATGCCTGCTTTTCAATGAATCCCATCTGCGCTTTTCCACTGACTGTACCGCAAAAAACAGGAACAGCACCACAACCCCCAGATAATATACAAGATGGGTGACATCGAATATCCCATCCACGAAATCATAGTACCGCCGGAACAGGGAAAAGTACCCTAAAAAGCGTGGAAACGCCCCTTCAAACATGGAACTGTCCACCAGATAACACGCCCCCAGCGCCACTTCACATACGCTGGCTGTCAGGACGCCCGTGGACAGGCTTTTCGTCATCACCGCAAGCAGGATACCGCCAAGCACGATCACAGCCCCGAAACCTGCCAGTGAATGGAGCGCCTGGATGCCGATCAGGCCGCTCATGCCATTAATCAGGTAGCTGCAGAGCATGATTGCAAATGTGCCCACAGCCGCTATGATCTGGCTCTCAGTAATGCTGGAAATAAATATGCCTATGGCAATGCAGGCCGCCCCCATGAAGAAGAATGCCAGGAAACAGGAATAGGATTCTTTCAGGGGCACCGCCCCATAGAGGGACAGTACCAGCGGGCAGGCCGCCAGTATGATAAGCGGCGCCGCAAACACGGTGAGGATGGCAAGGAACTTGCCCAGCACGATCCTCCCCACCTTTACCGGGGCCGTGAACAGAAGCTGGTCTGTTTTCTGTCTCTGCTCCTCCCCCAGTGCGCGCATGGTAATGACCGGTATCACGATCAGCAGCACAACGGTCGTATTGCCCAGCACATACCCGAACTCCGGCACGCCGCCCTGAAGGTTGAAGGCAGTGAAGAATACCCCTGCAATCAGCAGCAGGAACGCCATATACAGGTACCCCATCATGGAGCGGTAGAATGAAAGCACCTCTTTTTTATAAATCGCTATCATGATCTGTCCCTCCCCGTCAGTTCCAGGAACACGTCCTCCAGGCTCATGGCGGCGGACTGAAGCTCCATTATGGGACAGTCGGCTCCTGCCAGCAGCCGGAACACCTGTGCCCTGGGGTCCGTATCCTCATCCGTCTCCAGGTGGACGGCTGCAAAGCCTGATTCATGGGGCGCCGTGGTAATGGCCCGCAGCCCCTGGATTCCTTTCAGCAGTTCCCGCAGAAGTCCCGGTTCACCCTGGACCAGCATATCATAGACATTGGTGCGCTGCATCCGTCTTCCAAGGCCCTCCGGCGTATCGCTGGCCACCAGTTTCCCCTTTGACAGGATCAGTATATGGTCACATACGGCGCTGACCTCAGACAATATGTGGCTGCTGAGGATCACGGTATGTCCTTTCCCCAGTGATTTTATGAGTTCCCGGATGTCGATGATCTGTCTGGGATCCAGCCCCACGGTGGGTTCGTCCAGGATAATGACCTCCGGGTCCCCTAACAGGGCGCAGGCAAAGCCCACCCTCTGCCTGTACCCTTTGGACAGGTTCTTAATCAGGCGCAGCCTCATGTGGGTGATGCCGGTCAGCGCCATCACCCGCTCCACTTCCCCGGGAAGTCCCTTTCTTGGGACACCTTTCAGTTCCCCTGCAAATTTCAGGTACTCCTGGGGATTCATATCCGGATACAGGGGAGGGATCTCAGGCAGGTACCCGATATGGCGTTTGGCCTCCTCCGGCTCCAGAAAAATGTCATGTCCGTCAATAAGCACGGTTCCCTCGGTGGCAGACAGATAGCCGGTAATTATATTCATGGTTGTGGATTTACCTGCTCCGTTAGGTCCCAAAAAGCCGTATATCTGTCCTTTTTCCACTGTGAAGCTCAAGTGGTCCACTGCCCGGAAGCTCCCATATTGTTTTACCAGGTCCTTTACTTCTATCACTGGTCCATTTCCTCCCTCATATCTGGCACTTAGTGCCTCCCGGCGCGTCAACGCCAGTCAGGCCCTAGTTCCTGGTCAAAGCATACATGGCATTTCCAAACAGCTTTGCGTCCAGGATATATTCATCAATGTCAATACACTCATCCGGCCTGTGGCACAGATCCGGGGTTCCCGGGAAAATGGAGCCGAAGGGCACGATATTCGGCACCACCTGCGCATAGGTCCCGCCCTCATGGCTGGGGGTCGAATCCCTGCCCGTCAGTTCCTCGTAAACGCCCCGCAGCGTCCGGATCATGGGGTGGTCCATGGGGAACCTGTATGTGTTATGGGCATCCACCTCGTCTATCACCATTCCCGCCGGAACAACCTGGGCAGTAAAATCCGCTGTCACCTGGTCCTTGTAGGTATAGGGATAGCGGATATTGACCACCCATTTCAGTCCGTCCTCATCCACATCCATCTTCGAAAGGCTGAACGTAAGCCTGCCGCACTCATCCTCGCGTTTCATGCCAAGAAGGCTTCCGTCCGTGGTCATTCCTATCTTCTCAGCAAAGAACCGCAGGAAGGTCCCCATGGAGCCGTCAATGCCCAGCCCGTCTAAGAACATCAGGATTGCCACAATGGCATTCTTACCGTTAAAAGGCGTACAGGAATGGGCGCACAGTCCCCTGGAGGTAAGCCGTATCCTGGTCCCCTCCCGGCTGGCCGTCACATCCCTTCCGGTGGTCCGGCGGTACTCCTCAACCAGTCCCATCACGCGCCCTGCCTCTGTTTCATCCGAGGCCTCCAGCTCTGCCGAAGCCCTGTCCGGTACCATGTTGAGGATTTCCCCTCCATGCAGTCCCACGACCCTGACCTTGGAAGTGGATTTCCCAGCCAAACCATAGGACATGAAATAATAGTTAATCCCCCTTTCCGTAAAGGACATGGGGAAAAGTCCGTCCGGCGTGAATCCGGCGTCAGGCGCCCCGCACTGGGATACATAATACTTCATGTCATCCATGCCCTTTTCCTCATTGGTCCCGCCCACGATGCGGATACGGTAATCCCCAAGGGGCAGTCCGCATTCCTTAATGGCATGAAGGGCATAAAGAGAAGCGATGAAGGGGCCTTTATTGTCCACGGTGCCACGTCCGTAAACCCGGTTATTGTGGATTTCACCGCCAAAGGGAGGATACGTCCATCCATCCCCCTCCGGCACAATATCCAGATGGGCAAACACCCCAACCACCTTGCTTCCTGTGCCGTATTCAATATAGCATACCCTGTCGCCCACATTTACAACCGTCTCAAAGCCCAGCTTCCTGCCCAGGTCCATGGCAAACTGCAGGGCCTGCCGGGACGCCTCCCCGTAGGGTGCGCCTTCCTTCGGCTCGCCGTATTTGCTGGGTATGCGTACAATCTCAGAAAGCGACTCCACCATCTGCGCGCTGTTCTTTTCAATACAACTGTTTAATTCTTCCATCATCGTCCTGATCCATCCTTTCTCCCTGTCAGACAATCTCCAGTTCCTTGCTGTAGGAATTAAGTATCTCGCACCCATCCCTGGTCACCAGCACCAGGTCCTCAATGCGCACGCCCACATTTCCTTCCAGATAGATACCTGGTTCTATGGAGAAGATATTGCCCGGACGGGCTGTTTCCTGGTTCGCACTGGACACATCCCCATAATCATGGACCTCAATCCCGATAAAATGCCCCAGCCTGTGGGTGAACTTATCGCCGTAACCAGCGTCCTCAATCACCTTCCTGGCCGCCGCGTCAATATCACAGAACCTGACGCCTGGTTTTATGATTGCCTCTGCTGCCCGGTTGGCCTGAAGCACCAGTTCATAAACCCTGCGGTGTTCTTCATCGGACACTTCCCCGCAGAAAAAGGTTCTTGTCATGTCCGCGCAATAACTGTCCTTCTTGCATCCCACATCCAGAAGTATGCAGTCCCCTCTTTTAAGGGCAACGTCCCCACAGCGGTAATGGCCTATGGCCGCATTGGACCCAAAACACACGGAAGGAGGGAATGACAGGTCATCGGCCCCCAGCCTCTGGTATATCTCTTTTATCTGGTTGGACACTTCACGCTCCGTCACGCCTTCCTTTAACAGCGCCTTAAATTCAGCCATGGCCCTGTCATTGATGGCGGAAATCCTGCGCATGGCCTCCATTTCCTCCTCATCCTTCACGGCCCTGGCCCCGTCCACGCAGATGGATGCATCCACATATTCCGTGCCGCATCCCATGGACATCAGGGGCAGAAGGAAACGCGCCGGCATATTTTTATCCACTCCCAAGGGTTTGGCATGGTCCGTACAGTCTGCCAGCATCTGAAGATACGGGTCCGTGTCAGAAAAACGCACGGTCTTCACACCGGGATCTGGCGGAAGGGTGAACATATTGTTCACAAAGAAGCAGTCATCCCTGTGACGGCCCAGGTATAATGCCACCAGGCGCTCCCCTGCATCCACCCAGATGCCTGTCAGGTAAAAGATGGAGTTGGCGTCGGTTATGATCATCTGTTCCAGTCCCATCCGTTCCAGCCTGTTAAGTACTTCATCCACTCTCGTCTTCTTCATATGCCCTCCTAAAATTCAATCTGCATCAGCCTGTACAGCGCAAGGATATAAATCTTCAATGACATCTTAAGCCGGTCAATGCCGATTCCCTCATCAAATGTATGTATCTTCCCCACAAAATCAGGAAGCGGCTCAGCCGGGATCTCAGTCCCAAAGCTGATTGCGTTCTTAAAATGACGGGCATAGGTGCCTCCGCCCATGGTAAAAGGCTTGCCGTCCACCCCGCGGATTTCATTGCCGGCATCCAGGCAGGCTTTGATTTCCGGCTTATCCACACCGATATAGAAGGGAACGCTGTCCTCCACATCCGTTACCTTTACCCCATACTGGGCGCCCAGATCGGACAGCTTCTTCACCAGGTCACTGCCAGTGGTATTGGTTGGATATCTGGAATCAAAGTTCTGCTTCAGCACACCGTCCTCCATCCTTATCATCCCGCCGATGATGCTTAACGGCGGGAAAATGCCATCGTCACACTGGATACCCAGCCCATGCCCCTGGTAGTCCTCACACAGCAGGGAAACGACCTTCAGGAATTTTTCTTCCTCTTTGGTCACAAGGCTGTTTTCCAGGAGATAATCCGCAATCAGGCCGATGGCATTAATGGTCCCCTCTGCATGGGAGGCATGGCCTCCAATACCGGCAGCCTCAATCCTTACGCCCCCGTCCACGGCAGTAACCGTAATCCGGTCTGCCTCCGGGCACTGTTCCGGATTGGCGCGGATAACCGCGGACGCCTGATCGGCTACCGCGTTATGGGCCATACCGCCCTGGAAATCCATGATTGCCCCGTCTTCAAACCGCCCGCTTGTAAAATTGCCGCACAGGCAGCCTTTCTCCCCGTTACACAGCGGGAACTCCGAATCCGGTGTAAAAAGGAATACCGGCTCCTCATAGTGATGGATATAGTATTCCACATCCTCCATGCCGCTTTCCTCATCACATCCTGCCATCATCCGCAGGCTGTAGGGAAGGGGGGCGCCCAGGTCCTTAAAAAACTTTCCCATATAATAGGTGAGGATCAGGGGGCCTTTATTATCCACAACGCCCCGTCCCATCAGGTAACCGTCCTTTACCACCATGTCATACGGGTCTGTATTCCATCCATTGCCCGCAGGAACCACATCCAGGTGTGCAATGGTGCCGATGTACGCCTCTTTTTCGCCGGGAAGCTCCGCGTAGCCCAGGTAATCCTCACAGTTCACGGTCTTAAATCCCATACGGCCTGCAATCTCCAATGCCTTGTCCAGGGCGCGCCTTATCTCCCTGCCAAAGGGGGCGCCTGTTTCCGCCTCCGACTTCACACTGGGGATATCCACCACTGCCTTTATATCCTTTATGATATCCTCCATGTTTGCCTCTATGAACGCATCTGCCTTGCGCAGTAATTCCTGTTCTGTCATATCTCTCCTCCTTATGGGCATGTAATGTGCTTTTCTTTTAACAGGACCCCTGCCGAACCGTATGGTCAGGCAGGGGTCCGTATGATGATACGTATGGATTGGGGGTTTACATATCCTGCCAGTCAAAGGCGAACTGGGTCATGACTGCCACACCGGACCAAAGGGTCTGTTCATTCAAATCGAATCTGGAACTGTGCTGCGGGAAATCCCTTTCATCCCCAAAGTTTCCCCCATGATAATAATACACGCAGGGAACCCGTTTTGTAAACTCACTAAAATCTTCCCCGCCAGGGATTGCGATTTTTACCTCTATCACATTTTCCTTTCCCAGGGCCTTTTCGGCAATGGGGACAAACCTTCGCACCATCTCAGGGTCGTTGTCCGTGGTGCCCAGGTAATGGCCGTATCCAACTTCAGCCGTACAGCGCATGGTCTTTGCCACGCCCTCGAAGATTTCCGTCAGACGCTGGTAATAGAACGCCTGGTCCTCCTCGTTGTTGGAGCGGATGGAACCTTCCAGGCAGCAGGTATCGGGGATGATATTATTCTTATCCCCTGCATGGAACATGCTCACCGCACAGATGGCCGGCTTGTTGGGCTGCTTTTCCCGGCTGAGCACGGCCTGAAGCTCTGTTACCGCGTAGCAGGCAGCCAGCAGCGGGTCCGCCCCAAGATGGGGCTCCGCGATGTGGGCGCTCTTTCCATGGAATTTAGCCCACCAGCCAGTGATACAGAAGGAGGAAGGTTCCGGTGTCCAGCCGATCTGGGCAGGCCCTACCTCCTGGAAACGGCTGGTGCCTGAATGATGGCCAATCATGGCGTCCACCTTCGGATTTTCCAGCACACCGTCCTCTATCATCTTAAGCGCCCCGTTATCCCCTTCCTCGCCTGGCTGCCATATCATTTTCACGGTGCCGCGAAGCTTATCCCTGTTCTCGAACAGGATTTTTGCGATTCCCAGGCCCATGGCCGTGTGACCGTCATGGCCGCAGGCATGCATACAGCCAGGATTCCTCGAGGCAAACGGAAGTCCTGTCTCTTCCAGGATGGGCAGGGCGTCACAGTCAGCCCGGATTCCAAGGCATTTCCCCGGAAGGCTGCCACGGATCACGGCCGCCACGCCGTGGCAGTCCTCCCCGCCGATTCCTGAACGCACTTCCTCTATCCCGATTTCCTTTAACACCCTGAGGATGATTTTCTCGGTTTCCACGGTCTTCATCCCAAGCTCCGGGCACTGGTGAAGTTCCCTTCTCCAGCCGATGACCAGATTTTCCACTGATTTAGCAAGATCTTTTGTAATGATATCTGACATATGTCCCTCCTATTTTGCATCCAGTTCAGCCAGCTGCTGACGGTTTTCTTCTTCAATCCTTCTCCTGTCCGCTGCAATCTTCTTCCATGCATACAGGATCAGCGATACCGCGATGATGCCGTAACACAGGAATACCCGGAAATACTCGCCCAGCTGGGGATCGTTAAAGAGCACCTTGCCGGCCAGGGGGGTGATGAAGAACAGGATATGGAACAGGATGGTTCCTGAGAACACCTGGCCCATGGTTGCCTTGTCAATGGACGCGCCGCCCACCAGCAGGGCTGCCACGGCATAGGTCCCCACCTGTTCGTGGCTGTTGAAGGTCTGCACATTACCGATGTTCTGAAGGAAAATGATCTGCCCCCAGGACGCAATCACGGTTGACAGCACGGTCGCCACGATACGCGTCTTATCCACATTGATACCGGCCGCCGTGGCCACCTGCATGTTCATGCCCACGGTCCTGATGTCCTGTCCAAGCTTTGTCTTTGTGATGAACACCACCAGAAGGCAGACAACCGCAATCACGATGGCTGTAAGCATGGGAATCTGTACAATGAAAAATGCCTTCTGCACGGATTTAACGGTCTTCATGAGGATCTGGAGCACTGCAAGGAGAATGCTGGCCGCCAGAAATCCTTTGGTCGTAAACAGGGCTTCCCTGACATCTGATTTCTTTTTCACTATCTTATAAGCCAGGATACACACGGTCACCGCCACAAAAGCAGCCAGCAGCCATGGAAGCAGCTTCACGAACATCACCTTCCATGCATTGTCCACCGCGTACTTTGTCTCGGCGTGGAAATCAATGGTGTTCCTCAGGCCCACATAGATGGTCTCGCCTGCCTCGTTCTGGGAATTCAGCATGATTTCGGGGTTTACCATCGGGATGACGCTTCCTACCATGAAGATGAAAATCAGGTCATATACACCCACTGCAAAGAACCCAAGTATCATGCCCGTGATCATTTCCTGTCCCTTTACCTTATTAAAAAGGATTCCTGTAAGGGTTCCAAGGACAATGGACAGGACCGTTGCAATGATGCCAGCCAGGATGATACCCTTTAAGCCGTCATAACTCCAGTGGGTAATCAGGATCAGTCCGATTTCACCTGCCATGGCGCCCAGCACGATACTGAAATTCAGTCCCATGCCGCACAGCACCGGGAGGATCAGGGATACAATGAGGATTGCGTTCCTGCCAACACGTGATACGGTCTCTGTGATCACATAGCCCGCATTCTGTCCGGATATCTTAATGCTTGCCAGACACAGTACGGTGAAAAGGATAGGGACCATATTGCCCTGAAGGAAGTCTAACACTTTATTACGTTTCTTATTTTCCATGGTTATTTTCCTCCATTCGCTCTAATTTTGGTCAATGCGTACAGGATGATGCCGTTCTGGACAATGATGCGGACCACCTCAGAGATACTTCCCGCATTGATGACCGCATTGGCAACCGGGGTTGCCAGGGTCAGAAGGCACTGGAACAGGATGACCCCCAGGACCACATTGAATACGCTTGCTTTTTTCGGTGTGGCGCCGCCAATCAGGATTGCTGCCATGGCCGGAAACGCCATCATCAACGGAGCTGAATAGAACTGGTAAAAACCATAACTCTGTGAATAGATGTTAATGCCGATGGCCGCAATCACGGTGGAGGCCACGATACCCATGGTGCGGACCTTGTTGTTATTCACGCCCAAGGTCCTGGAAAAGCCCGGGTTCACGCCGCTGCAGCGCATGATGACCCCTGCCTTTGTCTTCATGAACAGCCACATGAGAAGGCAGCCCACTGCAAATACCAGCAAAAGTCCGGTTGACACGGAGAAATCCTTCCAATACGGATTGTTCTGCAGGATACCCATCTGCTTAAAATCAATCCTCAGGAAATTATCCAGCACTTTGTCATAGTTTTCTTCCAGCGTCATGGTCGTACGCAGTCCCACGCCCGTGATGGGCCACACAATCTTGGGATTGTTGTACGGGAGCACCAGCCAGGCAATGGACATCAGGGATACGATGGAGAACGCCATATAGTTTCCGACCGTCATCTCAGAGCCTTTTACATTATTAAGCAGCACCGCGTAAAAATACCCCGCTATGAGGGCAAATGGCACCGATACGATACACGCGCCCCAGAACCCCGCCAGACCGCTCCAGTTAAACTGGACCGCGATGGAGCCGCCCAGAAGGCCACAGAGGATGCCGATGGGAAGGCCGAAGTTCAGTCCGGCCCCGCAGACAATGGAGACCATCATGGCCAGGACCAGGAATCCGTTCATGCCGATACGCACCAGGCAGTCTGAATATATCATGCCGGGATTGATTCCCAGAGGGAATACGGAAACCATGAGCACCAAAAGGAATCCAATTACCACAAGGCGCGAAACGCCCAGGAAGTTAACAGCTCTTTTTATCTGGTTCATTCTTATATCGCCTCCTCATCTGCATCTACCAGCTTAGAACCGCTCATCAGCAGTCCGAATTTGTAGTCCTTATCATCGGAACGGAGGATTCCGGCTATCTTTCCCTCCGTGACAATGGCAATGCGGTTGCACACGGAACGCAGCTCTGCCAGCTCACTGGAGGTAATGATGACCGTAACCCCTTTTTCCTTATTCAGCTTCATCAGGGAATCCAGTATCATCTTCTTTGCGCCGATATCAATGCCCCTGGTGGGCTCCGATACAAACAGGATATCCGGCTCCAGGGTCAGCGCCCTGGCAATACACACCTTCTGCTGGTTGCCTCCTGATAAACTCTTTACCGGCTGTGCATGTCCGGTACAGCGGATATCCAGGTCCTTAATCATCTTTTTTGCATATTCAACGGCGCCCTTCTTATCATAAAAGGGGATGCCGAACTTTTTCACGATGAACTTGTCCTTTGTCTTAAGGGCCGCAATGGAAATGTTCAGCTCAATGGACTCGTCCAGCATCAGGCCCACGCCGCGCCTGTCCTCAGACACAAATGCAATCCCGTCGTCCAGGGTGTCCTTTGTCTTTGTCACATCCAGGACCTTGCCGTGTACCTTCACCTCACCCTTGGAAGGATAAAGCCCCATGACCCCGTTGGCAATGCTGATTTTCCCATGTCCGGCCAGTCCTCCGATTCCGAAAATCTCGCCTTTCTTTACCTGGAAGGACACATCCCTGGCAACCTCGCCGGGCATGCTGACCCCGAAATGGTTGAATTCCAGGCAGATTTCCTCATTTTCCACCTCATGGCCCATCTCCCGGTTCAGTATCTCAACCTCGCGGCCTACCATAAGCTGTGACATCTTAACCGTGCTCAGGTCAGCCGTGTGGTAATCCCCCACCATCTCGCCGTCCCTGAGGACAAACACGTGATGGGTATTATTCTTCACCTCATCCAGCTTATGGCTGATGAAAATGAAAGCAATCCCGCGCTCCGCCACGGAGCGCACACAGGCCAGGAACTGCTCTGCCTCTGTCTCGGTGAGCACCGCGGTGGGTTCGTCCAGCACGATCAGCTTGGTATTCTTTTTATCCAGCTCCCTGGCAATTTCCACAAACTGCTTATATCCCACCGGAAGGCTTCCCACCCTGGTCCTGTCGCTGAGTTCAATTCCCAGGGAATCCAGGGTGGCCCTGGACTCCTTGTGCATGGACGCCCTGTCCACCAGGTCCAGGCGTTTGCCAAAGACCAGGCTGGCCGGTGTCTTTTTCACATTCTCCCTGTTCAGCTTAATGTTTTCAGCCACATCATAGCCGTCAATCAGCATGAACTCCTGATGCACCATGCCGATTCCGTATTTCATGGCCTCTATGGGGGATTTGATATGTACTTCCTCTCCGTCAATCAGGACGCTGCCCTTAAAGCCTCCCGTCTGCTGGATTGCGGGCATGCCGAAGAGGATATTCATGATGGTGGATTTTCCAGCGCCGTTTTCCCCAATCAATGCCACAATCTCACCTGGCTTCACTTTTATGCTCACATCCTTCAGGACTTTATTTCCAAAGAAATCCTTTTCAATGTGATTCATCTCTAATATGTATTTACTGCTCAATGTTCTTCTCCTTTCCAGTAACCCGTAGCTATCCCAGGGTTTTACTTACCTGTCTTTTATAAAAGGAAGGGATGCTGCTTATCTGCATCCCTTCCTTTTGAAAGCATCAGGGAAGTTTCGTTCCCCATATAAAAATTGATAGAGAGAGATTTAATCCTTAAAATCTTTCGTAGCTACACATGATGAAGAAGCCGTTGTCATATGTGGTTCCGCCGTCCGTGATGTTCTCTACGTCCACTTCGCCGCCTGCTGCTTCGCTCAGGGTCTGCTTAAATACTTCTGCATCCAGCTTCTCTCCGTTTGTCTTGCCTTCACAGAACGCTTCAGCATAAGCATAGCTTCCTGTCATGAACAGGGTCATAAGCGGTGCGGTCCATGTTCCCATGTGGCCTGTCATATCTGCCTCTGCCAGTTTCTCAGAAATGGCGTTCATCATGTAATCGGAATCATATAACTTGTCAGCCGGTACCTCAATTCCCAGGGCTGATGGGAAACCGACGAATGGGGAAGGATCGGACGGCATGGTGAAGTAGGACTTTGTGTTAACCACGCACTTAATCATCGGCTCCTGCTGGCTGGTATTGGTGCCAAAGAAAGCGGTCTCCGTGCCATACTGGTCAACTGCGCGCGGAACATCCTCTAATACGAACTGCTGTGTTCCGGAGGTACCTGCATCTGACATGGGGTCAGGTGTGGTGGTCTCTACCAAGGTCAGGCCCAGCTCTGCGCAGCGGTCCTTCATGTTCTGCAGACGGTCAGCGGTTGGCTGCCATGCCAGATGACGGGGGAAGGAGTAGTGCACGAATGTCTTAGCGCCCATATCGCTTAACTCATCCACCATCTGAAAGCCCATCTTCGGAACATTGGAATGATAGAAAACGTCACAGTTTGAAGATGTTGTGGCGGAATCATCCTGGTAGCCTGCTGCAATCAGAAGGATGTCAGGACGTACCTCACGGATTTTCTGGCATGCTGCCGCAGTGCCCTGTACGGCCTGGCTGAAGATGATTGCCTTCACATCCGGGTCAGAGGCAAGGCTCAGGGCTGTGGAAATGGTTGTCTCCTGCTCAGTTGCAAATTTATCAGGGAAGGTTGCCAGCACAACCGTATCCGGATGCTGTTCCTGAAGCATCTCAGCCGCACGGTAGCTCTCCTCACTCTGTGAAACTGTCGTGGTCATGATACCAATCTTGTAATCGCCTGCTGCTTCCGCAGGAGCCTCGCTGCCCTCAGCTGCCCCGCTGTCTGCCGCTGCCTCGGCTGCCGTTGTCCCGGACGCTGCTGCTGTGGTAGCCGGTGCCTGGGAGCCGCCGCCACAGGCCACAAGACCTGCCATCATGGTGATTGACAGCATTACTGATAGAATTTTCTTTCTCATAATCAAAATCCTCCTTTTGTATGATGCTTAACGTTTCATTAAGCTGGCATTCGTGCCATTAATATGTCATTACCCGCCTAAATCCTCCCCTTGTTCTTAAAAAGGACTTTTGCCAAATAGGTATGACGTATCGCTAATTTGTATTATAGCAACATGCTAATCGAACGTCAATATTTTTTTGTTCATTATCATAATAATGTTAGTTTTACCTATATTTTTTCTTATTTTTTGGTTATTTTGCATGTTTTTTTACCTTTTCCAAGCAACGGGAGGGGGCTTTAAAATAAAAAAAAGATATGATGACTTTCTGCATTTTACAAAATCATCATACCACCTTGTTATTATTGTTTCCTATTATCACTGTAACCAGACAGAGTTTACAGGCTTTCACAGCCATCATAGCGGCTGTGAAAGCCTCCTCTTATTAGCCATGACATGCAGCATCATGGACTCCCTTGCATCCCGGCAGTCATGCCGCTTAATTGCCTCCGTTATCTCCCTGTGCCCCACCACGGTTTCCTCCAATAAGGTATAGTTGGTAAGTTCCGAAAAAATCCGTACGGAAGATGCAATAATCGGAATGATATTGGCTGCAATATAATTTTGGCTGCACACTGCTATCTGTGAATGGAAGGCCACATCACTTTTTACATGGGACTTCCCGCTTCTAATACAATATTCCACTTCCAGGCACCGCTGTTCCAGTTCCCTGATATCATCTTCTTTTGCGTACTGGGCAGCCAGGGCAGCAATTTCAGGCTCAATGATAATTCTCATGTCCACCAGGTCCTTTACAGCCTTCTCTTTGTTCTCTATAAGGCAAAGCCCCAGCGGGTCATCCGATACCCCGTACTTTTCACAGACAAATGTACCCGCCCCCTGCTTTACCGTTACAATGTTCCTGGATTCCAATATCCTGACCGCCTCCCTGATAGTTCCCCTGCCCACATATAACATCTGTGCAAGTGAATGCTCATTGGGAAGCTTGTCACCCTTTTGCAGCTTCTTCTCCAATATGTATTCAATGAGGCGCTCCGATACCTTCTCAGGCAGCGAACGTTCATCCTGTTTCTCCATGGTCCCCTCCAATTCCAATCGCTCTCCCGGCTATGCCATTTCCATTTATTGCATACGCGCTTCTAATCCATATTATTCGGTCGGCCGCCTGTTGTCAAGACAGATTATCCGCTATAATATGGAACAGAAGTGATTATGACACAAGAAAGCAGAGCATTCAGAATTGTCTATTTCCTATTGGATGGAGGTCAATCCATTATATGGGGAAATATGTTTTGAAACCATGGCGGACAGCAGGTGTATTGAAATCCTTCACATCGGCGCATAGGATGACGAACCTGGTTCTTTTGAGATAATGGATGGATATGCAGAAAAATGACTTGAAACGCCGTAAAGGCTGCCACAGGTAGATTCAGCTGCAGCAACTGATGCGGTTGTAGTTTTACCGGTTCCAGATGAGCCGGTAACTACAACCCATGATTCACATACCATGATCTAAATCCAACTCAAAAAATATCTGTTCCTCCGGAATCAGCCCCTGAAGCATGACGCTAGCAATGCCTGCGTACCGGAATCCCAGCTTTGTGTAAAGTGCAGAAGCCGGTTGATTGCCCGCATATGTATCCAGGCGCATTACCCTGCACTTCATCCGCCTTGCCTCCTCTATGGCGTAGCGCACCATCTTTGTTCCGTATCCGCGTCCGGCGTTTGAGGGCGGTATGCACAGTGTATGCAGTATCAGGACCTCATCATCCCTGGCCGGATATTCCCAGGCAATCCCGTAATATTCCTCGGACTGCACCTGGTTCAGTATCATGCTGGCACAGATTCCGCCATCACACTCCATTACATAGAGCGTCCCGGCCCTACAGCTGTCCTCAGCCACGCTTCTGGTGGGGTACACGCCCAGCACCCAGTTGGAGTTGCTGCCGTTATCCTTTTCATGGGTCAACAACTCTGTGTAGCCCCGCTCCACCGCATCAATATCATGTTCCGTTGCTTTCCTTATCATCACTCATCCTCCAGGCAGGTTATATAGAGGAAAATGCTTCCTCCCCAGCGCCGGACACAATGGACGGCGCAATTAAATCCCAGTATACACTATATGGAGGTATAAGTAAAACCTCATTTTCATACACACCTTCAATCATGGTCCAGATAGACCGCAATGTCTACCGGTAACCTCCATCCCCGCCAGCTAAGTTTACAGGCCTTCCTCCTCCACCGATGCAGGTACTATTAATTGGCCTGTATACATCTGGAACATGCCATTATATAAACCCGTACAAAACATGTATCAATTCCCCGGCAAATTCCTCATCATCCAAATCCCAGGGAAATGATTGGATTTTTTCAAACACATTGTTCCCTGCCGCCTCAATATTGTCCGTCCACTTAATAACCAGAAATGACCTGGATGGTAATTTTAAGACACTTAAGCGGAAATATACCCCGTTCAGCATCCAGCACGGACCGGAACGCAGCGTAATCCGTTCTGCCCCAAATGACTGAAGTATCGTCCTGACGGTTCTCCCGCGGACTTTTGCAGTGGCTGCGTGCTTCCTGGGCATATTTCCAACAGGCTTATCTGACACCAGATTCCGATTCTTAACCGCTTCAAACTGCTCGATCAATGTGCCGTGCTCCTCATCATAACGCTTCTTTGCCCGGTCATTCAACCGATATGCCACGTAAAGCATGAACAGGCCCAAGATACCCGTCATACAGAACAGGATGTCCTCAAGGTTCCATATGATTTCCAAACCGCCAGCCGCAGCCAAAAGGCGCATTCCACCCATAAAAACAAAAATCATTCCCAAGTTACCAATCAGCGTTGCGGTGTCGCTGTAGTGGTAAATGATACATCCCCATCTTATATGACTGTACCAGGATATTTTCTTCTGTTCCATATCTGCTCCGTATCATGATGCTGCAGGCCTGGCGGGCCAAGGCGCCTGCCTGACAGTAAATCTTTCTTATAACTCCATCATATCACATACCGGCAATAAAATCACTTATCTGTATATCCTCTCCTGCCTGCTCATAAGTGGCAATATCCTATTTTTACATAGCATCTTAATTCCAACAACAGAAATTCCCGGATTTTTCTTAATAAGGGACAGGTGATTACTTATAACTTCTTTAGAAATATTTTTGCTTTTTCTATGGGGCCTGTTTAGATTCCTGACTTATGATATGGTCCATCAGGAGGACTCATAATATGGATATTCAGGTATTAACACAATATTTCCTGCAATATGGAGCTGTTTTTATATTTGTCATCATTCTTTTGGAATACATGAACCTTCCGGGATTTCCGGCAGGAATCATCATGCCGCTGGCGGGCATATGGGCAGCCAGGGGACAGATCAGTTTTTTCATGGTAATGGCCCTGGCCCTGGCGGCCGGGCTTCTGGGAAGCTGGATTTTATACGGCATCGGCCGGATGGGCGGGAACCTGTTTCTGGACCGCTATCTGGAACGTTTCCCCAAACATGAACCAGTCATCCGAAAAAATTTTGACCTGATCAGGACCAGGGGCGCAACAGGAATCTTCATCAGCAAGCTGATTCCTATGATCCGTACCATTATCTCCATTCCTGCCGGCGTTATCCGGATGAATTTTGTTAAATACACCATAAGTTCAGCCCTCGGCATCTTTGTATGGAATTTTTTCCTGATTGGGGCAGGGTATATGATGGGTGACCAGGTGTTTCATCTGTTATCATAGGAGGAGGTCCACATGAATATTGCAATGTTTACCAACAATTATAAACCATTTATTGGAGGGGTGCCGATTTCCATTGAACGGCTGTCGGAAGGCTTGAGGTCACTTGGGCATAAGGTGACCGTCTTTGCCCCGGAACCAGATGGCAGACTGTCAGGGAATCCTGAAGAGGATGTGGTTCGTTTTAAGGTTATTTACCGGAAGGCGGACCGGGGGATGGCCCTGGGAAACTGTTTTGATAAGAAAATTGAGACATGTTTCAGGGATGGGGAATTTGACGTAATCCATGTCCACCATCCTGTACTGGTGGGACAGACTGCCCTGTATTTGGGAAAGAAATACAATATACCTGTGGCCTACACCTACCACACCCGGTATGAGGAATATCTCCACCATTTTAAATTATATGAGGCCATGGCTTCCGAGGAATATCCGGTAAGCTGGATTGCAAGGTACGGAAAGGAGGTCCTGGTGCCATCCCTCATCACCGCTTTCACCAACAAGTGCGGCCTGGTATTTGCCCCTACCAACACCATAAAGGAGCATCTTCTGGAACAGGGAACCAAAACCAGGATATCCGTACTGCCCACAGGGCTGGACCAGGCTGCATTTGAATCCGATAAGATACATTCCGCCGGAATCAGGGCTTTGTACAGTGACGGATGTCCATACCTGTTCGCCACCACCGCCCGTCTGGAGAAGGAAAAGAACCTGGAGTTCCTTCTGCGGGGAGCAGCATGTCTCAAGGGCATACTGGGCGAGGGATTCCGTTTGATGGTGATTGGGGACGGCACCGAGAGGGCCCGCCTGGATGAATTAGCCGGATTGCTTGGAATCAGCCGCCAGATTGTATTTACAGGGAAGATTGAGAATACCCAGGTACGGCATTATCTGAATGCGGCAGATGCCTTTCTTTTCACATCCAGGTCTGAAACTCAGGGAATCGTGCTCCTGGAGGCCATGGCTGCGGGCTGTCCCGTAACAGCCGTACGGGCAAGCGGTGTGGTGGATGTGGTCAGGCAGGGGGTAAACGGGTATATGACCGCAGAAGATCCGGATGCCTTTGCCGCGGCTGCAGCCCGGCTGGTCCTGGATCAGGATGTATGGTCCAGGATGTCAGATGAAGCCCGCAGGACGGCCCAATCATATGAATCCGGACGGATTGCAGCCTTGGCGGCAGAACAGTACGGATTCATGATTAGGCAGAAGAAGGATGCCGGTTATGGGGAACATGGAAAAAGAATGTTTGTACCGTCTATTCTGCGGCTGTTCGGAGCGGCCTGACCGGGCGGGGTGGCGGTTTACCGATTTACTGGTAAGCCATCACCACACATGGTCCATCCTCATCCTTGCCTCCAAAACCAGCAGCCATCGGTCAGACCCTGCCATGCTGTTCCAGGTTACATCTACGTATTCCCAGCCGTCTCCCAGCTTTACACGGTTCCACATATGAAGTTTGCCGTCCGTGTATCCTCTTACATTTTCGCATATGATCCCAGAGTAGCTGCACAGGGCAAGAAAAGCCCTTGCATAACCGTTGCATGTAGAGGTGCCCTCCATGATATTGGAATAACAGCTGGATTTCTCCAGGGTGGTATCATATACGGCGTTTGCGGCTATCCAGCCGTTTATGGCTATCACCTTATCCCGTTCCGCCATCCCGTCCAATGTCCGGCTGAAACGGATTAATTCCGATTCCACCGCCTCCTGCATCCTGTATATCTCACCAGGGTTGTCCAGCCGTACCTGCAGGATATACTGTCCCTGCACATTGGACGGTAGATAGGAAAGCAGCAGCCTGCCCGTATAATCGTAGTTCTGATAGACGTACCGGGCAAATGCGTTGACTTCCTCCATATCCCCGGAAAATCCCGGAACCATAACAAAAACCGGCTCATTTCCCAATTCTGGCAACTGGGAGAAGAGCCGGTGCATGCAATATTCGTATTCTGGTATATAATTGTTTTTTTTCTGTGTATAAGCAGAGGGGTCCTCAGGCAATGGGACTGTCTCAGCGCGGACCCTACTCATATCTGCAGGTATGTATGTAAGGGCGATTAAAAGCATCAGCCCCAGACCGGCCCGCATGATTGCGCGGAAAACGGCCTGCCCGGACCTCCTCCCTTTCCTGTCGGGCCTTATCATACGCTTCCCCTGCGTTTCAGGATTACAAGGATTGTCTTAAAAATAATCTTCACATCCATTTCCAGGTCCCACTGATCTATATACTGCCCGTCCAGTTTCACCACTTCCTCAAAGTCCGTAATATCGCTTCTCCCGCTTATCTGCCACAATCCGGTTATTCCCGGTTTCATGGCCAGACGCTTTTTATGGGAAAAGCTGTAGGCTTCATATTCATCCACGGTTGGCGGCCTTGTCCCCACCAGGCTCATGTCCCCTCTGAGAACATTAAAGAACTGGGGAAATTCATCCAGGCTGGTCCTCCTTATGAAATGGCCGATTCCCGGGATGATCCTGGGGTCATCATCCATTTTAAACATGTTTCCCCGGATTTTATTACGGGACATGAGCATTTCCTTTTGTTCATCCGCGTCCATGACCATGGAACGGAATTTATATATACGGAATTTACGCCCGTTCTTACCTACCCTTATCTGCGAGAAGAGGACAGGGCCAGGGGATTGGATGAAAATCATGGGGCCGATTATGAGTCCGATTACAAGGGTCATCACACATCCCACTGCACCGCCCAGGATATCCAGGAGCCGTTTACAGAACAGACGCCGCATGGGTATCTCCCGGTTAAAGCAGGTTATCACGTTCATGTTGCTGACCCGCTCCAGTGTTTTCCTGGGGATATCCTGCAAAAACTGTTCCATGTAGATATGGACCACCATACCGATGGACAGAAACTGTTTTGCCAGCTCCGCCTCCTGCCTGGGGTCATCCGGAATGCTTAAAAGTATCTCATCAACAATATGGCCTGTTATGTATTCTGATAACCCATCCATGGAGCAGCTGACCGGGACTCCCTGGATTGTCTGTCCCTTCATGTCACGGTCCGTAATTGCTACTCCCTGGATTTTGAAGATGGTCAGGATCCTGGAGGACAACTGCCTGATCAGGATTCCCGCCTGCTGTTCCGTTGCAATTACCATGATGGTCCTGGCGTATTTGATATTCTGGAATTTCCGGCGCAGACAGTTCTTAATCATCAGCCGTTCCGCATACATGAACAGGATCCCCACAAAAAACGTGGCAAACAGGACCAGGCGGGAAAACAGTCCGACAAGCCGGAAGGAGAACAGGCATATGACCTCCGTGGCAAAGATTATGGTCATCTGATGGATGACTGCAATGATTTCCTTCAGATATCCCCTGTGCAGGATATTCCTATAACCATCCGTCAGGAATGCAACTGATAACGTGATGATGACCAGAAGCAGACCCAGCTGGACATAATACACATACAGCACCGGATTCAGTTTGTCCTGGTTCAATAACACCATCAGGAACTGGGCCAGGCCTAAGGCCACCATATCCCCAATGATAAAATCCAGATGTTTCGTCCTTGCGTTCTTCATTCCGCGCCTCCCCTTATGGATTCACGCCCGCCCTGCCGGTCCCTGGGGCCGGACAGGCTCCCCCAGGCAGTACCTGTCTATACGATTTCTATCATCTGCACCATGCGCATCAGTTCCAGCGCACTTCTGAAGTTCACATCCACGCTGTTGGTCAGCCTGCCCCTGATGCTGCCCTGCATAGTGGAATTCTGACGGTATTTTACAATTGCAATCAGCACTTCCTTTGCCTTTCGCGCCTCCGGGAAAGGCACCAGGCTGCTTCGTTCCAGCATCCTGTCCTTTAAGCCCTGTGGATGGGCAGCCACGGCGCTTTCATATCTTTTTTTCATTTCCTTATTCATGAAACGTGGGTCTGTCGTGCGCTGGGGCGCCCCCAGCCAGTTACAGATTTCATCCATTTTCAGTACCATGTCCCCGGTGCCGGTAAACGGTACCGGGTCTTTCAGATAATAGCTGCAGATATGTCCATAGACGCCATCCTGGGTCTTTCCCTGCATGCAGATAAGCATGATGCTGAACCAGCCTGAGGCGGCCATATCTTCAAGGTACTTATCAATATCCTGACTGCTGTCTTCGTTCTGTTTCATAATGTAACTCCTTTTCTTAATGTATGTATGCTCCATCCACTCCGGCCCGCCTATAAACTCCTGCAGAAGAATACAGTATCGTCCGGTATCAGCGAAAGTTTCTTAATCATTTTCCTGTCCAGACAGTCCTTCACCCTATAGGGCGTTATGCTGAACCCATACTGTTTTAAATGCTCTGCACAGTCCATCCCGTAAAGGCGGATTTTCTTACGTATTTCCTCTTTCATGGATGTAGACTCCTCCGTATTGCTTTATCCGCTGGATCTTATAATCTGTATATATACTTTTTCTCATATTCTTCCTGGGGCATGGGCCTGGCATAGTAATACCCCTGGACATAATTGCACCCTATTTTGTAAAGGAAACGCTTCTGTTCCTGGGTTTCAACCCCTTCCATTATGACAGGCATCCCCAGGTTATTGGCCATCTGGATTACGGATTCCAGTATGATTTTCCCCTTGCCAGGCGATTCCCCGCCGGACAGGAACTGCATGTCAATCTTAAGCACATCCACATCGATATCCTTTAACATGTTCAGGGAAGAATACCCGCTGCCGAAATCGTCCATCAGCAGTATGAAGCCTGCCTGGTGCAGCTTCCTGACTGCTTCCTGGATTAATTCCGGGTCGGACACATATGCACTTTCCGTTATCTCCAGGTTCAGCAGGCCGATGGGCACGCCGTACTGTTCAATGAGGCCGGACAGTATGTCCGCCAGCCTGGGGTTATAAAGGCTGATCCTTGAGATGTTCACCGTGATGGGATCCAGACAGATCCCATCCCCAAGCCATTTGTGTATGAGCTGGCATACATGCTCCCACACATAGTAATCCAGCCTGGAAATGAAGCCGTTCTTTTCAAAAATAGGTATGAAATGTTTCGGGGGCATCAGGCCCGTGTCGGGATGTTTCCAGCGTACCAGCGCTTCCGCCCCTATATCCCTGTCATTGGCAATATCAAATTTAGGCTGGAAATACACCACAAACTGTTCCTCGTCCATGGCGGTCTGCATACTGCTGACAATGGCTGCCTCCTCCACTTCCCGGATTCCCTCATCCATATCATAGAATCCAAGGTAAGACGCAAACTTGTTCTTGCATTTTTTGCTGCCGATAAAAGCCCTTATGTACATTTCCTCCACTGCAAGGTCAGGCTCTTCCACGATATAGGCGCCTACTGTGGGTTCCAGGAGATAATTCTTCTCAAACCCGGCCAGTCCCTCCTTTACCATCTGGACCTGCATGTGCAGCCTTTCACTGTCATAAGGCTCGCATATGCAGAATGTGTCTGCGTTAATCCTTCCATAGGTACTGAACTCAAAGCAGCCGGCTATGCCCTCTATGATTTCCGCCATCGTTATAAGGAGCTTATCTCCCCTCAGCTCACCGAATACGGCATTATACAGCCGGAACCGGTCTATGTCGAAACGCAGGAATACAAACAGGATATCCATATGCCGGTCTATCATGCGCCTGGTTTCCGCAAACATCTTCTCACGGTTATACAGCCCCGTAAGCCTGTCCCGCTCACTCATATAGAGCAGTCCTTCATAAGACGGTATCCTGCAGTGCCGGACCGCACGGTCCAGCCGGTTCCTTAATGTCTTAGCCCGGATGGGCCTGGTCACATAATCCCATGCCCCATGGTCCAGGGCCTCCAGGCCAGGATCCTCCTTTGCATCCTCCAGGATAACGAGGACCGGAATGGAGGCATATCCTGAGTTATGGATTTTATCCAGGAATCCCACTTCCCTGCCGTCCTGCTGCAGGTTTCCCAGCAGGATGGCATCCACCATACTTCCGCATGATATCTGCAGCATGGCGTCCCCTGCGCTTCCGGCTTCCAGGATCTTATATTCTTCAGAAAGTATCTTCTTTACCGCCTCCCTTTCTTCGGGCCGGCTTTCAACCACCATTATGGTTTTTCTGTATTCATCCATGGCTTCCCTCCTTCCATCATCCATTTACCTGATAAAGGGATTTTCATCCAGGGAATACCTTCCGCCCTGCAGGAATTTATGTTTTATCACCCACCAGGCCGGTATCCATATATACCGGTGCATGGCAGGCGATGCGCTTCCAATCATCCAGCAGTTCCTGTCACATTCTTTTGTGATGCGCCGCACCTGCCTGGCCTGCTCTGAATTCCACAGTTCCTCCCACTCCTGTTCCTTCAGGTTTCCCATGACCGCCTTGTGCAGCATCCCGTTACACGGAATCACATCGCAGAACGGGTCGATAAAAAATGCATTCCTGGACATATCGCACGGCAGAAGACGCTTATTGCCATATATGTAATTAATCAGGCCATGGTTGAAGTAGGCCCGGAACCATTTTTTCGGTGAATTGCTTTTGAGCAGTTCATTAATCAGCTTCTCAAAATTTTCAGCCACCCGTTTCCTGTCCACAATCCGGTTGTCGTATTTCCTGAAATAAAAGGAGTTGTGAAGGGCCGCGGTTGCAAACTCCATCCCCATCTTATCCGACAGAAGGTAAAGCGGCACCAGGTCCCCGCAGTTCATGTCCTGGACCGTCATTCCGAATCCCACGTCCGGGTGTCCCATCTCCACCAGGGCCGTCAGCGTCCCATATCCCCGCCTGTACCCATCCGGGATGCCCCTGATGCTGTCATTGGTCTTCTGAAGCCCTTCAATGCTGATGCGTATGCCCACCTTGGGGAATTCCCTGCACAGGCTGATGATACGGTCCGTAAAGTAGCCGTTGGTGGAAATGACGATGCGGTCCGACTTTTTATACAGCTCCCTTACGATATCCGGTATATCCCTGCGGATGAAGGGTTCCCCTCCGGTTATATTGGTAAATGCCATTTCCGGAAGTTTCCTGATTACATCCAGGGTAATCTCCTCCTCCGGCTTAGTGGGATGTTTAAAACAGTCGCACATGTTGCAGTGTGCATTGCAGCGGTATGTTACAATCACGGTTCCATACAGGTTTCTTGCCATATTTCCTTACCTCATTGTTTTGTTTCATATAGTTTCAGCAGCTTGTCACAGTACATCTCCAGGGTGTCATACCGGATGTCCCCGCAGTTTTCCGCCCAACTGGCGCAAAGCCCCGGGGAATCCCACAGATGCCGTATCTTCTCTTTCAGCTCCTCCAGGTTTCCGCTGGCAAACAGGGAGCCGTTTACACCTTCCTGTATCAACTCCGGGATTCCTCCAATCCTGGCTCCCAGCACAGGTGTCTTAAGAAGCTGGGATTCGATGACGGAAAACGGACAGTTTTCATAATATTCCGACGGATAAATGCTGAACCTGGCCTCCTGTATCAGCTGGGCCAGTGAATCCCCCTTAACGAATCCCACGTTCTTAATGTTAGGTATCCCGGTCACACTGTCTGCCAGCGGTCCGTCCCCTGCAAAGACAA
This sequence comes from Clostridium pacaense, assembly GCF_020709765.2. NCBI lineage: Bacteria > Bacillati > Bacillota > Clostridia > Eubacteriales > Clostridiaceae > Clostridium > Clostridium pacaense. The sequence goes on from NZ_JAJFEB020000008.1 coordinate 116,147, forward strand.
AGGGGATATCCGGCAGTTCCCTGCACGCCTTAAGAAGGGTCCCGATTCCCTTTTCCCTGGAATATCTTCCAAAATACAGGACATAGTCTCTCTTCCGGGCAGGTCCTGCCTCCATCCGGTCAGCAAAATTATGTAATGTAATGGTCTTGTTCCTGAATAATTCCACCTGGTTCAATTTATCTTCCAGGAAATAGCTTGGACAGACAATCCGGTCAATGCAGCGGTAAACCTTCAGCTTTCTGTATATGGCTCCCTCGGCAGCGCCCAGTATGCTCTTTACAAGGGACTGGTGGATACAGCGCTTCCTGATACAGCCAAAAAAACGACCGCCCACACACTGCTCGCAGTTTTGTCCGTCCCCGGGGGAGTTGAGCATATGGTTTGGACATATAAGCTGGTAATCATGGGCAGTGTACAGGACGGTTGTCCTTTTTCCCGATTTTTTTTCAAAATCCCGGATACCATAGAGGATGGAAGGGGTCAGCTGATAATTAAAATTGTTGATATGGACCGCATCCGGCTGGAAATCCTCCAGGACACGCATCAGCTTTACCCTGGCTTCCCTGGAATATATGATTTTAAATGGAAACAGAAGACGCCTGTATCCGGTTGTGTGGAAATCCAGGCTGGCTGTATATTGATTAATGCGGTTCCCAAGGGTGCGGCCCGGCTCATCCATGCCGAAATACTGGACCTGATGGCCTTTCTGTTTCAGACAATCGCCAATCTTGATGATATAGGTTTCTGAGCCTCCCTTTGGCTTTAAGAATTTATTTACGATTAAAACCTTCATCCCGTCCTCCTGTCTGGGGATTCATCCGTTATAATGCCAATAGGTACTGCCTACGTACTCAGCCATTACCAGATCTTCTTCCGTATTGATGTCCACGGCTTCGAATTTCTGCACAAAGTAAATATACGGCTTCCTGCCGATACGGCAGCGGTACCGCTCCAGGGAATCCTTGGAAATCCCGTATAGACCAGTGGTTTCCTCAATCACCGGCTGCATATCCTGGCTTCTCGGCAGGATACCCGGACGGTAGTTTACCGGCTGGCCATTGACCCAGTAAAAGCCGTGATTCTTCAATGCAGTAAAACAGGAATCATATGTCTCACTGTCAATCAGCGTATTGACACATTTTTTAATGGAATCCGCCTGAAGGTACGGCGCCGTGGCAAACAGCTGGAAATAGTAATCATATTCAGGATGAAGCTGATGGTGGTAAACAAGCAGGTCATTCCCATTGGCCGTATTATGTGTGAGCGCATCCAGGCGTTCAATCACATGAAGTCCATGATCAAGGGCATAGCCTGTGATTTCAGGACTGTTGGTATCAATATAAATGTCATCAAAGCAGTCCGCATCCATGGTATGTTCAATAATGTACTCATATAGCTTTTTGCCATTCAGCACCCGGAAGTTTTTGCCCGGGACACGTTCTGAATTGGCTTTGATAGGAATAAAACACGCAGTCTTCATAAGACAGTTCCTCCTTTGTGTGGGACATTCCAATTAACATTCATGCCCTGCTCCTGAATCCCAGGTTCCAGGCCAGTGTCTTCACCGTATGGTATACCCTCATGAACAGCCGTGGGGAGAGGCAGATAAGCAGTATGCTTATGATATTCACCGTCTTCCTTGGATGCTGGTCCTGCGCGGACAGATACTGAACTGCGTGGCTTTTTACATCAGAAGCAACCGCGCCGGCCTTTTCATGATTGTACAGCTTAAAATGCGCCAGACGGTTCAATATATCGATGCAGGTTTCCACATGCTTCAGGTCAAATGCTTCCAATACCGGGCGGCTCTCCTGGGCAATACAGGAAAATACAACCTTTTCCGCATCGTACAGGACCAGATACTTTCCATTGAACTCATTTTTATGGTACATCTGCCTGCAAAGTGAATCGGGATTCTCAGCGTACATGTACACCAGCCTGGGATTCACGCAGATATTGCTGCATTGTTTCAGATACCTGGTCACGAAAATCAGATCTTCCCCGTGGGTGTATTCCACGGGAAAACGGATCTGCGCTTCCTCTATTATGTCCCTGATGAAAATCTTGTTCCATAAAACGCCTCGGAATGCCGGGTTCCTGAACAGTTGGACAAAGGCAGACTCCCGCTCCATGACCTGAAGCCCGGCATACTGCTTCTTATAAAACGCCCCGTTTTTTTCATTGATATAGCCAAATACAGCCAATTCCACATCCTGTGCGGATATGGTGCCATACATGGCTTTCAGTGAACCGTCCAGCAGGTAATCATCCGCATCCGCAAAAACAACGTACGTTCCCTGTGCAATATCCAGTCCGGCGTTCCTGGCCGCGGATACGCCTTTCTTCTCCTGACTGACCAGACGGATCCGTTCATCGCCATAGCCCTGGATTACGGAGCTGGCTCCGTCGGTTGAACCGTCATCAACTACAATGATTTCCAATCCCTCAAATCCCTGGTTTAAAACTGAATCAATACATCGCTTTATGTAGGCCCGGGCATTGTACATGGGAATAATAACTGACAGCCGTTTCTTCATATCACCTGTTCCAATCTGACTCTTGGGAACACTTCCAGTTCCCCGCCCCTGGTTGCATTATAAATCTCTGTCCCCATCTGCCCGGCTGCTTCCAATGCACTCTTGTATGCCTCTTCCGCCATCTCCTTATCGTAGACAGCAAGAACGATTTTCTTCTTCTGCTCCGCAGCCTTATACACATCCTTATATCTTGTGTCAAAATGCGACTGGACCGATGCATCATATGTGATTCTTCGGTTTTTATCAATCGTATGGGGGAAATGATGGTCCATTCCCAGGAGATAGATTTTGGAAAACCCCATATACACCGCCAGCTGGATGCTTGAGTATGTCACCGTGGAGGCATCGACCACTGTCTTTTCACAGTCATAAGAAAACGGAATCTTCTTTTTCCTCCGCAGGATTGCCCTGTCATCCATCAGATATGCATTGACATTGGCAAGGCAGGTTCCATTCCTCACCATGGAATTATAACCAATGAAGCAGTCACATTGGATTTTCCTTATGTTTTCCTCCTCTGCTTTCAGCATATCCTTATCCTGGCATAGATAAAATGTGGGCCGCCATCTGGTCCTGTCATACATCAGGTGGATACGGTTTGCCGCAAAGGTGTATTCATTCCTCAAAAGCTCCAGATCCCCAGGTTTTAAGCTTGGACCGTTTCCTATGATGAAGCACCGCTGTCCTTCATAGACTCCTTTATACATGTTGATTCTCGTCCCATAGGTGGTCTTGCCATAGGATTTCCTCATCCTGTAAAATGACAGCGCCCCCACACCGGCCCTGAACCACCTGCGCAGGGCTGACAAAAAATCCGAACGGACCACTATGTCTTTAATCAGTTCCTTCATTGGTTCCCCCACCTTCCCATCTGTCACCCATCAATACCAGTTCACGTCCACCACAACAATTTCCGGTTTATTATTAATCCGCGGGAAGGGATGGCTCTGCCCAAGGCCCCTGCTGATAATGACAACCGATTCATTTATCTCATGCTGTCCTTCTGTAAGAGGCGGGAAAAAGCCCTGTTCCGTGGCATAGACACCTCCCAGATAAGGAATCCGGACTATCCCTCCATGGGCGTGTCCGCAGAGAGCCAGGTCAACCGGCATGTCCTCCAGTTCCCCCATGAAATACTCCGGATAGTGCACCAGCAGCAGCTTGAACTCCTCACTCCTGACATATTCATCCATAAACCGCTTCCCGCCGTACTCCACGTAATTGTAAGGTTCGTTAATCAAACCGGCAATATAGATGTCATTGGTATTTACCTGAATCATTTCCGCATCGTTAAAGAGCATGTGCACGCCTGTTTGTTCAATATCATCCCGTATTTTGGTCTTGCGGTGCGCATAGTCCACCAGTTCGTGGTTGCCCATCACATAATATACATCGGTTATATCCACCAGCTGCCTGCACAGATCCAGGACCACATGATAGTCATCATTATGTTCCATATTCATGTCCCCGGTAATGGCAATGATATCCGGCTCCAGTCGCTTCACCCTTGCAACAAGTTCCTGGTTATTTTCCCCGAATTCCTTAAGGTGTAGGTCCGACAGCTGTACAATACGGAACCCTTCCCTGACCTTCTCCGACTTGACATGATAAAAGGAAAGTTCCAGCGTATCCTGGTCCGACATTATTTTCTGCCACACAGCCGCCAGGGCCAATAAGGCTACAATACCAATCATGACTCTTTTTAAAATGCGGCCCAGCTTCCCCATACGCCCCTTGCCCAGCACAAAACCAGGATTTACAAAGAACAGCCGGACTGCGTACAGGATGCTTTCCGGGTACCGGTGCGCCTGTTTCCACAATCTCCAGCAGATTTCATTCAGCAGGTTGGTGCGGGCTGCCCTGTTCTGTTTGAAATCCTTTTTATATTTTTTATATACCTTCTGGTATCCGCGGATTCCCCGCATCGGATCAGAGGTAATCCGCTCCCCCTTGTGCACCCTCATATTGAATAGGGGGACATCTATCCCTGCTGCCTTATACCGTTTCAGAATCCGCAGCCACATCTCGTAGTCCTGCCTTGCCGGGAAGCCCACATCAAACATTCCGCAGTCATCGAATACGGTTCTCCTGACAACGGCCTGGGAAGTGGTTCCGATTGTGTCATTTTCAAGCATCCCGTTAAAATCAGGCTCCTCCTTAAACGTTCCTTCCTGGTGGTATAAGCGCCTGTTCCCTATATCGCCGTCATCAAACACATATCCCTGGCAGAACACCAGCCCTACCCCGGGATCCTCAAAGCACGGAATCTGCATGGCAAGCTTTTCCGGTTCCCATAAATCATCGTCGTCCAGAAACGCAATGAACTCCCCATGGCTGGCCATGATTCCCGTATTCCTTGCTGCCTGTGCACCGGAATTATGAGGCTGCTTTATGTATATGATTTCCGGGTATGCCTTCAGTCCCTCCTCAATCCGGAGGGTATATTCCCCGTTCCCTCCGTTATCATCCACCACTATGATTTCCACAGGGACGTATGTCTGGGACAGCACACTGTCAAGCGCTTCCTTCAGCATGGTGAATTCCCGTTTATATGTGGTGATTATTACACTGACCAAACCTGCTTCCATTGTCTAACCTATTGTTATCCCTTCCATCTCATAAGCTTTTGAAATAAGTTTGTTAATCTGATAAATCCCTGTCTTCTTTGAATCCGCAATCCTGGCCTTCATCTCAATCATGACCCCTGGATTCCCATCGTTAAAGTGTTTAATGGCCTCGCTTAACAGGCTCACCATGAATTCCGCTTTTCCATAGGTACAGTTATCAAGCAGACACAGGAACTGGTTCGCCCCATTATAGCCAATAAATCCATATTCCTTTGACAGTGATTTTAATATGTTTCCAATTTCTTCCAGAACCTTGTCGCCTGCGGAATACCCGATGGTGCGGTTGACCTCTTTCAGGTTTTCAATGGAAAGCACCACACAGGTAAATGTTCCCAGCGCCCCTCTTTTCTTAATCTTCTCAATCCGTTCATCGCAGCTGAGCCTGCTTGGAAGCCTGGTCTTCCTGTCCACATATAAAGTGTATTCCACAATATCACCGATACGGCCGATGAGGATTGCCCCGCAGCATCCGATGCCGAAGAACAGGACAAACGCCATTGTCATATAAAGCTTCAGGTTCAGCTGCGCATATGCATCCACACTGTTCTGCATTGCAATATTCTTACTGACCAGATAGCTGTTATATTCCCTCCCGGTCCGGGCCACAATCCCATAAAGGGAATCCATCCTGTCTGCCACAAGGCGGATACGGCCCTCCAGCATTTCATTGCTCAAAGACAAGGCTGCCCCGGTATTGTCCTGAAAGCATTCGAGGATATACTTTTTTTCCTCAATCTGCTGTTCCAGGCTGAATATCTCTTTGTTATAATCCACATAATGGGATATCAATGTATCATATGTATTCTCACTGTAGAAGATATTCCCCTCCTCATCCCTTCTCTCATAGATATCCTGAAGGATGATGGAGTTGGCGGTTTCCGCACCTTTCGTATCCGTGCTGTATTCCTGGGCTTCCAGGATTTTCGGATTATACTGCCCTATGGTAAGAAGCAGCTCGTCCGACTGTGCCTTCATCTTTTCCAGCTGGATCTGAAGGCTCTGGATTTCATCATTGGTTTTTTCAACCAGGACCGCCCGGTCCTTGGTCTTACGCCCCGAAAGCACGTCCACATACAGCCGGTCCAGGCTTACTTCCTCCAGCAGCTGGTAGGATGTAATCAAATCATAAAAGCTGTATCCTGTCCTGGAAGAACGAAAGCTTGCCTGGTTGCTGTTTAGATACTCCAGTATCTCGCCGATGGACTGCTTCATGATATCGATGCTCTCAATGTAATCGTAATTACCCTTACCTATATTTTCCACATTGTTGGGTATGACTGCCTTTGCGACATACTTTTCACTGTAAAAATCAAAATAGCTGCTGAGGACCGTGTTCAGCATGTTTTTAGCAAAATCCTCAGAATAGTCCTTTCCCACGGAAAAGGATATATAATAGTCCGTAGGGGACTCTTCATACTCCTCCCCCTCCTTCAGGATGGCTTCCTTGCGCTTTTGCTCCTCATCTGAAATAATGGGTTCAACTTTAATCCTGCTCCTAACAAAATCCACGCTGACATTGCTTTCCAATTTTTCAATTGCATCCGCCACCACATTGGGGGAGTATATTTCACTGACATCGATGTCCGTTCCTGACGGGGTCTTTCCGCTTTTAGCCTCTGTATTCGTATAGGAAATGATTGCGTAGGCAGTGTATACCTGCTGCCGGCTGAAATAACCATAAAAAATAATGCCGCCCAGGACCGTGCACAAAGCAATCAGGTATTTCCAATTGCTTACATATCGAACAATCTGGAATTCTTTCACTGCCCGTCCTCCCTTGTACTGCGCTTATTCTCCCTGTACATTACGGCCGTTGCCGCCATTGCTGTAAATACCGCTGACAGCAAAACTGCCTTTGTGAAATTCATCCTGGTCATGAGCCCCAACGGATTATCTTTTACCGTCACATAATCCTTATTTTTATATCTGGAGTATTCCACATCTATCTGCATGGCCTGGTTGGACACATTCTTTAATTCCGCGTCAATCTTCCATATCATTTCATCGGCCTTTTTAAGATCGGATGCCTGATTATCCGATTCCTTAATATGGTCAATGATGGACTGCCTGTTTTTTATATCCGCCCGTTTCTTTTCAGCGGTTTCCTCCGCGCCCACTGCATTTTCCGCCAGATGGTCAATCCCCGTCTTTGTCTTGGACATATAGAAATCCTGATTCCTGTCAACCGACGGGACCAGCACAACCCCGGTCAGCTTGGGGTCATATTGCTCGATGCAGCTTTTATAAAGGTTATATGTCTTTGTATTGAGGGAATATATGTTGTCATCCTTATAATTTTTATAATCCAGCAGTTCAACATAGGACTGGCGCTCTTTATAAAGGCCTTTCTCGGTAACAAATGAACGGAAATTAGACAGGTTGATACGCAGCAGGTTATCGACCTTGGCCCTGATATCCTGGAATGTGATGCCCTCGTCCGAGACAAAGCTTTTGTTCTCCTCAATCCTGCCATTCACATAATTCTTAAGCTGTATCAGTTTGGTGTTGTAATAACGGGCAATCTGGCGATACTCCAAGCCCTCCGTATCCGCCGGTCTGTACTGGAGGATTGATGTATTGTCCGTATAGTTGTCATAGAAATATTCCAGATACGCGTAGGCGACCATCTGAAGCATGGACTGGGCGTCCACGGATTTTAGTTCCTTATTGGCAATATATGTAACCTTGTACTGGGTTGCGATGTAATCCCTTCCGCTTTTCACCGGTACCTGGATGGTTATGTTCTCCCCCAGTTCTTCCGAGCTTATCTCCGTGACCCCGGCAAGCTCAAGCGCCCTTTCAAGCACTGCCTCTGACTTGATTTCATATGCATTGAAACGTGAACCATTGGGATTCAGCCCTTTGGACGCCCTTTCATAGTTATATGCAAACCAGATGGTTGAGGCTTGGAAGCTGCTTATGTAGAATCTGCATCCCAGGCCCAGCGTGACAATGGCCATGCACAGCATCAGTTTCCATTTATAGGTACGGAATGTATTTATGATTAAGAATACATTGCCTTTATGACTCATAAGCTGCCCTCCTCCTGAACCAGTCTGTGTTCATCCACATATGCAATAACCGTAATGTGTGCCACTATGTTAATTGAATAATAAAAGAAGGTATTATCCGTAAGGTATGTAATGAATGTGTATATGACCGTCAGAAGCATGAATCCGGATGCCCTGGAACCGAATTTTTTCTTCACAGCGGAAACTTTATACCAGGTATTGCTCCACAGCCAGTAGATGAATCCCCAAAAACCCAATTCGATGAAATGTGTCATTATATCATTGTGGGCCATGCCCGGGACATAGGTGCCCACCCCTGTTGTCTTATAATCGTTCCTGATTTTAAAGATATAACGGATTCCATATCCCAGGAATGCGGGAGACATCTCATAGTATTCTTTAAAGAAGTCATATAAATACCCCCTGCTCATGGTGTCAATCCCAAAGTAATCCATAAGCGGCTGATACCAGCCCTTTTTAATCAGATACAGGTACAGGTACGAAAAAATAAACATTCCTGACACAATAACGGCCAGGAATGCGGTCTTCATTCTCTCAGACACAGCGTCATATATGATTCCCACCAATAACGCTGCCAGGATAGCCAGCACATCGATTCTCTTTAATCCGGTGGAAAAGAAAAATGCTGCGCATATGAATTCCACAACATACCACTGCTTATTCCTGGCACAGTACAGATAATACATCACAAACACACCCAGCCCCTGGGTCAGGTCATGCAGTTCCATCTTCCTCATGATTGGGCCTGTTGTATCCGCAAAGGTAGTAATCAACGCGATATATTCCGACAGGAAGCTTCCGGCTCCATGGTTCCTGATAAGGTCCAGCAAAATCACAAAAACCGTTGTGCAGGACGCGTACAGCATATACGAAACAGTCTTCTTCCCAAACATATAATAGCCCGCTGCCGCGCACAGTATATTAAGAAGAAGGCATACAACATTGATGGTCCCCCTTGTGACAAAGGATGTTTCCTGGCACCGCACCAGCCATATCACCATGGATATAAGCCCGATGCCGATTATCGGGACCATCATGATCATTGAGACAGAATATAGGAACCGTATCCTTTGGAAGTCCACCGTAACCAGGATCCATAAGAGTCCCATGCCAATCACCAGGACGTCCGCCACGTAACGTGTACTCACCGGCAATGCAGGCAGGCCGCCGCGGTATTCAGCGGTGGCGTAAAATGCAGCAGTCATAATCAGGATGAATGCCGCTGCCATACTCTTTTTTACAATTTCACTGTTTTTTATATCCAAAGAATCACCTGACCAGATTATATGCTTTCCAAAAACATTCCAACAGGAAAAAGGACTGTATGTTATAGGTCAGGAATAGTATGACTGCGTATCTCCTGCTCTTTTTAAGAATACGTTTATAGCTGTCCTTTCCCAGATACCAGGCATAGGCAGTGCGTCTTATTAACTGTTCCCACTGCGCTTTCCTGTGTTTCCTGTCCGCGTTCCAACCGGGGTTAAGGTAATACAGGCGGAGGATTTCACAGTAATTCCTTGTGGCTTTATATTCAAACGCCCGGTTCCAGTCCTCTGGTTTTCCCTGGATGTACTCATGTAACACTTTGTTAAACTCCAATATATACTCCTGGATGGCAGGGTTGAACCGGTTGCAGATGGACTGTGGGTTCTTCCTGTAATGATAAACCACCTGGTCCAGGACACCCAGGCTGGAGGCGGCATCCAGCGTATGGAGATTGAACATGGTATCCTCCATCCTGCGAAGCTGCGGCAGGAAATACAATTGATTCTTTTTCAAAAAACCGGTTCTGTAGAACTGGGTGCATACCGAACCAAAACAGCACGGAAGGCCGCAGTATGTATTGTCCAGCAGTCCTAAACCCAGGTCCTCCTTACCATCCGTATCCAGCGCCAGCCAGCCTTTAGGGCCATATCCATGCAATACCGAGGCATGGGCCATGTTTTCTTCATAGGCAACGTACAGGATGTCCGGATTGTATTTTTCCAATATGTCAGCCGCACCTGAGAGTGCATTTAATTCAATCCAGTCGTCCGGGTCAATAAAATATATCCAGTCCCCACCCGCCCTGCGTATGCCTTCATTCCTTGCCTCAGATACCCCTCGGTTCTCCTGGTGTACAACCATGATACGTGAATCCTTATTCCCATAGCTGTCACATACGCTTCCTATATCTGTAGTGGATCCATCATCAATAAGGATTACTTCATAGTCACCTTCATAATCCTGTCCCAGTATGGAATCCATACATTGATGAAAATAAGCCGGATCCGTATTATATACAGGTACCACAAGAGAAAATTCCATTTTCATTTACCTTTCGCACTCACATATTCCTTAAGCATCCTGACAGCCAGGTTCCTGCAGTAGATGAATTCCTCTGTTCTATAAAAAAGGACCACATTCAGGGACACCGATACAATACACGCCACCATAAAATACACCCACAGCCTTCCATATGGAGATGCCGGTATCATCATATGGCAGAGGAGTTTGCTGATATACAGCCCTGCAAAGGCAGCCGCGGATATTTTAATCAGAAGCCATTGATAATGTGCCGCATCCAGGTACAGGAATTCCCGGTACAGCAGCCTGGTTTTTAATATGATCTGGATGATTAACGTGCACGTGGTTCCAAGCATGATTCCAAGTATGCCCCACTTAAGCCCCAGCACAATGGAGACAACCAGGTTTATGCTGCTTCCCAGAATCGATATGTTCTTATCCTTGGCAAACAATCCCGACACCATCATCATCCGCCACAGTGGCTCCCTGACCACAAAATAAAAGAAATTCACCACAAAGGAATACTGCAGGATATCATCCATCAGATATTTCCTGCCAAACAGGATTTCAACAAAGGGGTCCGACATACAAAGGATACAGGCGGAGCAGAATGTGGTTACCAGGTATATGATAAATGTCATCCTGCATAGGACCTGGTGGCACCGCTCCCTGCTTTCCGACACGGCCAGGTTCCCTATGCTCCCGGCCGCCGCATCGGGAATCAGAAGCAATATCTTCCGTACATTTGATATAATTAATGAATAATTGGAATACAGACCAACCTGCAGGGTCCCCACCAGAACTGATATCAGTATGTTATCCGTGGAGTTGGTGATTTTCCCGGATAAGGTCCCAATAAAAATATGTTTCATATTGGCAAAAATCTTTTTCTTTTCTTCCGTGGGAAGCCTGTCCCTTTTTTTCAAAAAAGGATACTGTCTGTCCGCAATATGGGCAATGGCCACATTATTGGCCAGGGTCACACCTACGTCCGACAGCAGGTATGCAATGAAATTGTGGGTCAGCATCAAAACCGCCAGATTGGAAGCCACCGTAATGAAACGGAACAGGGTATTGGCGGCTGAAATCAGGTACATCTTCTGGTCCGCATCCAGCAGGGTCCGTTTGTATGAAAAGAAGTAGGAGCTGACTGTCTTCAGCAAAAATATCACATACACAAGCCTAAGATATCCCATGTCATATTCCGCATTCCTGATTAGGCATGATACAAAGGGCAGGAAACATAATCCGGCCGCCAGGATGAATCCTGCTATGAGCCGATATGCGCTTTTGTAAAACCACATCAGCTGCGTCAGTTTCTGTTCGTCCTGTCCTGCCAATGGTTTATAGAGATTATATGTTATGGCAGAACCCACCCCCAGTTCCGCAAGGGATAAGACAGCGATTACTTCTGTAAACAAACCATTGAGGCTGACCGCTGAAAGTCCCAGGATACGGACCAGGGCGGTTCTGGTAACCATACTCAAAAGGACGGTCAGGATTACGTTCACCTCGCCGTAAACTATGTTACGTATACTTTTTTCTGTTCTCATATGGACACCAGACATACTTTTCTAATTTTGATGTTATCTTATTTTGTTTTTTTCCTCTTTACCTGTCCGTAGACGCGTATATGCTCATCCACCGCATGATCCCAGCTGTACTTTTCCCTTACAAATGCAATCTGCCCTTCCCGGTCATGAAGGCTTACGTCCTCACCCAGCATCCGTTCAAGGCATGACTGCAGCATGGCTGCATTTCCTTTTGGAAAGCTCATGGCGAATCCCCCTGAAACATCAACATTTTCCTCAATGTCACTGACCAGGCACCGGACGCCATAGCTCATGGCCTCCAGAAGGCTGATGGACATGCCCTCGATATCGCTGGGCAGCACATATACGCAGCAATTGGCCATCAGTTCCTCCAGCACCTGCCCCTGGACAAAGTCAGTGAACAGGATTCTTGGGTCATCTCCGGCCATACCGCGTATCAACTTTACATATTCATTGTTTTTCGTCAGTTCACCTGCAATTACCAGCCGCTTATCTGTGTCCATTTTTTTATATGCACTAATCAGATAATGCAGGCCTTTCTCCGGCACCAGCCTGGACAGGAAAAGGATATAACCATTACTTTCCAGATTCCATCTGCGGCCAATCTCCTCCGGCTCCAGGCAGGGTTTCAGGTTTACACCGTTGGGGATATAGATTGTCTCCCGCCCATATGTATGCCTGAAATACCGCTGGTTCCCATTTGACAATACAATCAGGGCATCGGAATAGCGCGCCGCATTCCGTTCTCCCCACAGGAGGTAGCGCGTTGCAAACCGGCCCCACTTGGCCCTCTGCCAATCCAGTCCATGTATGGTTGATACAACCGGGATTCCCAGCCACCTGGGCAGGAATGTCATGGCGCAGGGGCCTTCTGCATGGAAGTGTATCACGTCATACCGGCCGATTACCGCGCAGCACGGCAAGCACGGAATAGATGAACGCATTCAGGGAGGGGTTCGCCAAGGTAGGTATCCTTATGAGCCGTATTCCTTTATATTCCCGGGGCAGGCGGATTGCCCCGGCGCCAAAATCCTGCCACCGGTTATAGCAGTCAACCTGATGTCCCAAGGCTGTCAGGCGGACCGACAGTTCCTCCACGGCAACCTCAATCCCGCCTTCCCTGGATGGTACCCGTTTGTGTCCAATCATTGCAATCTTCATGCTGTCCCGCTCCCCTCCATCCTGTACGGTATTCCATGTTTTATCTTATGCTGCCCGGATGCTTAATCGCACTGGAATAAATCTCTTGTATACACCTTTCCCCGTACATCTGCCAGCTGCCGGTCATACCGGTTGGCCACAATCACATCCGATATCTGTTTAAATTCCTCCAGGTCACGGATAATCCTCATCCCTAAAAACGAATCTGCTTTGATTGCAGGTTCATAGATGACCATTTTCACGCCCTTCCTTTCCAGCCGCCTCATGATTCCAAGGATGGAGGAATGCCGGAAGTTATCTGAATCCGCTTTCATGGTCAGGCGGTAAATTCCTGCAACCTCAGGGGATTTCTTTAATATCTGCCCTGCAATGAAATCCTTCCTGGTCTGATTGGCCCTTACAATGGCTGTCATGATGCAGTTGGGTATATTACCATAATTGGCCAGCAGCTGCTGTGTGTCTTTTGGCAGGCAGTATCCGCCATATCCAAAGGAAGGATTGTTGTAGTGGTTGCCAATCCTCGGATCCAGGCACACCCCGTTTATGATACTTTCAGTATTCAAGCCGAATGCCTCCGCATAGGTGTCCAGCTCATTAAAAAAAGCCACCCTCATGGCCAGGTATGTATTGGAGAACAGTTTTACGGCCTCTGCCTCGGTTGAATCCATATAGAGGATTGGCACCTCCTCCTTTAGGGAAGCGGCTTTTAACAGGCCTGCAAATATGCGGGCCTTCTCCTGCTGGACGGGATTGCGTGTATCCAGGCCCACAATAATCCTGGATGGGTACAGATTATCATGCAAAGCCCGGCCTTCCCTCAGGAACTCAGGGGAGAACAGGATGCAGCCTGTCCGGTACCTGGCCTGCATCTCATCGGTAAATCCCAATGGAACCGTTGACTTTAAGACAATACAGGCCCTTGGATTCATGCGCATTACCGTGTCAATGACCATCTCCACAGAGGATGTATCAAACCTGGACTGTTCCGTATCATAATCAGTCGGGGTTGCTATGATGACAAAATCAGCATTTCCATATGCCTCCTCTGCATCAGCCGTGGCCAGCAGATTAAGGCTTCTCTCTTTTAAGTATGATTCCAGTTCAGAATCCGCAACCGGGGACTGCCTGCGGTTAATTTCATCTACCCTTTCAGGAAGTATGTCCACTGCATACACAGGATTGTACTGGGAAAGCAGCACCGCATTGGACAGTCCCACATACCCCATTCCAGCCACTGCTATTTTCATCTGTTTTTCCATCCGCCCACCTCCTTTGCCACATCAATAGGAAACAGTAGCCTCGGGCGCCAGTATTTCAGCCACCTCATCGGAACCATAGGTGAGGATCTTCCCGCCTGAGCCAAGAACCCATTTCTGGTCATTCCCGTCAGTTACCTTGGTGTTTTTCATGATTTTCCCGCTAGAATTAACCAACCGTTTTCCGTTTCCTGGTATGTCAAATACTTCATATCTTGCCGAGGAATCCGCTTTCTGAAGCCTTCCCTTATAGTAAAATGCCCCGTCCTTGATGCCGGTGATTCCTTTTCCCTTAAGGTCAAAATAATATTGGGAACGGGCGGCACCTATGCCGTCATTCAGCATGGTCTTACCAGTGACACACTTCCGGTTCCCGTCCGGACCTCCGCAATAATAGAATTCCCCGTTCACATCAATGAGACCGTATTGCGCACCCCCATACATGTCAAAGACATAGTAGCTGTCGTGGATTTTCTCAACGGCATAGCTGTTTTCATTGCCGCATTTCGGTTTTCCTGACTGGTCGAAGTAATACCATTCCTTTTGCCCGGAACTGTTAAGGTCCGCTGGGCCGTCTATTTTTAACCATGTCCCATCTGCCCGTTCACCCTGGATGAATGTCTTATCCTGTTCGGATTCCGGCTGGTAGAAGTAACGGTAACCTTTTATCTCCGGCGTTGCTGTGCTGAGTTTTACCCAGCCCTGGTGCATGATACCCTTTTCATCAAAACAGTAGGTTACCCCATCCACCTTGACTTCCCTTTTTCCACTGGAGGAACGCTTCTTATTTCCGTTGGATTTACTAAAATAAAAATAAGCTGACTGGCCGTGGTCCTGTACGTAATCCACCACATCCGAATTATCCATCCAGCTTTCCGGGATTTCCAGCCACTGCCAGCCAGTTACCCTGGCTCCGTCCTTCCCACAGTAATAATAAGAGTATTCATCATCGTCATCATCCGCTGTCTCTGTCAGCCAGCCTGTCCGCATGACGCCTGAAGTATTAAAACAATAATGCTGTCCGTCAATTTTATACCAGCCGTCCATACGCACATATCCA
Organism: Clostridium pacaense; assembly: GCF_020709765.2. Classification (NCBI taxonomy): domain Bacteria; kingdom Bacillati; phylum Bacillota; class Clostridia; order Eubacteriales; family Clostridiaceae; genus Clostridium; species Clostridium pacaense. The sequence goes on from NZ_JAJFEB020000008.1 coordinate 131,659, forward strand.
TCATTTGCCGCATAGTACCAGTTATTGTAATCTGAATTCCTGGAGTCCAGGCCGCTGATGACAAACCACTGGTCCTGATATAAATATCCCTCATCCCCAATATAGCGTCTCTTACCGTTTTCCTCAGCCAGCCAGCGTTTCCGGTAATTAAGGCCATTAGCGTCAAAATAATATCGTTTTCCCTCCAGTTCCCTGAAACCGCCTTTGAATACGGAACCGGATTCAGATGCATAATACCAGTTTTCAGTTATGGCTCCGGTACTGCTGTTGGTATATTCAAGCTTAAACCAGCCGTCATCCTGAAGGATTCCATTTTCATCCAGGTAATACCTGTCCCCATTCCCGTCTGTGTACCAGCGTTTCCGGTAATTAAGGCCGTTGGCATCGAAATAATACCAGTTCCCGTCCAACTCCCTCCAGCCATTGCGCCATAACACGCCATTGGAATCAGCGTGATACCAGTTGGTATACTCCTGTCCATTGCTGTTGGTGCCTGTAATGGAAAACCACCCACTCTGCCGCGCCCCGTTCCCATCCACATAATAGCGGTCATCCCCCAGATTGAACCATCTGCTGCGGTAAGCTATGCCATAGGCATCGAAATAGCAGGTCATTCCTTCCAAATCATGCCACCCATCCTTCAAGACGGAACCATCTTCCGTGACATAATACCAGTTGGTATAAGGCTGTCCCTTGCTGTTCACATTGTCAATGGAAAACCAGCCAGGCGCCTTCCTGGCGCCTTCCTCATCCACGTAGTAGCGCTTATCCTCAAGATTGAAGAACATTTTTCTGGGGGAATTGCCCCACTCATAGAAGTAATAATATTTTCCTCCCAGTTCATACCAGCCATTCCTCAGTATCTTACCGTCAGCCCCCGCATAATACCAGTTGGTGACCGGCTTTGAGGAAGGCAACGCGGGATTGGAGGTGGTGCTGAACCATTGGTTCTCATATCTTGTACCGTCCTCTTTTAAGCGGTACCGTCCATCGCCTGAATTCACCCAGTTGTTCTTAACAATCTGTCCATTTCCCCCTACATACCGCAGGGTTCCGTCTGCCCATGCAACCCACTGATTCACCAGTTTCCTGTCATTTTCCTTATAAATCCATTCCTGGGCAGAATCCTGCTGCCATCCGTCCAAGGCAAATGCGGATATGGACGGGATTGTCACGAATGCGGCGGTGCAGATGATGATTGGCATGATTTTTTTTCTCTTCATAATGTAATTACTCCTTGCCGGAAACTACTCCACAGAGCGTTTTCATAGACGCCTTCAACGGTTAGGTGTTTCAATGCCTGTCTGACAGACTGGGCATCTTCCTCGTAAGTAACCCCAAACCATCTGCCATTGGTCTTAAGAATCCTTACCCTTGCCTCCCCTGACTTTACCAGCTTATCTATGACAGCCGGCAGAAGAAACTCCCCGCTGTCCTGCGTACTGTCTGTAAGATCATCTAAAAATCCCCGGAATTCCTGTTCCAGACACCCGAAAAATGCAGGGTATCCGCCCCACATGTTCATGGATACATATTGATCCGCTGTTATCTGCATATCCCTTATTCCATCATGAAGGATGTCTCCATTACAGCCCATACGGACATTGGGAGTCTCAACCACGCCCTTCAGTAGTCCATTATCATCTGATATGCAGATACCTCTGGTAACCCCGCCATTTACAGACAATGTATTCTTCAGACGGAAACCTGCCATACACATTTCATATTGATAGGCACCGTCATGATTCCCCACCAGAAATTCATGGAGTTTTTCAAAGGCTTCACTCCCATAAAAATCATCCGCATTAATAACAGCAAAAGGTTCCCTGACTATATCCTTACAACATAAAACCGCCTGACCGGTTCCCCACGGTTTTTTCCGCTTATCCGGTACAATGTATCCGTCAGGTACATCCTCCAGTTCCTGGAATACATATTCTATATCCACCAGTCCCTTAATCCTGTCTCCAATCGTTTTTTGAAATTCCTTTTCAATCTCCTTACGTATGATAAACACTACTTTATTAAAGCCTGCCTGCATTGCATCATGGATGGAATAATCCATGATGATTTCCCCGGAAGGACCAAGCTTTGTCAGCTGCTTAATACCGTTTCCGAACCTGCTTCCAATTCCAGCCGCCATTATAATTAATGTTGTATTCATCTGCCTCATTTCTTTCCCTCTTAGTATTGTCTTAGCATTTGTTAACCTGATTCTCCTGCAGGGAATGCTTTTCATTATATGAGTTGTATATCGCATTTAAATATGGAACTGCCTCAGATGCCCACAAATATTCCGGCATATATTTCCCCGTATAGGCAGTAATGTACGTCCTGTTTTCTTTCATGAATTCATAGTAGTCACAGATAAACAGTTCTGTGTTGACTGAGTATACCCCGGGCCTGTGGACCAACAGTCCTTCACATCCATACTCCCTTAAAATCTGGCGCAGCCTGTACCCAATGACCCTTATATTATTTTTGGCTGTTCTTTCCGGTGTATTGCTGTATAAGATATACGCTATCTCGGAAAGAGGTACGCTGCCTCCTCTTTTGCTGACCAGGAGGGCCAATAGTTCCTTCGACTTTTTGCTGGAAAAATAGACTACCTGATTGTCAACGAACAGATCAAAACCGCTAAAGGTCTGTATGAAAATATGACTGTCTGCAGACATGACTGTCTTCCCTCCTCTCTTGTATCAAGCCTTCTGTTACCCGCTACTCCACGGTCACCGATTTTGCCAGGTTCCTTGGCTTATCCACGTCCAGTCCCTTAGAAAGGGATACATAATAGGCCAGAAGCTGAAGAGGGATGACAACCAGACTGGGATAAAAACATTCCAATGTCTTGGGAACGTATATGGTACAATCCGCCGTGTCCTCCATGCTGTAATTCCCGTAACTAGTAATCCCCAGGATATTTGCTCCCCTGCTTTTGACCTCCACCATGTTGCTGATTAATTTTTCAAACAGGCTGCCCTGTGTTGCAATACCGATGGTCCATATACCGTCCTCAATCAGGGAAATGGTCCCGTGCTTCAGTTCTCCGGCAGCATACGCCTCTGAGTGCATATAGGATATCTCCTTGAGTTTTAAGGAACCCTCCATGGAAGCCGCATAATCCAGGCCTCTGCCGATAAAGAATACATCATTGTTATGGGAAAACTTATTGGCAAACCATTGAATCCGCTCTTTTTCCTCCAGGATCCGGCTGATTTTATCAGGAAGGAGTAAAAGTTCCTCAATCATACCTTGATATGTCCCGTCATCCAGTTTTCCCCTTACCCGGCCAAAATAGATGGCCAGTACATAGACCGCTGCCAGCTGGGCGCTGTATGCCTTGGTTGTGGCCACCGCAATCTCAGGACCCGCCCATGTGTAAAACACATAATCCGCCTCCCTGGCAATGGAGCTTCCCACCACATTGACAATCCCCATGACCGGAAGTCCCTGGTTCCTGGCCTCCCTCAATGCCGCCAGGGTATCCGCCGTCTCCCCTGACTGGCTCACCACAATGGCAAGGGTGTGGTCCTCAAACACAGGATTCCTGTAGCGCAGTTCACTTGCTAGATCCACATCCACAGGTATCCGCGCCAACTGTTCGAAAATGTATTTTGCACTCATACACACATGATAGGCGGAACCGCATGCAACCATCTGGATTCTCTTTAAACCGCATATTTCCTCGTCCGTCATCTTTAACTCATCCAACACGATCTGTTTGTCTTTTATCCTTGGGCTCAGGGTGTCCCGTACTGCCTTTGGCTGTTCATGGATCTCCTTCAGCATGAAATGCTCAAACCCATTCTTCTCCGCTGCTTCCGTGTCCCAGTCTATACGGGAAAATTCCGGCTCCAGCTCATCCTGGTCAATGTTATATAACCGGATGCCATCCTTTGTTATACTGAGGATTTCCATATTTTTAACAAAACAGATATCCCTGGTATAATTAAGGATGGCCGGCACATCGGACGCTATGAAATTACCGCAGCCGGAACGTCCTGCAATCAATGGGCTGTCTTTGCGGACAGCGTATATCTCTCCCGGCCTGTCTTTAAACAGGATGCCAAGGGCATAGGATCCGCGGATCCGTACCATCATTTTGCTTATGGTCTCAATGGGATTCCCGTTATAATATTTATCCAGGAGATGGGCCAGTACCTCCGTGTCGGTCTGGGAAATGAATTCCACACCGCTTTTTTGCAGCTTATCTTTTATTTCCTGAAAATTTTCTATGATTCCATTATGTACTACCGCGACCCTCTTATTCCCTGCGCAGTGCGGATGGGAATTGGCCACCGATGGTTCCCCATGGGTGGCCCATCTAGTATGGCCGATACCACAGGTACCGGCCACTGCCCTTCCATTATCCGTCATTTCACACAGAACCTTTAAGCGGCCTTTTGCCTTAACCACTTCCAGTGTTCCTGTTCCATCCTCTTCCTTGCCCTCCGGCCTGCCCGCCACCGCGATTCCGGCTGAATCATAGCCTCTGTATTCAAGCCTTGCCAGGCCATCCAACAGGATGGGGGCAGCCTGCATATCTCCTGCATATCCTACAATCCCGCACATGCTACAATACCTCCTGATGGCCTTTGGATATGATGACCTCTATGATCCGGTCAACGAATTCCCGGCATCTGGCCGGTTCCGCTGCCTCCACCATCACCCGCATGACAGGCTCTGTCCCGCTTTCCCTTACAAGGATCCGGCCATCCTTTCCCAGAGCCGCTTCCACCTGATTAATAGCATCCTGTACATCCTTATCCTCCCTGGCTGCCTTCTTATCCTTTACCCGGATATTCTTAAGGACCTGCGGGTAGATATGCACCGGCTCTGCTAACTTGCTGAGAGGCTGCTTTTTCTCAAGGATGACCTCCATCATCTTGATGGCTGTGAGGATTCCGTCCCCCGTGGTTGCATATTTGCGGAAGATGATGTGACCGGATTGTTCGCCGCCAATACGGTAGCCGTTGGAGGCCATGTTTTCATATACGTATTTATCCCCCACCGCTGTTTTCTCATATTCAATTCCGGCCTCATCCAGGGCTTTGTACAGGCCGAAGTTGGACATGACCGTGGTGACAATCCTATTGCCCTGGAGTTTCCCCCGTTCCTTCATATAGCGGCCATATATGTAGAGGATAAGATCCCCATCCACTAAATTGCCCTTTTCATCCACACACAGGCACCGGTCCGCATCCCCATCAAACGCAAAACCCACATCCAATTTCTTTTCCTTGACAAACCGTATAAGTCCGTCCATGTGGGTGGAACCGCAGTCAGTATTGATATTCAGGCCGTCCGGTTCATTGTTAATCACATAGGTGGTTGCTCCTAGGGCGTCAAACACGCTTTTGGCAATCATCCAGGCGCTTCCGTTGGCACAGTCCAGGCCCACCCTCATATTCTCGTAGGAACGGGTTGCCAGGGAAATAAGGTAACCCGTATAGCGGTTCCTGCCTGCCGCATGGTCCACGGTACGCCCAATCTGTTCCCTGACTGCAAGCGGGATTTCACCTGAGATGCCATCGATGTAGGCTTCTATCTTCAGGATGGTATCCTCGTCCATTTTTTCTCCTTGGGCGTTAATCAATTTAATGCCATTATCATAGTAGGGATTGTGGCTGGCTGATATCATGACGCCGCAGTCAAAGCCTTCGGTGCGGGCCACATAGGAAACGCTGGGAGTTGTGGTCACATGAAGAAGATAGGCGTCCGCGCCGGATGCCGTAAGCCCGGCGGCCAGGGAATATTCAAACATGTATGAAGAACGCCGGGTGTCTTTTCCAATGACAACCCGGCATCTCTTATCTTTTTTATTTCTGCTGTAGTACCAGCCCAGGAACCGGCCGATTTTGTATGCGTGTTCTACTGTTAGTGTTTTGTTGGCTTCGCCGCGGAAGCCGTCGGTGCCGAAGTATTTTGCCATGATGTTTCTCCTTATTTAAGTGATATGGGACACAATCAAACACGAATCCAATTTTAATCGATAACGAATTGAGAGAATATACTAATACGAATTCCATTATATTTTATAGAGATTATTAATAAACTCAGTTAATCTTTATCATATTACTGCAATTTATGTTTATTTAAACATTCTTTTATCATATTTGCTATGACACACCCAATCATACAACCAATTCCATTATGAATCATGTCATCCCATTCAAACAATCCCCTACAAAAAATCAACTGGCTGGTTTCTATTATTGCTGAGGTCGTTACCCCTATTAGCATTCCTTTCCACCAGCTAATTCTATGGTTCAGTGTTGCAGGTAATAGTAATCCCATAGGAATCAGAAGTATACAGTTTAGAAAATTCTCCTTTAACAAATCCCGGTTACCATTTATAATCTCCTTCCAAGACCAAAAGAGTTCTAAATTGTACTTTCGCTCCGCAAGCATACGTGTAAATACTGTGGAACCGAAAACCACTCCTATAAATAGGAATAGTGCCAAGCCCGCCACAGCCTGTGACATTACAATGCGCTGTCTACAAAGCTGTCTACAAGTAAATATTGCTGCCAGAATGAATAAAGCTAAAAGGCAGATAATATCTTGAATAGTCCATGCCCCATTATGAGTAATAAAGACCTGATATAAATCCAAGCTTTAAAGCCTCGTTTCCTTTATATTTATTTGTTATAACTCATAGATTGTTTAGCAGAATCAAACCTTTAGTTCTTAGAACTGATTTTAATATTCGCATCACACCAATTCCCAAAATGTATCAGGGCGATTTGGCTCAAACTGCTCATTTGCCCACATTACTGTTATCAGGTTTTCTTTTTCAGATAGATTAATAATATTATGTGTATATCCTGGAAGAATATGAACTGCCTGGATTTTATCTCCAGATACCTTAAATTCATATATCTTATCTGTCCCTATCTTCCTCTCTTGAATCAATCCTTCACCAGAAATGACAATAAAAAACTCCCACTTGCTGTTATGCCAGTGCTGTCCTTTAGTAATACCTGGTTTACTGATATTCACCGAAAATTGACCACAGTTAGCTGTCCTTAAAAGTTCTGTAAATGAGCCTCTATCATCCTTATTCATCTTCAGGTCAAAGGCCACTTTATCCTTTGGCAGATAAGAGAGATACATGGAATAAAGCTTCTTCTCAAAACTACCAGGAGGGATTTCAGGCATAATAAACGTCTTTGGCTGATTACTAAATTCATGAAGGCATTTTACAATATATCCCAGAGTAACCTTATGCGTTACTGTCGCAAAGCAGTATCTTCCATTTTCGCATAAAATAGGCTCTACACCTTTATACTCGCAACGGTGTTCATTTCCTTCCAATGCATTAAACATTTCTTCTACCAAATCATCAATAAAAAGAATATCTAATTCAATACTGGGATCATTGACGGTAATTGGCATATCATTTGCTATATTATGACAGAACGTGCCAATCGCAGAATTATAGTTTGGCCGTATCCACTTACCTGCCAAATTCGGGAAACGATAAACCAGAACATGAGAACCGGTCTCCTTTTCATAGCGAAAGAATAGCTCCTCCCCATCCTTCTTTGAACGGCCATATTTACTATTACCAAAACGTCCTTCTAATGTTGCCTGTATACTGGATGCTAACATTACTGGGCATGTATTATGATGGATCTTAAGAGTATCTAATAACTCAGAAGCAAATCCGAAGTTACCAACCCTGAAATCTTCTGAATTATCTGGCCGGTTTACCCCAGCAAGGTTGAAAACAAAGTTGCATTCCCTGCAATATCTATTCAAATCCTCTGCTGTATTCCCACGGTCGTACTCATAAATATCCTCAATCTGTATCTTTGGCCTTGTTCTATTTTTTCCATCCCTTATATTCTTTAAGTTTTCTACCAAATTGCGGCCCACAAATCCTGCAGATCCCGTTACCAATATATTCATATTTGTTATCCTTCTATCATTTTATCTAAAATTTCAAATATCAAATTTCTTTTCTCCAAACCATTTTATTAATAACGCCTGTATAGGACTGAATAATTTTAATCACTTTGCACGAAACATTTTTTTCAATATAATCAGGCACAGGAGTACCATGGTCCCCGTTTTCATTCATTGTAACAGCGGTATGGATTGACTGCATCAATCCCTTCTCATCAATACCCGAAAGTATAAAACAAGCCTTATCCAATGCCTCAGGACGCTCTGTAGATGTGCGGATACAAACCGCTGGATACGGATGACCAATAGATGTAAAAAAACTGCTTTCCTCTGGTAAGGTACCCGAGTCTGAGACAACACAAAAAGCATTCATCTGAAGGCAGTTATAATCAAGGAATCCAAGTGGTTCATGTTGTATAACTCTTTTGTCAAGTATAAAACCCGATGATTCCAGACGCTTTCGAGATCTTGGATGGCATGAATATAAGATCGGCATATCATACCACTCAGCCATCTTATTAATAGCCGTAAATAGACTAATAAAGTTCTTTTCAGTATCAATATTCTCTTCTCTATGAGCAGAAAGAAGGATATATTTACTCTTTTTTAGACCTAGACGAGTATGGATATCGCTTATCATTATTTTTATGAGGTTATTGTTCAATACTTCTGCCATAGGGGAACCTGTAACATATGTCCTTTCCTTTGGCAAGCCACATTCAGCAAGATAGCGGCGTGCATGTTCACTGTATGCCATGTTCACATCGGAAATAATATCTACAATCCTGCGATTGGTCTCCTCTGGCAAGCACTCATCTTTACAACGATTTCCTGCCTCCATATGGAATATCGGAATATGCAGCCTCTTTGCACTTATAACAGATAAGCATGAGTTTGTATCACCAAGCACCAGAACGGCATCTGGTTTGATTTTTGTCATCAATCGATACGACTTAGTAATAATGTTACCACATGTTTCCCCTAAATCTGCACCAACTGCCTCAAGATAAACTTCCGGGGCAGAAAGTTCTAGTTCTTTAAAAAACACCCCATTGAGATTGTAATCATAATTTTGCCCTGTATGGGCAAGAATGGTATCAAAGTATAGGCGACACCTATTAATTATTGCAGAAAGGCGTATTATTTCAGGCCGTGTACCAACAATAATTAACAATTTTAATTTACCATTATCCTGCCATTTTACATCATCAAACATCTTTTTTACCTCAATAATTTATTTTCATGAAATCCAGTTCGTCTCTAATGTATTGCAGTGTCAAAAGCTTTTCCTTGACCTGTTCTACCGTTAAAAGGGTGGTATTGTTACTGGTGAATTCAGTTAGTGTATTGCGTTCTGCGTAACCTTCATTAAAGTATTTATCATAATTTAATCCTCTTTTATCACAGGGTACCCTATAAAAGTTCCCCATATCAACAGCTTGCGCACATTCTTCATTCGTAAGCAGTGTTTCATACATTTTTTCTCCATGACGAATACCTATGACCTTAATTTTTTCCTTATTGCCACCAAACTGTTCACAGACCGCCTCTGCCTGGACTTGGATGGTGCACGCAGGTGCTTTCTGTACAAGAATGTCTCCAGGGCTCCCATGCTCAAATGCAAATAAAACAAGATCAACCGCCTCATCCAGTGACATAATAAATCGTGTCATATTTCCATCAGTTATGGTAATTGGATTACCATTTTTAATCTGGTCAATCCACAATGGAATTACTGATCCGCGGGAACACAGCACGTTGCCGTATCTCGTACAGCAGATTTTCGTTTTTTCTGTAGTCCTTGCTTTTGCCACTGCAACACGCTCTTCCAGCGCCTTAGTAATACCCATGGCGTTGACAGGATACGCAGCTTTATCAGTAGACAGACAGATAACAGACTTGACTTCTTCCTCGATTGCTGCTGTCAGCACATGTTCAGTACCTATTACATTGGTATGGACAGCTTCCATTGGAAAAAATTCGCATGAAGGAACTTGTTTTAACGCAGCTGCATGAAAGATATAGTCCACGCCATGCATTGCACTTTTTACTGACTCAAGGTTTCTTACATCACCAATATAAAACTTAATCTTGTCTGCTACTTCCGGCATTTTTGCTTGATATTCATGACGCATATCATCCTGTTTCTTCTCATCTCTGGAGAAAATCCTTATTTCTCCTATATTAGTCCTTATAAATCGATTAAGGACCGCATTACCAAAGGATCCAGTTCCACCAGTTATCATTAGTGTTTTATCTTTAAACATGTTGTTTCTCCTTCTTATTTAAGTATTCCTCTATTCCTCTATCTATGTATAGCCCTAAATGTAAGTTCTCCCATAACGGTTATAGTAATATATTTTATAATATTTGAAAGTAAGGTTGCTATACAGAACCCTACAAGTCCATATGTAGGAATTAATAAAAAGCACAGCAATAGATATGTAAAGAGGTATAATATTTCTTTTACTATTTGGAAATAGGTAGGTGAAAATTTCAGAATTACTGTCTGAATCATATTACAGATAACAGCAACAACAGCTGCACCATTGGCAATAAACAAATACTCCCTAGCCATAGGATATATCTCGCTATATAGTAATCTTGTTATAAATGGTCCTATTAGAAAAATTAATATTGCAAAAAAAGCTGAAATGCCCAGTATCGATACATTAAATAATCTAAACTTTTTTTTACTCATTCTAAATGAATTTTGTGCAAAGTAGCCTAACAGAACACCGCCAATAGGCGTAAATACAATAGCCAAAGACTTTCCCATAAATGATGCAACCGTATATATTGATACCGCTTCAGAACCCAGGGTAGGATACAAAAAGATTCTGTCAAAGTAAGTCAGTGTATTTGAAAAAAATACGGATATTAATAGTATCATTGTTTTGTTTGCAGTTGTTTCAAAGTAACGGGTGACGATTAATTTTTCTTTCCAAATCGATGTTGAATATAGGACATATATCATGGCAAATACTTCAGAGGTCAAAAACATCAGAGCCCAATATCTTCCACCATAAAATAAACCTATTAGATATCCGATTGCACCAAATATATTACTAACTAATAACTTCTTAAAATTTAATATTAACCTATACTCAACCGTTATATACTGTCTTGCCGCTACAAAAAGTGAAATTAATCCTAATATCAAAGAAGTTCCAAAGGCGTATCCAAAGTAAAAAAATGAAATACCAATTATACTGAAAAAAGATAGAAATAGTACCACAATCAATAAAGGATTAAAGTCTCCTATTTCCCCCTTCTTAGCATAATCATTGTTCATAATTATTCTCGTATTATTCAGTGCCGTACCAAGACTACCCGCAATCGTATTAATGACTCCCATAACAGTAACAATTGTTCCATAATCACCAGATGTTAACTTTTTGGCAAGAAAAGGATATACAATTAACTGCATTGTTCCAGTAAGTATCACCGATGCCATAATATTATATATGAAATCTCTGGATACTGTTTTTATTTTTTCTCCGAACCGTTTTAAAATGTTCACGCAAATCTCTCCATATTAATTATCCACAACGTTCTATATCTGCAATATGATTTCCTGTGTTTTTCTATTCTTTTCAATATATAGATATATGGCAGAAAAAGGAAACCAAAGTGCTGTTTCAGCTAACCATGAACCACTAAATTGCAATCCAATAAAGCCACACAGAAACATTATAAAAAGCATTTGAAAATAAGAATGTTTATCCGCTAGTCTCATACCTTTACATACAATTCCCCCAAATTTATAAAGTGCAAATAATACACCAATCAAACCAAAATCAACCAATATATCCATAAACATATTATGAGAATAGTTACCTAATACGTATTCAACAGTACAGGTACCTCCACCTATAAAGTAATTATTCTTTGCATATTCATACGCTTCATAATAAAAATCAAGTCGTTCTGTTGAACTTCGGTCGGTAAAACCATTAAGAAAAAGACTCTCAATAGCTTGGAAGCCACTTGATATTGAGCTTGATTTTGAGGCATAAACAATGCCTGCAAAAGCGATGAATATCAATGCTGCCACCTCTGCAATTTTCATAAAGTCCATTGTCTTTATTTGAGTAAATACAAAGTAAATTAATATAACTCCTGAGAGAACAAAAGCACCACGCCCGGCACCAGCAAAAACGATATATAAGTCTAATACAACCAGTCCCCAGTTTATCCACTTCCAAAAAGTGTATTTTAACAATATCGGTAAACTTAAAGAACTATGATTAAAATTGAGAAACAATAAAAGAGCTATACAATAAGCGCCACTGTACGATAAAGTCTGCCGGCTAACTGCAAGATTAATAGCCAATTGTCCTTTATTCAAGCTAACTGCATAAAGCAAGACAATTGTATTAAAAAGACAGTATGGTTCAATCCATGATACAATTTTTTTAGCAACGTTCCTTCTGTTCCATGCAATTCCAAGCAATATTCCGGATAATACACGTGTGCCAAGCGTCAGAAATGCACTTTTTACTTTTGGTGGAAGTTCTCCTCCATGAAGTAATATTGTCATAATCAAACTTAATAACAAAAACACGAAAAACAGCAACAACTTATATTTTCTGCTTCTTGCAACTTTGGACTCAAAACCTCCCCATGATTTTAATAACTCATAAAACGAAAAACAAAGGGCAAAAATAGCAGTAGCTCTAACCATGGTGCTTTCATCTATATTAAATACAAACGCTAGTACCAGACCAAAGGAATAATTAAAAACTGAGATTAGAAACAATAAACCTTCCATGCTGCTTTCTCCTGTATGTAATATTATGATATGCTCCTTTTTGCAATATCACTGTATAGGAAATTCCCTTTTGCATCTTGAGCAGCTTGTTTCATCTTAGTATAAGTATCATTATCAAGTAATTTAGTGATAGAATCTGCTATTTCCTCAACTTGATTATTGTATAAAAACTCAACATTACCATTGAAATCGATATGCGTAGTACCTTCCCAATACTTTACAATCATTGGAATTCCCTGCCCGGCAACTTGCTCCCAAAACACAGAATGCCTCCCCGGAAACACTACTAAATCGGCAGCAGCAAAATATCCATATGATTCTTCTGATTTTACCCATCCTATATATTGAACCCTAGTTGAGCATCGCCCTTCCACTGCATCTTTTAATTCATCTGTTACTGAGCCGAATATAATTAACTTTACGTCATTTCTTTCTATTTTATTAACAGCATCCATTAATAAAAGAGTCTGCTGTTTCCATTGGTCAATCTTACCTCCACTAATGATTAAGAAGTCCTTTTCATCAATACCATGTGCTACACGAATACGTTTCGGAATATCTGTATTTACTGCCTGATTTACAAGTTCGTCATCTGCTCCCATAACCAATAACTCGACCTTTTCCTTTGGAAGCCCATATAAATCGACCATAAAATTGACTCTGGCCGGAAGAACACCGTAAAACTTTTTTACATATGGCACTAACTTTTTCGCAAAATATTTCCATATTATTTTGTGCTGTATATTTTTCGAAATCCAATTTGTTGCACTATTTGAAAAATCAGAATGATTATCTGCATAAATCATAGTGTTTGGATATTTCTCGACATATCTTATTACGGAATTAATATCTGCGAATTGTATGCCATGCATGAAAATGATATCTGGTCGAGCTTTCTCAATAGAACTAAAGGTCCCCTCATATACCCTGAAAACTTTGCCCAATTTAGTTGGTATCTTGTACGCCAGTCGTTGAACTGGAATATCAAATTCATTCATATACCTGGATGCATTATGTAAGTAACTTCTTTTTCCACAACTATCGAACGTCATTAGAGAGGCAATAATTTCCACATCATACCCCAATTTCTTATGATATTTGGGTAACAAATTTTCCTGATAAGAATAACCATCAATATAAAAGCAGGAGAGACAAAGATGCAGTATTTTCTTCATTGTTTACACCCCTTTATAAATAATTCCGGATTTGAAATATTCAATGCACACTTTGCCAACTGTTTATCACTGAGTTCCCACCAGTTACTGTTGTTAATCAGAATGCAAAGTTCATCATTAAAGCGTTTTCTAATGAACTTCGCTGGATTACCAGCCCAAATCTCATAAGCTCCAATATTTTTCGTCACAACACTTCCCATACCTATCACCGCACCATTTCCTACATTTACTCCTGCTTTTATCAATACATTCTCACCAATCCAAACGTCATTCCCAATTATTGTTTTCTGAAATGGCTCATATTCTATTTCAGCCAGATGTTTGCTAAAAACATTGTTTCCACTATAAAAAACCGGAGAGGTTGAAACCCATTCGGTTGGATGTGCCGGACCTCCAATTCTTACATTATTAGAAATAGAACAAAAACTGCCAATTTTTGTTTCTATAACCCATGCATCATAGCTGCAATATGAATAACGGCCAATATATGAATTTACAATATTACAACCAGTGTTTATAAATGCTGTTTTATCAATATAACTTCCTCTAACAGCCTTGCCACGCAATTTTAAAAGTACTTTTGCCCATATATAAGATAATTTCATTGTATACTTCACCTCTGTTTAATCGATTGTAAATGAAGATTCTCCATTCTTTTTCAAACCGAAAGCCGAAAACGCAAGCTTAGTACATTCTCCACTGTTTCTGGGAAAATGGAAAACACCATATTGCAGAATAAGAGGAAATACATCTTTCTTAATTTTAATAATTTCCGTAATATTATTTCCTTCCACTTTGAAAATACGTGCAAATCTATCCTTCTCATTTTCTCCCCCCTCTACTCCCGTGGAAATATATATTTTTCCATCCGATGTAGATGTTATACCGTGACATGGACCTGGTAAATCTGCAATAATTTCAAGTTGATAATCTGAACGTTTCATTCTAATAACATGATTCTGATCAGGCACACTACCTGCATCTGTTCCCCAGTATAAAAAATCCGGAGTAAATACAATTCCAATAGCTCTCCACAACTGTGATCCTTGTCCGACTATAGACCAATGATTGCCATAATCTTCACTCTTCATCAGCAGACACTCTTTATCTTTATCTCCTGTTCCCATCCACAAACATCGTTCATAACCATCCCATTGAATAAAATGGATATGCCGGATTTGATCCTTTTCAAAGCGGTATAGTTCCTTAAAACTTTTTCCATTATCGTAACTACAGTACAACGATGTTGGATGATCGTTTCCGAGATTAATTGTATATTCGCCAAAATATATGTAGCCATTATCAGATTCACATATTCCGAATTGGGCAGGTTTATTACCTCTAAAATCAGTAAAAATACTTATTGTTTTACCATCACAATCAACAATATATGTAGCCTTTTTTGTAGATACAAGGGTATTACCATTTTTTAATGGCATAATATGATGTATACCAACTCTTAATAGCTGGCTTGACAGTCTGTTAAATGCAAATATACCAGATTTCATAGTACCCACTTTAAACTTAGGAGTCAGCCGCTGTCCTGAATAATCCGTTTTCCAAAACTTCATTCCACTGGCAACCCATATCTCTTTATCATTTGCATACAGTACACGAACTTTTCCTATTTTACGTATATTTTCCATAAATCAGCCACCAATGATTGCCGCTAGAACTGGCAGTTTCCTTCCTATCTTTTCACAAAATCTATTGAACAATATGTGTATTATGACCGGTATGCACAAGCCAAATAAAAACATACATATTACTGTAATAATTGTATTAATTCCCAGAACACCAAAGATAATATCAATGGCCGTAGTAACAGGAAATGATAGCAAATATATACTCATTGTTTTGTCACCTAAATATGGTTCTTTATTCTCATAAAAGAATCTTTCCAAAAGTAGGGAAAGTGTGAATACCACAATACCACCAAAGCATAGATAAATAGTATCAACAAACAAATTGTCATGAAAATACAAGGTAATTACAAAACCTATCAATCCGCAGCCCAGCAATAATAATATGTATCTAATTTGTGTATAACTAAAATCAATGATTTGTTTGTTTATTAACATTCCTAGATAATAAAACATAAGATACTTTTTTACATCATTTAAGGCTAGTGTATTCGTCACATCAGGTAGACAGTGTATTAGGACAAACAATGCCATGAACGTATATCTTACCCATAATTTTTCGTACTTTGCTATTTTTTGCAGAATCGGTGACATAACACTAAGCCAAAATAATGTTGGCAAAAACCATAAATTCGCACTAACACCACTTCGAGGATTAGTAATCATATTCAAAAAAAACTTAACACTTAACTGTGTGTCAGCCTGCATATAATCATTGAGCAAGGCTTTTGGCAAATATAAAAGTATATTTATCACGATATAGGGTAGCAATAGTCTTAAGGCTCTTCTTTTTACATACTCCAGATAACTTTTTCGCTCCCAAAGGTTTGTAGATGACAGTGTACACAACATTCCGCTAATTCCCATAAATACAACTAGCGCTATATGATCCACCCTGATTTGGTATAAAATAAAATAAAATATTCTATACCAACCCTTACTCATTACAACGGAGGAGACATTATCAGGATTAGAATGCAATAAAAGAATAAGTAGTGCACTTATTATCTGCATTATGGATATATACGTATATTTCTTTTTTTTCTTATTCATAATTTCATCTCAATTCTTTTTTTTACTGATTTGTTTTAATTCTTTAATTATATTTTCTAAGTATATATCCAAAGTAAAGTGATTTATATAATAATTCCGAGCATTCTTTCCACAGTTTTCAAACGCTTTAGGATTACAAATATACATCTGCATACATTTTGCCAAACCAGATGCATCTCCAGAATCAACGCAAATTCCGGCTCCAGATTCTTTAATCACCTCTTTTGCCGCACCATTTATCGCACCAATAATTGGTTTACCAACTGTCATATATGTTTGTAGTTTTCCTGGCATTGTATTCCCCACCTGATTATCTCCTCTAAGGGTAAGAAGAAGTGCATCTGCTTTTTGATAAAAAGCAGGCATTTTCTCTTTTGAATGTTTTCCATAAAATACAAAAAAAGACTCAAGATGCTTTTGGGAAATTAAATCTTTCAAATAAGAAAGCCTTGAACCATCACCAACAATATGTACCTTAAAATCTTTTCGTAATTTCAAAAAATCAACTGCGGCAACAACTGTTTCCATATTTTGTGCATATCCAACATTACCGGCAAACAAAAAATCTGCAATACCATCCTCTTCTGAAGCAAAATCATATAACAGCATATCAGCATCTGCATGCTGTGGAATATATACAATTTTCTTCTCAACAACCAGATTCTCTTTCATTAGATATTCCATAAACGGTTTAGATGTTACCGCGATACAATCACAGTAATTATAAATTTTTCTTGAAATAACAGAAACCATCCTATACAATACCCCGTCCTTACTGATATGCGAAAGAATAGACTCTGGAAATATATCAAGACAGTATAAAAATATTTGTGTATGTGTTCTTCGTTTATAAACGATAGCCGGTAATGCCATGGTTATGGGAGAAAGCTGATAACAAAACACACAGTCGAATTGTCTTGATATACAGAGAGATTTTATAGAACCAAATATAGCAAACGAAATGAAATTAAGCATCAGCCCTACTTTCCCTCGACCCCGACCAAATTGAAAACACCTAATTACTTTCACACCATCTATTGTTTCACACCTTTTTCCAAATCTATATCCTTTATATATTTTTCCCTGTGGGTAGTTAGGAATACCTGTTAATATAGTTACGTCATGTCCTTTTTTCACAAGTGCCGGCGCAATATCATTTATTAAAAACTGTTCTGGATTATAATACTGGGATACAATCAATATCTTCATTTTCTTTTATTCATTTCCTTTTTATAATCAAGTAGACCATGAAGCGAAAAAACAAACCATGGTAAGGGATCACTTAAAGTAAATATCTGGTCTCTTGTGTTATAGCAACTAAACCACGATGGGGATGCTTTAAAACGATTAGGGGATTTTATAAACCACAGCAAATCAGATTGAGAACAACGTAGTCTGCAACCAGCCTCATAAGATTCATACTTCGTAACAGGCTCGCCAAATGCGAGTTCAAGCATTTGGAGAGCCTGATTTACACCAGCATCAAAGCATATCTTTACACTACCCGATACTCGGGGATTAATTTCCATTATCTTTGCCAAATTATCTCTTGGATCTTGTATCAAATCAATATCCGCAGCGCCATGCCAATGGATTGCCTTCAGCAATTGTGTGCAGCTTTTAACTATGTCAGGCCGATTCACGGTTATGTTTAGTGTACTTGAGCCTCCATCTATTGGAAACCATCTATTTTTACTAAATACCACTGATGTTTTTACATCATTGTTATCATCCATAAACATTGCGCATTCATATTGAATGTCAGTCTGTGGAATGAATTCCTGAAAAACATAAAGAGATAAGTCATCATTACCATCTTTAAAAAGTTCTACTAATTGATGCTTTGATTGAATAATTTTAAAACCAATCGCCCCATATCCTATACGTGGCTTTACTACTATAGGAAATCTGATGTGCGAATTAAGTACCTGATTTAAATCGGTTACTTCAGATAAAGTAAAGGGACAAGGAATATTTTCACGCATACAGACTTCCATTGTTTTAAGTTTATCACTAGCTATCCGAAATATATCCCAATCATTTGATGCTACTTTCGTATATTTCGATAAATAGGATTTATTTTTTGAAAGAATCGATGCAGAAAAATCTGTTGTTGGAACCACCAAATCATAAATTCCCGTTTCTATCAAAACCTTCAGTTGTTTCGTTGTTTCATCAATTCTTTCATTGTCACATACACCGAGTATTTTATTATTAATAAATCTAGAAGCATAAGATACATCTAATTTTGATCCACATAGCGCTGAAACATTACAACCCAAATTCCTGAAGGCACGAGATAATGGAAGGCTTTGTCTCGCCCGTCCTTCCGCAATCAAGATGCGCTTTCCATAAAAATTCATACCATATCATCCTCCGACTCAATGTATTCTATAATTTCATTAAGAATCTTTTCCTGCTTTTTATTCAAAATTGATGTGCACACACAGACAACTGTATACAAAATCATTTTAATATCCAGCCAAGGGGTCATATGCTTCACATACCAGGCGTCCAGTTCCAATCTAGTTGGAAGAACTTTCTCTTTATATTCAAGTTCATTATCAATCGTATCGCCATAGATATAATCGTATAGCGCAGATGGGCCCGTTAACCCGGACGTTACATTGGCGGATATCTCGTATTTACCCATTCTGACCGTCTTAACCTGATCAATTGATGCTGGACGTGGTCCTACAATACTCATATTGCCTAACAAAATGTTTATAAGCTGAGGTAATTCATCAATTTTACTATTTCTCATGAACCAACCAAAAGGAAAAATTCTGTCAACATCCGCTTTAAACCCATATTCATTTGCATTCGTTTCTATACGCATTGACCTAAATTTATACATCCTAAATTCTTTATTATGCCTACCAACTCTTCTAGCTATATAAAAAACAGGACCGTAATCTGAAAGTTCAATTCCAATAATAGCTATTAACCATATAGGAGAAGTGATTATGATTCCAATTACTGAACAAATAATATCAAACAGCCTCTTTGATAATAAATAAACTGTGCGCTTCACCTAGTTACTCCCTTTAATCTCTAAGAAATACAGTTTCAAAAGCTTCTGCGTAGTTACATCCTGCCTGTCCACCACGGTATGCGGCTAGACCTTGAATAGCCTCTATAGACCGAGGATGGGGATAACTCCTCATTACCCCTTCATATGCAGATAATGCACGCAATTTGATTTCTACCCCACTTTTACCAATCTCCACAAAAAGATTAGGCAAGAATCTATTGGCAGAAGTATTTAGTGACCACTCTGTTGACGAGGGCACTTCCATATAAACAAACTGTTTAAGTGATGGTACCCCCTCCTTACGTTGAAACAACCTCGATGCAGCCTGAGCCGCGTAACTTGTCATCACATGGTCATTATTAGTATCTGCAGGGTGATGGGTATATATTGAATCAGCCTCAAAGTCTTCAATGCACCTTTCAATGAACTGAACAAGATTTAAATGGGGTACAATATTCATCTGTATATTTGGGAAATCCGCGGTATAACATCTTGATACGCCAAGAATTTTCATAGCATTAGATTGGTCCTGGGTAAGTGTTGAAGAAATATTTGCCCGTGCAGCTACGTGATTCGCAAGTGTCGCAATCGCCACTTCATTCCCTTCTTCTACAAACTTGTGTATTGTTGCACCCGCTCCCAAAACTTCATCATCTGGATGTGCAACTACAAACAAATAATTCATTTTGCTCCTCCCTGTTTTTATATTAGAATTCTAATCCCTTTTGTACAAATCCCTTGTATAAACTTTATCAACTACATCTTGAATTTCATTATTATACCGATTTGCTATGATTACATCGCTTATTTTTTTAAACTCATCTAAATCTTTTATAATACGACTATTATAAAAATATTCTTCTTTTATTGTTGGTTCATAGATTACTATCCTTATCCCTTTAGCCTTAATTCTCTTCATTACGCCTTGGATAGAACTCTGTCTGAAGTTATCACTGCCAGATTTCATTGTCAATCTATATACTCCAACCGTTTTCGGATTTATTGAAAGAACCTGTTCGGCTATAAAATCCTTTCTGGTACTGTTAGAAGCAACGATTGCCGAGATTATATTCTGAGGCACATTATTGTAATTAGCAAGGAGTTGTTTTGTATCCTTTGGTAGACAATATCCACCATATCCGAAGGAAGGATTATTATAATGGTTACCAATGCGTGCATCAAGCCCAACGCCTTCAATAATTGATTTGGTATCCAGCCCCCTGACTGCTGCATATGTATCCAACTCATTAAAGAAAGAAACACGAAGCGCAAGATATGTGTTTGCAAAAAGCTTGACTGCCTCGGCTTCTGTTGGTTTCATGAATCTTATCTCAATCTCTTTTTTTTCTGCCCCTTCCCTAAGAAGGTTAACAAATTTTTCTGCGCCTTTCATCAGCCTTATATTTTCAGCTGGTACCCCTACAATAATACGAGATGGATATAAATTATCATAAAGGGCTCTTCCCTCACGGAGAAACTCTGGAGAAAACAAAATATTATCATAAGAATATCGTGTTCTCATCTCTTCTGTAAAACCTACCGGAACTGTAGACTTTATAATTATGATTGCTTTAGAGTTAACCCTAATGATTTGTTTTATAACTGATTCTACTGAAGAAGTATCAAAATAGTTTCTCTTCTCATCGTAGTTAGTTGGAGTTGATATAATAACGAGTTCTGAATCTTCATATGCTTTATCTCCATTGGTAGTTGCTGTAAGGTTTAAACTATTTGTTGAAAGGTATTTTTCTATATCAGGATCAACAATCGGGGACTTTCCAGTATTTATTAAGTCAACCTTGCTTTTTATAATGTCTACCGCTGTCACTTTGTTATGTTGTGATAATAATATCGCTAAAGAAAGCCCAACATATCCGGTACCTGCTACTGCTATATTCATACTTTATTACTCCTATTGTGACTAATCATATATTAAAAATCAGTATCTATTTTTATTGATTCGAAAAAATCCAGCTTGTTCAATACAGTTTCACATTCACTCTTTATATACAATTTCCAGTCCCATCTTTAGCATCAACTGTCTATCAAACATTTCAATTCTCATTATAGCCATCCGCTTATGACGATCAATATAAATGATATCTCCTTTAATTTTAGCTAAAGGGCCAGATGTAATAGCAACCTTATCTCCTATAATGACCCCTTTAGATATTTCAGATAAGTGCGATTCTCCCCCCATTTTCTTAAGAATCCCTTTTTCCTCTTCCTTTACAGGAATAAACTCCATACCATTCCTAAGTATCTTTACAAACTCAGGAATCTTTTTTAGTTGTAAAAATAGTTCTTCCACTTGTCCTGTTACCAAAAAAATATATCCTGGGAATAAAATATGTTGCTCCTTATGCCATTCTCCTCGATAGCGTTTTAAACGTTCACAATATGGAACAAAACAGTCAATCAATACAGTCCTATCAACAATTTTTTTTACTAACTGTAGGATTGCTTCTTCTCTACCGGTTCTTACCTGCACTACATACCAGTTGTCCATTCGCCTATCCTCCAACTTTTCTAGGACTTAATCGTGTTTCGCCCCACAAAGTATATATTATCCTATGGTTCGTTACTTTGTGCAAAAGGGTATGCTTCGCCCTTCCACAGACAGAACCAGAATTTTTACTTTTATCCAAAGTAATGTGAATCTGCCCGTAGACATACTTAATAATATAACAGGTATGACATCAGAATGCGGCAAAGCGACAATTCTGCCTTCATACCCTTTTCCTTACTTCACTCCCAGATTATACATTGCTATCTTCTTATGCAGTGCAAACCGTTCCGGATTCAAAGGTGTAACTGCGGAATCCCGGCTGACCGCTGCCTCTGCAGCTGCAATGTCTGAATCCATATTCTTATAATGGTATTCAGGTACCAGTTCATGCACAATCCATCTCACATTTGCTGTTTCACTAAGGGCAGCCTCCCCCAGCCGGTTTAACGCCCTTTCAAACCGGTCATAATCCATATCAATCGGCTTTCCAATGAATATCCTGTCATTGACCGTCTTTTGCAATCCTTCTTCATCCATGAGGAGTTCTTCATACAGTTTTTCTCCTGGACGCAATCCGGTAAAGCAGATATCTATATCTTTGTATGGCTCATAACCGGATAAACGGATCAGGTTCTCTGCCATGTCCAGAATCCTGACCGGATTGCCCATATTCAGCACAAATATTTCTCCGCCCTTTGCATAGGCGCCGGCCTGAATCACAAGACTTACTGCTTCCGGAATTGTCATAAAATAACGTATGATATCCTTGTGCGTAACTGTCACCGGGCCGCCGCTTTCAATCTGCTGCTTGAATAGCGGAATCACACTGCCATTGCTTCCTAACACATTGCCAAAGCGGACCGCAACAAATTCCGTACTGCTCTTCTGATTGCTCATCTGAACCACCATCTCACAAAGGCGCTTACTTGCCCCCATGATATTCGTTGGGTTCACTGCCTTATCCGTTGAGATGAGTATGAAACGTTTTGCCTTATATTTAATGGCGGCCCTGGCTGTTTTATAAGTGCCTAACACATTATTCTTGATTGCTTCATTGGGGCTGTCTTCCATCAGTGGCACATGCTTATGAGCCGCTGCATGGTAGACGATATCAGGCCTGTATGTACAGAAAAGATAATCAAGACGGTTCGTATTGCGCACAGAGCCTATCAGTACCACCAGATTCAGATGGGGATACTTACGTTTTAATTCCTGCTGGATTTCATAAGCATTATTTTCATATATGTCAAATATGATAAGCTGTTTTACCTTATGGCCTGCCAGCTGCCTGCACAGCTCACTGCCAATGGAACCGCCTCCACCGGTGACCAGCACTACTTTTCCCTTGACATAGCCCATGATTTCATCCAGATTAACATTTACCGGTTCCCTTCCCAGCAGGTCTTCTATCTCCACTTTCCGGAGTCTTGAAATCGTAACCTCGCCGTTCATGATCTGGTATACACCGGGAAGTATTTTGACCTGACACCCTGTTCCCTGGCAGATTTTCAGAATATCCTTTATATCCTCAGGAGAAGCAGTAGGAATGGCCACATAAATCTCATCAATTTGCATCTCCCTTACAATCCTTGCTATATCCTTTCGGTCACCAACAATGGATACTCCGTCAATGACCCGTCCCTGTTTATCCTTGTCATCGTCAATCAAGCAGACAGGATATCCATGGACCTTTTCACTGGCTTTCATTTCCCTAAGTATAAGCGTTCCCGCTTTTCCCGCACCGATTATCATCACCCGGGGCGGAATGCTTTTCTCAAGGAAGCGGTTTATCCTGTCCGTAATTTTCTGAAGCACCTGGAAACTGACCCGTCCACTCATGGCTGCCCCAGACATCAGAACAAACCACAGCACATAATAGCTCCTTGGCATCCGCGCATCAAATAACAAAATTCCTACGGATTGTGCCAAAGCAGCAACCAGGCAAGCCAGCAGGACCTGCATCATCTCCCGGACGCCCGAAACTCCCCACATGATGGCGTAAAGGTGCCCCGCATAAAATATAAGGGACACCACGGCCATCTGCAAAAGTCCGTACTTCCATACTTCCCTGGCATACTCAATGGGAATTGAGGATAGACTCAGGTCAAATCTTAAGCCCAGGGCCAGGCATGCGCAGATCCATACCATGACCATATCATAACCCCAGAGTATCCTCATCCTCACCTTTTTACTGTGGGGAAGGTATTTTTCTAATACAAGTTTGTTTTTACCTTTCACTTTCACATTCCCCTTTTGTGCCGTAATTCAGGGCGTCATCGTTTGTAGATTACAGAAAGCGTACCTGAGTTAGGAATATTAAACCAAATCATCTTGGACGCTGCATCAATCCTGCTTGGCTGTATTACGGTCCAGGTACCTGTCAGGTTATTATAAAAGAGTACCTGCACTTCCCCCAGTCCATCAACGAGATTCGGAACATATAACGGGACTTCCACCGGTCCTGCTTTTTCTGCATTGGTTTCCGCATCTTTAGTCACAATTGCATGGGTGCCTACCAACGCATTATAACCGGTTAAATCCACATCAGGGATTACCTGGTTCAGTGGCAGCCCGCTGTTTATACCATTAATGGCATTTACTACGGTCTCAGGAAGCCCTGATACAGCTCCGCCGCTTCCCTGTACAAACTCAAGTGCAGTATTTCCCACAACAGCCTGTCCCCTGCTGTTTGTTGTAACCGTTGTTTCCCCAACTGCCTGGCCAACGCCAATTCCAACCGCATTGGTTCCCTGACCTGAACCGGTTACGGTAGAACTTCCTGCTGAGGCGCCTCCACCTAACACACTATCTACCCTCTCCCCAATGTCATAATCACTATCTCCTCCACCAATTACCGGGCCTGTACCGGGACTGATAGCGGCAAAGGAAATCACTGCCTGTGATGCTGCAAGTGCAGCTATTAACGCAATTGTTGTAATCCCTTTTCTCATAATCTTTACCCTTCCTTTCTTGAATTAAATTGAATGTTTATAATAAGTATTGGTTTTCATACCTATTTTCCTTTATCCATGCCATCCGTTTCCTCTCTGTAAAACATATCCAGGATAATCGGCTGAATCTGCGGTTTATCAGGATGGTATTCGTCATAAATAGGGGTCTCCACTGCCTTTCCCGGTAGTGTCAGCATATCTGTCACTCCCAGTTCCTGGCCTCCTCCTAAAAAGGCTAGGGCCATGTCCATATACCTGTCTTTTGTCATGTCAGTCACCATATAAGGTTCCATCTCCTTTAACAGTCCGGACACAAAGCTGTCATCTGTTCCTGACTTTATCTTTGCAGCCTGAAGCAGCCCTTCTATATAAGACTTCTGGCGTTCCGCACGTCCCAATGCACTTTGGGCCTGTCCGGTATCCCTGTAACGGATATACGCCTCTGCCTGCGTGCCTTTAAGCGTGACTGTCTTTCCGTAAATGAATTCAGGATCCACCCGTTCCATCCCCTGTTCCTCCACGGTAACGGTAACGCCTCCCACCCCATCATTCATGATTGGAAGGGCAGACATGCTGATTGCCATGTACCCGTCAATCGCCAGTCCTCCTAACAGATTGCTCACAGCCTCCTTCATATACCGGCAGCTTTTATCCCTGCCATCTCCATAGGCATAACCTAATGCAAGGTGCTGTATATCCTTGCCCAGGACATTGCCGCTTAAATCAGTCAGGGTTATCTCCGTCATGGTATCCCTTGGTATCATCAGGATTTTAATCTTATCCCTGGCTATATCCTGGGCAACAAGGAAGATTGCATCTGCCTGGCCTCCGGACCCGGCAACCATGGTTTCCTCCAGACTTCCAAGCCTGTCTATTCCCATGCACAGGATTGCCTTGACATAGGTATTGCGGCGGAAAATCTTACCCTGATACTCTATTCTATCTATCTTACTTTCTTCCCCATCAAAGTCCTGTTCCTGATGCCACTGCAGGACATCTTCTGCCAATGCTCTTTTTTCCAAATACAGCTGGCCTGTCCGGTAAAGAAAAAATGCAGTAAGAACCGATGCCAATGCCAAGACTGCAGCCATCCTTTTTTTACAGTTTTGGAACCGAATGTTTTTTCTCCGTCTCATATTGTCCTTTATCTATTGTTTTCCACAGCCTGATTTTCACCCCCCCCCCCATCGTATTTACCATAATATTTCCTATAATATTTTTTATAATATCCATTTTCGTAGTCCATCCCCACCCGGTTCAGGACCGCTCCTAGAATACGGCATCCGCTCTTTTCCAATTGTGCCTTCACTTTCTGGGCCAGATGGTAACTGATTGTACCGCTTTCGATTACAATGACCGCTCCATCACATTGACCGGCAATAATGGCTCCATCAATAAGATTTGCCATGGGCGGCGTATCTATGATGATATAATCATATTTCTCCTTGGCTTTTTCCAATAATTCATTGAATAATGGGTCTTCCAAAAGTTCTGCCGGATTGGGGGAATATGGACCAGCCAGAATCATGTCGAAATTCTCCACATCAGTGGCATAACAGATATCATCCATTGTCTTCTGGCCGCTGAGATATTGGGACAGCCCGCTGGGGTTACCTTTAATTTCATATCTTTTTATGAATACAGATTTACGTATGTCCGCGTCTATCAGTAAAACCTTTTTTCCTATACTTCCAAAGGATGCTCCGACAGAAAAAGTGATTTCACTTTTTCCTTCATTGGGCAATGAACTTGTAAACATGATTGTTTTCAGGCTGCTTCCACAAAACTGTAAATTAGTCCTCAGTGTCTTGATGGACTCTTCAAAATGATAGTCCTTCTCACCTGTATTCTGCAGATTCAAAATTTGTTCCACGTCTTACTTCTCCTCTCAGCCTTTTTTTGCCTGGTTTTTCCGTTTTTTCCTGCTTCTCCTGCCTTCACTGCCCTTTGCCGGGTCATCCTTTTCCTCGCTGTTATTCTCCGGAATAACGGCCAGTACGCTGATGCCAAGATAACGGGATACATCTTCCTCTGAACGGATGGTGTCATTCATGATGACCTGAAGCGCAATAAATCCACATGCCGCCACGGATAAAGCAAGACCTCCCAAAGCAGCGTTCTTCTTTATGTTAGGGGAGGTGGGGTTGTCAGGCACGACACCATTTTCTATGATTTTTGGCGGTATCATTTCCATGATATCCCCAATATAGTCTGAGGATGCCTTTGCTACTGCATCCACAATGGCTTTTGCCCTGACCGGATCAGTATCTGACACAGACATGTTAAGAATTCTGGTATCGGCAGGATTTGAGATGCGGATCATACTTTTTAACTGGTTATAGGATAAACTCAGTTTCTGTTTTTCGATTACTTCCTCCAGCACGGGCCTGCTGGTAATCATTACACTGTAATCCTTTGTCAGCTGGCTTCCTATCTGCAGGTCAGCCAGGGAAGTGAGTGTTGTTTCCTTTGACAGCACATACACCATGGAAGTGGATGTATAAACCGGACTTAAAATTATTTTGCTGTATATCCCCGCCCCAAGACACCCTATCACTGCTGCCAAAATAATCATCCATAGTTTTTTTCTTAAAGCAAACAGCAGCTCAACCACATCAATCTCAATTGCATCTTCATTTCTTTCTTCATACATTTTGTTTTCCATTACAGTTACCTTTTCCATACTTTTTCTTTTGCTATAACATTCTGTCCTGCAGGATGAACCCTGGATTCGTCCTGGTAATCCGGTCAGATGTCCTTACCCCCATATTGTGTTCAACCCACGAAACCGCTGTCTGGATGTCCGGGGAACGGTCCGATGAATTATGCATATCCGTGGCAATAAAATGAATCGTTCCTTTTTTTAAGTTTTTTTTGCACCAGCGGGCCTTTTTATCCATCCATCCCCCATTCAGGCTCCGGGAGTTTATCTGAAGGTACGCCCCATATTCAACTAGCTCCTGTGCGCGCTCCTGTTCAAAAAGGCATCTATAACGCTCCACATGCGCAATTACCGGGAAATAGGATGCCTGAATCAGCTGGCGCACAGCCCTCTTCATTCTGCCAAGACTATCCGACGGTTCAAACTCCACCAACACATACCTGCTGCCAGCCAATGTAAGGGCCCTTCCCTGATTCAGATATTCAATGAGATTTTCAAAATACTTTATTTCCTGTCCAAGGCTGACACCAAAGCCGTCTGCTATGGCTTTCGCATGGTAATCCAGACAGATGCATGACTCCTGAAGCAGCCCTGTGTCCTGATTGCATGTAAAATGCGGCGTGGCTATAATGTGCCGGATTCCCTGCCCGTATGCCAGTTTTAATAATGTTATGGCTTCATCCCAATCATGGGCTCCGTCATCCACTCCTGGTAATATATGTGCATGTATATCAATCCAGCCTTTGCTAGGAAACTTCGTATTCATCAATACCTCTTCCATGCGCCTATAAAGAGTTCAGATAACAGCTATTGTTACAGTTCTTTTTCAAACCTGGCTGCCCTCTGAAATCCTTTATATTTATGCATACCACAGAATAACTATTCTGTGGTACATTCCTAACGGTTTTAGTCATAAATTTCATTACGAAAATAGATTGTTTTAATATTCTGATACAAACAACAAAATAACATCCATGCCAAAAAGGCCGGTTAGACATTATTTTGCTCCCGGCCTTCTTGTGGTATGGAAAAAATAGCTATATGTATATTGACGCCACCGACATTTTGGTATAAAATACAAGCAACACTAGATTTTGTTAAATCGTGTAACTGCTAAGTACCACAGAATAGTTATTCTGTGGTCTTTCCTTCGATGGAGGCACCACAGAATAGTTATTCTGTGGTTTTTGTTTGTCAACTTCAATCCTCATCTTGTCCATGATTTTTTCGTACTGTTTAATACTGGCCGCCACATAAATCCTTGTGGTTTCGATTGAAGAATGTCCGAGGATATCAGCAAGATGGGACAGGTTCTTTTCAATGGAATAAAAACATTTTGCAAAAAGGTGCCTGAAATTATGGGGAAATACTTTTGATGGTTGGACCTGCGCATCCCTGCACAGTCTCTTCATGGAATGGTATATATTGCTCCTGTCCAGGTTTCTTCCGCTTCTTGTCCGGAAGATGCAGCCCTGTCTTATGTTGGATACTTTTGTATATTCTTTTAATAAACGGACCAGATTCTTAGGAAAGATGATTACCCTGTATTTTCCTTTCATGGATATTTCAGCCCTTCCAGTTTCTATGGCTTCCACTGTGACAAAGGGAAGTTCACTAATCCGTATCCCTGTACCATATAAGACCATCATTAAATAGTACAGCTGCTTATTTCCGTTTCTGTCGGCCGCCGCTATCAGTCTTTTGAAATCCTGTTCCGTAAGCTCCCGTTTTTCGTCTACATATACCCGTTTCTGTACTTTTAAGAATTTCACCTTAAATTCCAATAAATCCTTAAATTTTAAAAATGCGTTGATTGCTGAAAGCTTTCCATTTACAGTCTGCGGCTTGTACTGGCTGCTCAGATACTTCCGGTATTCTATAAGGGACTCCTTGTTTAAATCCATCTCCTCAATGAAGACCAGCATCTCTTTTACATCGTGCAGGTATTTACTGATTGTTGTTTCGGCTTTTTCTTCATTTCTCAGGTAGCTTTGAAATTCATTGATACATCCTTCTGTCATAAACGCCTCCATTGTCCTTCACATGCCTGATTAATATTCCTGATAAAGTTAATTGATTATTCCTGATTTTAGTCTCCCTGATTTAGAATCTTTTCATACTACGCAGAATGTTTAATATTGTCCGATTATTTAGAGCTATCATTATTTCCAAACATAACCGTACATGCAGAATATCCACCATGTTTTGTGGGAATAGGATTCTCAATATCCCAAAGCAATAACCCCCCTGCAAAAAAAGAGCCTCGTAAAGAAACGCTCTTTACAAGGCTGCCTTAAATAACCATATATCAATTGTTGTCCCCCCTCAAACGCATCCTGACGAACAATACGTAGAGTGTCCTTTCAAATCTTCCTATAATATTATACTCCCCCGTTTCATAAATATAAATATATCTGTTACAGCGCGATTTTGCTGCATTTCTAAACTATAGCGCCAACAGTGTCAATGGTGTATGATAAATGCTGTTTTATAATACAACGAATAGCATCTATTCCATTGCAGCATTATGAATTGCTGCAGTGGAACGGATGCTTGTAATAACTTTCACGTCAGAGTTAATCACCCTTTATAAAAATATTAAATATCAACAAAGCTTTTTCCATCTGTACGGGGATTATAGCTTGATTCAGCATTTCCCAATATTTATAGAAAATATATGGATTCCATTACCAAAGACATACCGATAGCCAATCACTTCCTGATATTCATCTTATGATATTTACCTTAAATCCATATTATCCAATAGAATGCATCAACAATGTATATTCTGATTGGGAATCCGATAATCCGTGAACATGAAAGCTTGGGTACGTTTCTGGTAAATCCATTTGTATCATCATATCATATAGCGGCAATAAAATCATTTATTTTCCCAGGAACATTTACTGTCTCAAATCCACTTTATTCAAGATTCGCATGATACTGCCAAAGCTTCCCCACGTCAATCCCCCTGTCCTCCACCATCATCATGGCCGTGGTGTCCCCAAACAGCAGCAGGGACTGTTCAAACAGGGAAGTCATGGGCTGCTTCGAGTGGATTTCATCCTCAGCTTTTGCCCTGCTCTCCACCGGAATCCTGACAAACACATCCGCCACATCCCTAAGCCCGCTTCTGGGGTTGCTACCAATGTGTACAACCGTGGCCCCCAGCGCTTTTGCCTTTCTGGCAATGCCTGCCGGGAACAGGGTTTCGCCGCTTCCCGAACCTACCACAAGGACATCCTTATCCGTGATGGCCGGCTCTGTAATCTCCCCCACCACCACGGTCCGTATCCCCAGATGGGCATACCGCTTCGCGATGCATTGGAGGGCCAGGAGAACACGCCCCACGCCTACGAAAAATACTTTCTCGGCTTTTAATATGGCGTCCAGGTATGCCTGGATTTCATCGTACCGTATGGCTGCCAGGGCTTCCCCGCATTCTGCTATGACTGTTTTCTCCATATGGTTATATAGTTCCTGATTAAACATGATAATCCCACCTTTCGTTCTCACTTATTTTGCTCCCGCCTTCCAACCTTATTTTCAAGCAGGAACCGTTCCACTTCCTTTGCCGTCGGAATGGACGGATGCCCGCCTTTCCTCGTGACACAGATAGCTGCCGCCGCGTGTCCATACCTTATAGCCGTTTCCATATCAGCCCCCTTACAGTACTGCACGGCCAGGGCGGCGCCGAATGTATCCCCGGCTGCGGTGGTATCAACGGCGTCTACATGGTACCCTTTCACCCATTTCATTTCCCTGCCGTCATAGAGCAGCGCTCCCCTGCTTCCCAGCTTCAGGAGCACATACCTGGGAGCCGCCTTCTCATAGAGCCATCTGGCAGCCTCCTCCGTATGCGCCTTTGTATCCGGCACGATTCCTGTCAGCGCAGCTGTCTCAGCCTCGTTAGGGGATATGATGAAAATCCCCCTCAGCCGCTCCAGGGGTATGGACATGGCCGGGCCGGCATCCAGGAATACCGGGATTTCCCTCTGCCTGGCCATCCCGTAAGTCTGGTAAACCGTCTCAAGGGGCATCTCCAGCTGCATGACCACCATGTCGAAATCCACCTGGTCCATTGCCCATTCAACATCCTCCGGCTTTATATGGTCATTGGCCCCTGATGCAAAGATGGAAAAATAATTTCCGTCCGCGTCAATGTTCATTGTGGACAATCCCGTAAGATGTCCCTCATCCCTGACCACAAAGGATGTATCCACTCCAGCCTCCTCCAGCTGCTTCATAAGCGCCCGGCCATTGTCGTCCGTGCCGATCCGCCCCACCAGATACGCATCTGCTCCCTGCATGGATGCCGCGTAAGCCTGGTTCGAGCCTTTTCCGCCTGTAACATATTCATAACCTGTACAGTAAATGGACTCGCCCATCTTCGGGATCCGCTCCACATTGTACATGATTAAATCCATATTCATGCTTCCCACAACCAGGATCTTAGGTTTTCCTTCCTTCATCTGACTCCCCTCCTCTATGACTGCACGCCTTCCGCACATTTTGCTTTTTTAGAAAAATGGAAGATATCGGACTGCAGACCGATGGATACCAATATCAATCCCCCCATCACAATGTTCTGCCACCAGGAATTTAAGTTTCCCGCATAATTAAATATGGTGTTGATGATGGAAATGATGAGGATGCCGAAAAATGTACCGCTGAACCTGCCCTCGCCTCCGGACAGCTTCACCCCGCCCAGCGCGCACATGGCAATGGCAGTTGTCTCCCATGCGTCCCCGGCCGTGGGCTGGGCGGTATACAGCTTGGAGGCCAGCAGCATGCCGGACAGGGATGCAAAGAGTCCGCAGATTGTAAATGCCGCAATCTTCACCGTATCTACCTTGAGCCCCATCATCCTGGACGCCTCCTCGTTGCCGCCCACCGCATAGAGCGCCATCCCAAGTTTCGTCCTTCTGCTGACGAACATGCAGGCCAGGGTAAGGACAGCCAATACGATAATCAGGATATGGATTCCAAAGGGCCTTGAGTCCCCCAGCAGGGATATGGCCGGATTGGTGATGGGAATGGGTTTTTTGGATGTCATCAGCATGATCATACCCCGCACTGCCAGCATCATGGCCAGGGTGGCAATCCAGGATGAAATCTTCATCTTAGCCACCATGAATCCATTCAGGAAACCGCATGCAGCGCCGGCCAGAAGTCCCAGCCCTATGCCCAGGAGCATGTTATCATTGCCGAACATTGCCATAAGCACGCCGCCCAGCGCCAGCACGGACCCCACGGACAGGTCAATCTGGCCAATCAATATGACAAAGGTCATTCCCAGCGCCAGGAAACCGCCGTCGCTGGCTCCCTTTTTTACCAGGTTCTGGACCGATGCAAAGGATAGGAAATTTCTGTCCGCAAACAGGATACCGGACAGGATGAACAGGATAAAAAACACTGCAATGGTACTTTTGGATTGAATCAACTGGTCTGTTTTCTTCTTGATATTCACGTCTGCCCCTCCTTATACGGACCTTTCCCGCTGAATATACACCGCAGCCACGATAATCACGGCCTTAAAGATATTGGCGTACTCATATGGAATGTTATTCATGTTCACCATGATGGTCAGAAGCTGCATGATCAGCGCGCCCACCACGGTCCCGAATATCTTCACACGGCCTCCCGACATACTGGTCCCGCCCACTGCAACCGCGGCGATTGCGTCCAGTTCCGCCAGACGGCCCAGGGAATTGCCGTCCGCTGCGCCGATTTTAGCGGTTGCCAGGATTCCGGCCACTCCGGCCAGCACGGCGCTTGCCATATAGACGAACATGATGGTCTTTGCCCCGCTGATGCCCGCCATCCTTGCGCTTCTCTGGTTGTCTCCCACTGCCTGTATGTACAGGCCCAGCACCATTTTCCTCATGATGAAATACACCAGGGCGATTACCGCCACGATGGGTATGATCTGGAAGGGCAGTATTCCGAAGAGTTTATAGCTTCCCAGCATTTTATACGCCTCTGCGTGGGGACCTGTTATGTTGAATATCTTGGCATCGTTTAACACCTGGGCCACGCCCCGGACTCCAATCATCAGGGCCAGGGTGACAACCATGGGCTGTACGCGGAGTTTTCCCACCATGACGCCTGCTATCATGCCCGAAACCGAACACAGGATCAGCGCGCCAAGGATGGCCGCCAACAGTCCATAGGGAAGAAGCTTAGCTGAAACAATGCCTGCCAGCGCCATGACGGCTCCCACAGATATGTCAATCCCGCCCGTGGCAATGACCATGGTCATCCCCATTCCTGTAAGGATTGCCACACATGTCTGCGTCACGATGTTCCAGGCCGTCCCTACGCTGAAGAAGTTGGGGGTAACCGCTATGTTCAGCAGCAGTATGGCTGCCAGTAAGATAAATGCGCTGTATTTCTGGATCATTGCCCGGTTATCTGCTTTTGTCCTTGCCTGATTACTCATTGTCCTCACCTCCCCCGGCTATCATTTCCATAATGACATCCTGCCGGATTTCATCGCCCAGAAGCTCCCCCATCTTACGTCCGTCCCGGATGACCACCACCCTGTCACAGTTCCGCTCCAGTTCCGCCATCTCAGAGGATATCATGAGGATGCTGATTCCTTTTTCCGAAAGCTCCCGTATCAGTGCCTCAATCTCGCCTTTTGCCCCAACATCAATTCCGCGGGTCGGTTCATCCATGATGATAAGCTTAGGGTCTGTGCACATCCATCTGGCCAGCAGCACCTTCTGCTGGTTTCCGCCGCTGAGTGTCCTGATTGCCTGTCCCTGTCCGGGCGTTTTAATGCCCAGGCTTTTTATGTAGCTATCCACGATTTCAGCCTGTCTCTTTCTGGGAATCACTCCGAAACGGCTGATTTTGGGAAGGAGGGCCACGGTCAGGTTCTCGCTGACCGACAGGTGGGGAAGGATTCCCTCCACCTTCCTGTCCTCTGTGCAGAATCCCATCTCCGAGGCAATGGCGTCTGCCGGACATCTGAACCTGCATTCCTTACCCATCCAGTAGACGGTTCCTTTGTCCGGCACCGCCGCACCGAAGAGTACCTTGGCAAGCTCTGTGCGCCCGGCTCCCAAAAGGCCGGCAAGCCCCACTACCTCGCCTTTCCTGATTTCAATCCCCAGACCGTTCAGCCTGGTGCCCTGCCGGATTCCTTCCATCTTGGCCAGGACCTGTGCCTGTTCCAGAAGATACCCTTTTTTCGTCCGCTCCAGCTGCTTTGCCTCCTTGCCGATCATGGCTGATATCAGCTGTCTCTGGTCTATCTCATGGATGTCCACGGAACCGGTCAGCGCCCCGTCCCGCAGGATTGTAATCCGTTCACAGATTTCAAATATCTCATCCAGGCGGTGGCTGATGAAGATAACGGCTATATTCCTTGCCTTCAGCTTGCGGATGACGCCGAAGAGCACTTCCACTTCCTTTGTATCCAGGGAAGAGGTAGGCTCATCCATGATGACCAGTTTGGCGTTGACGGAAATGGCCCGCCCGATGGCCACCATCTGCTGGACCGCGGTCCCATAGTCGGACAGCGGCCTGGTCACATCCACATGGATTCCCAAATCAGCCAGGATATGTCCGCATTCGGATATCATCCGTTTCCGGTCAATGGTCCTGTACCTGGTCATCAGTTCCCTGCCCAGATACATATTCTCGTACACGGTCTGGAACGGCACCAGGTTCAGTTCCTGGTAAATGGTGCTGATTCCTTCCTCCTGTGCCTCCAGGACAGTCCTTGGATTAATATCCCGGCCGTCAAACTCAATGCTGCCCCCATCTTTCTGGTAAAATCCTGTCAGTACCTTAATCAATGTGGATTTCCCGGCGCCATTTTCCCCCATCAGGGCATGGACCTCTCCCTCCGCCACCGAGAAATCCACCCCTTTCAGGGCGCGCACCCCCGGAAATTCCTTTACGATTCCTTTCATTGATAATATGATTTTTCCTCTTGACATCCTCTCACCCCTGTCTGTTTCAATGGGAAACCTGGGTTTTTATCCGTGATTTCCCTGATTTTGCGTACAAAAAACAGCCATCCCAAATTCAGTGCTTTTGTCTTACCGTTATAATCAGAATGGCTGTCTGTTACTTTTATAGTCCTGCTCCGGCGTATCAGAAAAACATTGTCAATCTTATCCTATTTTCAAACAGGCCCTAATATCCAAGGGACACATCTGCATTGTTGACGTCATACAGCGTATCTTCATTGATGTAGGAAGCTTCCACCGTCTCCCCTGCCGCCATTTTCCCAATCAGGTCAAATGTCACCTCGCCAAAGTAAGGGGAGCAGGAACAGGTACACAGCAGTTCACCTGCAATCAGGGCTTCCATGGCATCCTTGGACGCGTCCACGCATACCACCTGCATATCCTTGCCTGGCTCAAATCCGGCTGCCTTAATGGCTGCAATGGCGCCCATGGCCATGTCTGCACCGTGGCAGTATACGATATCGATATCATTGCCCTGGGCCTGGAGCACATTTTCCATCACTTCCTGCGCCTTAGGCATGCTGTAATTAGCCACTTGGTCGCTTATGACCTTAAGGTCCGTATCCGCAATGGCGTCCATGAATCCTTTCTGACGCTCCGTGGTGGATGTGGCTCCCTGGGTCCCCTGGATGATGACCACGTTGCCCTCGCCGCCGGTCACCTCGATTACCCTTTGGGCAACCTGTTCCGCTTCCCATACAAAGTCTGACATGACCTTGGTGGTGTATGCATTGCCTGCCTCGCCGTTAATGGAACGGTCAATGAGGATTACTCCGATTCCCGCGTCCATGGCAGATTTAAGCGCGGACTGCAGCCCATCCTCCTCCTGAGGAGCCACGATGATATATTCCACTCCCTGTGAAACCATATCTTCAATGTCAGACGCCTGTTTGGCAATGTTGCCGGACGCATCCGTATAAATCAGGTTTACCCCCAGCTCCTTGGCCTTCTCCTGGATGCTCTCTGTTTCCACTATCTTCCAGTTACTGCTGTTGTCACACTGGGAGAATCCGATGGTCATGCCTTCCAGCCCCTTCCCGGCCGCCGCACTCCCCGCCGCTTCCACAGCCTCTGTACCAGCCGCGTTACCGCCGGTTGTCCCGGCTGCCTGACTGTCCGTACCGGCGCCGCTTCCACAGGCACACATGGAAATCATCATCGCTCCCGCAAGTAATACGCTTACTAATCTCTTTTTCATTTAGAACCTCCTCGATTGCCCTGTTTGATTTGATAGCTTTATTATAGCGGACACCCCTATGGATTGAAATTCAATATTTCCCACACTTATTTTAAAATTCAGCAATGGATGGAACGAAAACAGGGCCTGCTGTTTTGGTAAAAGGGATATGCTTTCAATATTTGCTGTTTTTCTTTTAATATTTTGCAATGGGTAGTGGATATGGCATCCAATATGGCAACAAAAATTCAAAAGGGTACTTGAAAAAATCAAGTACCCTGTGTATAATTTACTTAGAAGTAATCAAAAGACCGTGGTGTGTCTGATGATTGCGCTTCGGATTACTACGGTAATTTATAGTTACGAGCTATCCTCTATGGCGGTAGAGGATAGCTATTTTCTATTCTGATGGTTATCTATGTAAGCAAGTGCCGCAAATATCACCAGCACCAATGTCAACACATTCTGCGTATCCATATTACATATCCTCCTTCGATTATTTCCGAAGGAAACCATCAGACTATCCTCTTACTTCTATATTCAATTATACATATATATTTTAGCATTAAGAAAATCCAGACGCAACGCAGGATGACCGCTCACACGCTCATACGCGCGTCTTCATACGCATTCATACGCGTGTTTCCCTCACCTACCCATTCCTGTACTCCGACGGCGTCATCCCGCACATCCCCTTAAACACCGTGCTGAAATAAGACGGCGTGGCATACCCACAGGCAATCGCCACCTCATAATTCTTCATATTCGTATGCTTAAGGAAATACTTCGCCTTCTCTATCCTGATTCCCGTCAGATACTCGATAAAGGTCTGCCCGGTCTCATTCTTAATAATCATCCCCAGATAGGATACGCTGACGTGGGCATAGGCAGCCACATCGCCCATGGAAAGGCCTTCCTCGGAATAATGCTCCTCCACATACTGCGCGGCCCGCTCCATGATTCCCTTGTACCGGCTACCGGATATCTTTTCAAAATAGGCGTGGATTAAGAAGCATGCGCGGCCCAGCTCCTCAATCATGTCATTGCGCTTCTTTTTCTCAAGAATCCTCTGATAATACTGCCTTGGGTCCCCCAGGATTTCTTCGGCGTTCCCGCCCGCCTCCTCCGGCAGCCGGATGCATTCCCCATATAGATTGGTGATGATCAGCACCAGCTGCATATAGGAGAGGACCTGCCTTCCCGACAAGGTATCCTGCAGTTCCCTCAGCGCATCCTCAATTCCCTGGGGACTTCCGCTTTTTATCTCAAAGAACAGGTTTTCCTTGTCAAATTCCGGTAAATCAAAGGAAGAAAATGCAGAACCGCTGCTGTCCGGTGCCGCAAGGCTCTTCATGAAGCGGACCTCGCTGTCCTTCCTGACATTCAGATAGGACTGATGCAGACCTTCCAGCCCCCTGGATATGGTTCCAAAGAACAGTTCCACCGGCCCTGTCTCCTCATTAAATGTCCCAAAGGCTTCCCGGACACGTCTGCCCTCCTGTTTCACCTCCCCAGGCGACTCACCGCAGATGCACAGGATCCGCTCCCCCGCATTGGCGCGCAGTACCGTAAGTCCGTTCTGTCCGTCTTCGCCGTACAGCCCTTTTAAGGTACGGTTCACAAAATCCTCCAGACTCCTGTCCATATCGATGACATGCAGATAATCGCACTCCATGCTGATGACCGGGAATCCCTCAATCGCAAGGATTCCGGCTCCATAATACCGGTCCAGCACAGGCTCACCCAGACGTCCTATGTAATCCCCCAGCTCCTCCACACTGCATTTCTGCAGCAGGAGCTTTGTATACATCTGCTGGCGGAGCGCCTGCATGTCCTCATACCGCATGGACTTAAGCTCCATGAATTCCCGGTCCTTCTTCCGCTCTTCCTCGATTTCCATGCGCAGTTCCACCACGGTTTTCTTTAGCTGTTCCAGGTTGATGGGCTTTAAGATGTATTCCGATACCCCCATCTTGAGTGCCCTCCTGGCATACTCAAACTCATCATATCCGCTGATGACCACAATCCGTATCCCAGGATAATCCGCCTTTAATTTCTCCGCCATATCAATGCCGTTCAGCCGCGGCATCTTGATATCCGTAATGATTACATCCGGCGGATTCTGTTCCACCAGCTTCAGCGCCTTTTCGCCGTCCCCTGCCTCCCCGATGATCTCATAGCCCAGGTCCGCCCAATCCACACAGGTTACCAGCCCCATGCGCAGAAGTTCCTCATCTTCCACAATCATTAATTTAAGCATTTTGCGCTGCCTCCTCCTTCTTGGGCAATGTGATATATACCTGCGTCCCCTTTGTATACTCACTTCTGAAATCCAGACCATATTCCTCCCCGAAATATGCCTGAATCCTCCTCTGGACATTGATTACCCCGTACGCATTGTCATTGTACCTTGCCCCGGATGCCATCATGGCCCTAATCTGCGCCAGCCGTTCCGGCTTCATACCAAGCCCGTCGTCAGATACGCACAGAACCAGCCGGTCCTCTGTCTCTTCCCCGGTGATGGTGATGGTGCCGTGCTCATCCTTTTCCTTAATCCCGTGATAGATGGCATTTTCCACCAGAGGCTGCAGAATCATCTTAATCACCCTGTACCCCATCAGGTCTTCACTGACATCAATCTTATAATCAAGTATCCTGTCATATCGTATTTTCTGGATGGAAATGTAGCTTTCCACATGCCTGATCTCCTCTGCCAGGCTGATGAAATCCTTCCCCCGGCTAAGCCCAATCCGCAAAAAGCCTGTCAGGGAATCAATCATCTCCGACACCTTATCCGTCCGGTTCATACGCGCCATCCAGTTGATGGAATCCAGGGTGTTATACAGGAAATGCGGCTTAATCTGGTCCTGGAGGGCATTAAACTCCGCCTGCACCAGCTTCTGCCTGGTGTCCCTCTCCCTGGCCATCAGGTCATCCACCTTATATACCATGTGGTTGAAGCCATGGATCAAATCCCCGATTTCATCCTTCCTGTCCTCCTCAATCCGTACCGAGAAGTCCCCATCCTCCACCTTCCTCATGCCGTCAAGGACCCTGCCCAGCGGTCCGGCGATGTTCTTAGCCCCAAACCAGGCCATGAACAGGGATGCGCCGCCGAAAAACACAATGAAAACCAGGATTGTGTTGCGCATCACCTGGGCCTCTGCATACATATCCTTATAAGATATAAGTCCCAGTATCTTCCAGTTGCTGTCAGACAGCGGAATCAGCTCTCCCAGATACTTCCTGCCCCCGATGTCAAGTTCCAGGGCGTCGCCCTCATGAAGGCTGTCCTGCCCTGCAATGCTTGCATTGATTGTCCCTATATCTTCCTCTGACAGTTCATCATTATTGGCATATATGATCCTATCGTCTTCGTTTAAGATGAAGGTATTCCCGCCGAAAACCATCTCCCCGTCCTGGATGGACTTAAGGTCTTCCACCAGCACGTCCACCACGGTGACGCCCAGTATATCCGTGGATGCCTTATCATGTATGGGCACTATGATGCTGATGGTCAGAAGGTTCAGGTTGTTGGCCACACTGGAGCCTTCATGAGGTTCCATCCATAAGGGTTTACCTGTCTCCATCACGGTCCGGAACCACGGCTCGTCCCGGTACTCCTCCTTATGAAGGCTGTAATAGCTGCGGAAAATAGCCCCGTTGGCCCCCAGCACGTAAATCCCGTTGATATTCTCCGAACTCCTCCAGGTGTAATACAATGAATTATTGAAATTAATCCGTTCCTTATAAATTTCTTTATCCGTATCCGGCAGCGGCCTTCGAAGGGCCTTCTGGATATCACTGTCCTCCGAGGTCACCTCCGCCATATGCTGGGCATCCGAGAGGACCCGGTCCGTATCAATGTTAATCTGGCGGAGGGAATTCCCCACCGAATCCGCTGTCAGACGGTATACGCTGTTCATACTGATAAAATAACACACGGCCATGCTCACCAGGAAGAGCGCTGCCAGGATTGCAAAATAGATTAAAAGTCTGGCCTGAATGGAATATTTCCATTTTTTAAAGTTCCTTCTCATAATCAGCCTCGTTTTTCTCTTGATTGTTAATCTTGATGGTTATCATTGTATCATATCGCGTTGTGTCTGACCATTGGATTTGTGGGAAGGATGGGGCAGCAGATATCTTTCCTTGGGATACTCCTCGGGTGTTGTATTTTAAATGGATTTGAAACAAAATGATAAAAAAGGGGAACAGCTTCATGCCATTCCCCTGCATCCCTATGCCATTCCCCTAAACCAGATCGCGTTTCAGCGGCAGCCAGTCCAGTACCTTCTGGATATTCCGGTCCCAGTAATCCCATGTATGGGCGCCCGGCTCTTCGTCATAAGTAAGGTCCACGCCCATACTGCGGATTTCATCCCGGATATGGCAGTTTAACCCATATATAAAATCCTCGGTACCGCACGCCTGATACAGTTTCGGCAGCTCCGTTCCCCGGGCCTTTAATTTTTTAAGTGTGGACATTAAATCGCTGTCTGTCCCCGCAATGTCCTTCAAATCATCCTTAATCGCATCCATTATCGGATTACCTTCCCCATTCATCTGCATGTCCATTGTCCCAAAGATATCCAGTGCGCCGGACAGGCTCGCGGCGCAGGCATAGCGCTCCGGATGGGAAAATGCCAGCTTATAAGCCCCGTATCCTCCCATGGACAGGCCTGCTACGAAGTTGTCTTCCCTTTTCTCAGAAAGCGGGAACAGCGCCCTGGCAATTTTAGGTACCTCCTCGCTGATATAGGTGAAATATCTGCCGCTCTTTAAATCCTGATAAAAACTGTTTCCGGCTGAAGCCATCACCACGGCTATCTTGTGTTCCTGGGCATATTTCTCGATACTGGTAAATCTCACCCAGTCCGCGTAATCCCCATAACCGCCATGCAGGAGATACAAGGTCTGATATTTTGCCCCCGCTTTAAAGTAGGATACTTTTTTGTTGTTTAAAAGCTCATCCGAGTCGGGAGTCGGAATAATTACATACAGGTTCTCTCCCTTTAATAAAGTTTCTGAAAAAAAGTTACAGTGTAATAATGCCATGCCACATTCCCCTTTCTATTCCTTATAATTTTGTGCATTTGTATTGATATACAGTTCCACATCTTTCTCACGTACTTTATAGAACAGTCCGAAGATAACCATCATGCCAAGCATCCCAAGCGCCGGCAGTAACGTTATCATTGAAAAAATCCCCTTCAGCGTATGCGCCTCCTGGGCCACATTGGGGACATAGCCGCTGGCTGTCAGCAGGAACGCCCCGAGGCTTGCGGCCACGGCCTGGCCTAGCTTTGTAGTAAATGTCTGGATGGAAAAGGAAATCCCGGTCGCCCTCTCCCCTGTCACATAGGTCCCATATTCGATACAGTCCGCTGTAATCATCGGATACATCACATTGGTCATTCCGATGGCCAGTCCTCCGATTCCCATACAGATGACCACCATGACAATACTTCCATAGCCAATCATGTAAAATCCGCCATATATGATGACACCCACCGCACAACTTGCCATTGTCACGGCATATTTTCCGAATCTCCGGATCAGCGGAGGGGCAATCACAGCCGCCGCAAGCATAGGTACAATGGATATTATCATCATCAATGCAATATAGTCTTCGCTTCCAAGATTATAAATTGCAAAATAATTGCTTACCACTGTAATTGTATTACATGAAAACATAAGGGTAATCCCCAGATAATAAATCAGGAGATATTTGTTATGCAGGACATAATCGACAATACGTCTGATTGTGACCCCGGTGTCCGCCACCTGGTATTTCTCATGGACGACCGGACGCATAAGGTTCATCAGAATACCACCCGCCACTGCAATTACAGCCGCCGCACCAATCCAGCCAATGCCGGAAACCAGCTTCATGATTACAGCGGAAATGACCAGCAAACCTCCCACGGCAAAGAGCCTGCTGTTGGCCAGCATGGAATTCCGTTCATCCACATTATTGGAAATAGCCGTGGATATCCCAAACCCCGGGACATCGCTGACCGTATAGGTCATGCCCCACAGAACATAGGTTATGGTAATGTAGACAAGTTTTCCTGTGGCGGATATATCCGGCACGCAGAATACCAGCAGTGTTATCACAGGCAGTACCAGCGATGCAATATTAATCCAGAACTTATACTTTCCCGGTTTCCGGTTCACCTTGTCAACAACAATACCAAACATGGGATCGTTAACCGCATCCCAGATCCGCGCTGCCAGGAAAATCGTACCGATTGCCGCTGCGGACACCCCCATGTAGTCTGTAAAATACAGCATCGCAAAAGAGCTTACGATAAAATACAGCATGTTCTGCCCCAGGAAATAGCAATAATAGGTTCCTCTTTGGACAGTTGTCGTTTCACGATTTTGAATCATACCATTCTCTCCTTTTCCGTTTTAAGTAATTACTTTTGTGTCTGTAATTTTATCTCATATCCGAAAATGGCACATTTCCATTTTTGACTTGGTTTTTCAATAAACACCCTGTCTTTTTGACGAAAAATCCTAAAAAAATACCCTATTTTTCTTTTCCTTAAAGAAAAGTCAAAATAGGGTATAAAAATAGTAATTATAAACAATTTCCGCAGCTATCCGGTCAACGTACCGGCAGCCATTCCATCAGCATCACTTCGTGGGATTCCAGATGCACAGGAACCACAGCCAGATCCGTCAGATAAACTTCCCGGGTATCAAAGTGGTACAGGGACTTATTTTTCAAGAACCGAAGTCCGTCCGGTTTCAGGGACCGGGGCGCCCCCATCCGGATCCATGCGTCATAGACAGAGCCTTCTTCCCGGTTCACCCGGTAAGTATTACGGATGTAATATCCATTCATCCCTTTAAGTTTCAGCAGGACTTCTTTGTCTGCCTCCTCAAAATAATGGTACCTGTCTTCCTTTTCAATCTGTCTGAACTGATAATTTTTCAGCCTGCAATAGTTAAATAACAGGACGGTCACGCTCCCATCCTCTGATTTTGTGGCAACAAAGCAGTCTCCCCACGCAGCCACGGTGTCCCGCAGCATATTCATCAGTTCATAGACATAGTATACCGGCTTCTTCAGGCCGTTTCTGGTGATAAAGCCGATACCCCCATGAAAAAGTTCTTCCTTAAAGGCGACCTCCTCAAAGATATCACTGAATGTCCAGTATGCCGCCGCATCAGCCTGTCTGCTGATCTGCAGCATACCTGCCGCAAAATAGGCTCCCTTGAAACACGTATCGTTAATGACCTCCCTGGGATCCGGAACCAGATTCCATTCATTAATAATCAGTTCACCCTGAAAACCATACTGCCGTATCTGTTGTCCCAGCCGTTCAAATATCTGTCCGCTTTCCTCAATATCCGCAAAGTACAGATCCCCAATCATCCTTTGGGGAAGCAGGAAATCTGTGGTATGGTTCGTAAGCGCATCGTCTTCCCATGCTTTCCAGACCGCATCCTCATTCCGGACACCGTAAAGGCTGAAGGAAAGGAAGTCCAGTTTTATCGTTTCCCTCTTGATGTATTGCATATATGCCCTGACAATCTCAGGAGTCATAAGCACCGCAAAGGTATTCATTCCACCCACGGTAAGTTCCCTGTCTACCTTCTTGATGCTTTCATAGGTGGATTTCAAAAATGGATATCCTGATTTTTCAGGGGATGGATCCAGCTTGGAAATCAGGTCCGGATCATTCCAGATTTCAAAATACCAGGTCCGCACCTCATCCCTTCCATACCGTGTAATCAAGTGCAGCAAAAAGGCCTGTATGAGATTCTCCCACTTGATGATATCCTTAGGTTTACCGATATTGGCGCGCCAGGCAAACATATACTTGCGTTCAGCTGACAGCTTATCCGGCATGAATCCCAGTTCCATGAACGGCTTCAGGCCGATTTCCTGTAAAAAATCCAATAGTTCATCGGCATAGTTAAAATTGTAATAAGGGATTCCATCCTCATCTTCATGGTAAATCCGCATCTCATCAGAAAGAATGCCATGGAATCTTACATATTGAAAGGGTATTTCCTGCTGCACCATGCGC
Source organism: Clostridium pacaense (assembly GCF_020709765.2). Classification (NCBI taxonomy): domain Bacteria; kingdom Bacillati; phylum Bacillota; class Clostridia; order Eubacteriales; family Clostridiaceae; genus Clostridium; species Clostridium pacaense. The sequence continues at coordinate 176,581 of NZ_JAJFEB020000008.1, forward strand.
AGCTGGTTCCGGGTCTCCTCATTTAAGCCGTCCGCCGCCTTCCCAAATGCCAGGATCCGGTTCCACACCTTATTCAAGCATCCATTATCCTGTGCGGTATCAATGTGTATGGTTTCTGAAGGCGTACGTGCCGTCACCTGTCCCCTGTACCCATACAGTGTTTCCAATGCCTGTCTGCGCAGCGCTTTCTGCGGCTTCCCGCTTAGCTGCTGCGGCCCCCGTCCAAATCCCCGGTCCCCCTTTGCTGCTCCTGCCGGTACTCCGCAGGCGTCCTGTTAAAATGTTTCCTGAATGCCTTATAATAAGATTTCGCATTTGCAAAGCCGCACTGCAGCGCCACTTCCAAAATCGTTTCCTGTGTATACTTCAGAAGTTCCAGCGAGTGATACAGCCGCTGGGACGTAATATATTCTGAAATGGTAATCCCCATCAGGTTTGAAAAATGTCTGGACAGATACTGTTCATTCAGGTGTACATGACCGGCTAACTCGCCCAAAAGGATGGGCTCCCGGTAATGCTCCCCGATGTAGGCCGCAATGCGTTTAATGTGGTTCCTGTTTTCTTTTCCATTCTTCCACTTTTCATCTGAATAATACTTCACCAGTTCCAGGCCAATCTGAAAGATTCCTGCCTCCAGGAGCATCCGGTACTCCGTTCCTCCTGTCTGCAGATTCCAAACCACCTCCGCAAGCATTCCCCGCAGCCTGATATCTCCCAGCAGCCCGTGTCTTTTGTAAATATTATCGGAAAAGTCCGTATAAAAACGGTTGAAATAAGCCGTATCCAGCTTGAACACAAGGAATACTCCCCCTCTGTCCTTCCTGACCGCAAATGGGGTATACCGGTTAAGCACCACCAGCTCCCCTTCCGAAAGCCTTTCTTCCATATCCCCGTTGGTGATAAAAACAGTCCCCTGAAGCGCCAGCACCATATGAAGCATTTCGTCACAGCAGTGCCAGAAGCTTCCATCCTCCATCCCCTCATCCATATACAGTGAAACAGGGATTGGAACCCCCGTTTGCTTATCTCTGTTTTTCTTCTGTTTCACCCCGATTCACCCCGTTCTTCTTTGTATTGTTACCGGACATGCCCCCAAACAGCTGCACCATACCAACCCGTCCATGGTATTGCCGGGCCATGGCCAGAAGTTAAAACAAATAGGAAAATAACACATTTTCAAAAACAGTATATCATATTATGTTCCAATATTAACAGGATTTTACTCCAATTAAAGCAAAACAGCATAGTCATAACGGCTATACTGTCTGCAGATAAACCATCTTCAATTTTAATTACATCCAAATATGATTAAAGTCTTCCAGCCCTTAAGCAAACGTAACCGTTGTGCCATCCATCCCTTCCAACGCCTCTATCGCCGTATCCAGGCTGGTGATGATTGCCTTCCTGTCCGGATACCTGCGGACAAATTTCATGGCGGCCTCCACCTTAGGAAGCATGCTTCCGGGAGCAAACTGGTTATCCCGGATGTATTCCATCCCATCCTTTAAGTTCAGATGGTCAAGGTTTTTCTGGTCCTGTTTTCCCCAGTTGACAGCTACCTTTTCCACTTCTGTCAATATCATCAGAATGTCGGCATCCACCCGTTCGGCCAGCAATTCGGCCGCATGGTCCTTATCAATGACAGCCGCCACCCCCTCCAGTGTCCCATCCATATTCTCAATCACCGGAATCCCTCCCCCGCCGCATGAAATCACGATGGAGGATTCCCATAAATCCTTAATTGCATCAATCTCCACAATCCTTCTGGGAATGGGTGAGGCAACCACCCTTCTGAATCCCCTCCCGGCGTCCTCTTTCATCCTGTATCCTTTTTCCGCCTCCAGTGCCTCTGCCTCTTCCTTTGTATAAAAAGGTCCGATGGGCTTCGTGGGATTTGAAAAAGCAGGGTCGTCCTTATCCACCACGATCTGTGTGGTCACGGATAGCACCGGGTAATTCATGTTCCTTTTATTTAATTCATATTTTAAGGACTGCTGGATATGGTAACCGATAAACCCCTGGGACATGGCGCCGCATACATCAAAGGGCATTGCAGGCGTCACATCCCTGGCTGCTTCGGATGCAAGCAATATCCTCCCCACCTGCGGGCCGTTTCCATGTACAATCGCAATCTCATATCCTTTACAGCAGATATCCGCAATATATCCGCATGTCTTCTTCACCACTTCCAGCTGGCCCTCTGCCGTGGGCTGGCTGTTTTTAGACTGAAGGGCATTGCCGCCCAGCGCTATGACGATTCTCGGCATATCTTCTCCTTATGCAATCAGCTGATTCCTCTTCCACCCATAAAGTTTTCCAATGACTCCTTTGCAGCCATCCGTTTAAGCTCTCCAGCTACATTTTCCCTCTGGTACTGGGTAAAATATACCAGCAGTCCCCGCATGGCGGTCAGACGGTTCCCCGCCTCCTCCCAGCACAGGGAGGAATCCGAATCAGCTACCTCGTCCGTTACATCCTCACCCCTGGTCGCAGGCAGGCAGTGCATGAATTTACATCCGATGTTCCCCAGTGACATCAATTCCCGGTTGACCTGATAATCATGGAATACGCGGACCCGTTCTTCCCTCGGCATCTCATTCTCATACAGTCCATACCATACGTCCGTATAGATAAAATCCGCTCCCCGCACCGAATCCCTGTTGTCGGTAACTTCCCAGGTCCCGCCTGAAACCCTGCAGTTTCCTTCCAGGATATCCTTATACTGCTCATTTAACTGATGTGCCTTTGGTCCATAGTGGACAAAATGCATTCCAAGCTTGGTGGTAATGAAGCCAAGGGAGGCGCATACCTGTGTCCCGTCACCCACGAACACAACCTTGCATTCCTCTAATTTCTTACCTCTTGGCAGGTTCTCCATGATTGTACACATGTCGCCGATTTCCTGGGTGGGATGGTTATAATCAGACATGCCGTTTAAGACCGGTATGGAACAGGATTGGGCCAGTTCCACAACCGTCTTATGTTCAATGACGCGGGCCATGACCACATCAATCAGCTGGGACAGCACCTTGCCCGTATCCCCTATGGTCTCATGGCCGCCCAGCTGTATCATGCCAGGCCCCAGGTACTGGGCATGTCCGCCCATCTGTTCCATGGCGGTTTCAAACGAAACCCGCGTCCTGGTGGAGGATTGCTGGAAAATCATTCCCAGCGTCCTGTTTTTCATCAGCGGCGGATAATAACCGTCCCTGATGCTTCTTTTTATCTCCAGGGAAAGATTTACAATGTCCAGGATTTCCTCTTTCGTCAAATCCTGCGTGTCAATAAAATGTCTCACCCCATTTGCATACATATCGCCATTTCCTCCTGATTCATCATTCATTTATTCCTCTATCGGTTTAACCACTGCATTAAGCCTCATAGACAACCTTGCCATCCACAATGGTCATCTGTACCTTAAAGTTGACAATATCATCCGGCTCCTCGTATGGATCCCGGTCAAGGACCGTAAAATCTGCATATTTGCCAACCTCCGTACTTCCCCGTTCCTTCTCCTCAAACGCCGCATACGCACAGTTCCAGGTATAGCACCTGATTGCCTCCGTCACGCTCATCCTTCTCCCCGGATGGGAGCTGTTCACAAGGGAGTGGATTCCCGACAACGGATTCAAACCGTTGATTGGCGAGTCGGAACCTCCGGCAAATACCAGGCCGGAATCAATCCAGGTCTTATAACATTCCATGCGGGCGGTCCGCTCCTTGCCAAAATACTGTTCCAGGTGTCCGCCGGGAAAATCATAAAGGTAGAGGTATTCCGGCTGTGCGGAAATGACCAGCCCTAAATCAACAGCCATCTGGATCTGTTCGTCCGTTGGCAGGGTAAAATGTTCTATGCGGTGACGCAGGCCCTTGTCCCCCTGTTCCTTGATTACCCTCTGGTAGATATAGAGGATCTGGTCAATGGCCCGGTCCCCCATGGCATGGAAACTGCATTGCCTGCCATCCGCATGGGCTTTGGACACAATATGGTACAGCTCCTCATCCGTGTGATAAAGGAATCCCCGTGTTTCCGGCCGGTTGTCATATGGCCGGCTAAGGGCCATTGTCCACTGTACATCGGCCCCGTCCAGGGTAAGGCATCCGCCATGGCGCGGGAGATGGAACTCCTCTGCATCTTCATAGCGCCATATCTGTGGATAGATAACCATATGTATGGGCATGGAATCCTGTTTTTTCTGCCAGATACGGATATCCTTATTATTGCGGACAAACTGCCCTTCCAGCCCATGGAAACCCGTAATCCCCAGGCTTAATGCACTGGCGATGAAATCATCCATCATCCCTTCCAGATGTTCCTCGTCAATGGTGTCCATGATATCCATCAGCGCGATGAACTGGGCCGTATCGGAATTAATGATGCCCGTGTCATAATGCACCCCGTCCAGGTCCTCAGGGAATACCAGCTGGCTCAGTGCCCTTGTGTTCAGGGTGCTTCCATGTCCGTCCAGATTCAGGATCATGACTTTCTTTCCATGGGAAATCCGGTCGATGTCCGTGCGTGTGGGAACATTACCGCCCTCCATCATCACAGGCAGGTAACCGGATGCCAGGACTAAATCATCCTCAGAGGAAGCACAGCGTTCCTCCACCAGTTCCAGGACCTCAGCCGCACTCTTTGCATTGACAAGATTAACGGCGCTGGCCGTGACAGCGGAAAGCGAAGCGTGGATATGGGAATCAATGAGACCGGTAACGATTGTGCTGTCCGGCAGATTCAGGACAGAGACACCCTCCGGAACCGGACAGCCGGAGCCGATGGCTGCAATTTTCCCCTGATTAACGGCCACCCAGGTTGCTGTTGGATTCGATTCATCCATGGTAATGATTTTCTTTGCGTTGATTACCAGATCATATTTCATTGTTCATAACTCCTTTCAGAAACTATAGCCCGGACTGCTGCGCTTTTAAATTCCCGGCCTCCTTCACTATGAAACCAATTGCCAGGCAAAATGCCAGTAAATCCGACAGGAACTGGCTGTACCAGACCCCCATGACCCCAAACACGGATGAGAGCAGGAACATCAGTGGAATCACCACCACATACCGGCTTATGCCGATAATGATGGAAATCCTGACTTTTTCCACCGACTGGTAATAACAGGAAATAAAATATGCAGTCATACCAAGACTGGTCAGACATGTAAACAGGCGTATGGCGCGGGCGCCTGTCACAATCAGCTCTGCGTCGCCTCCTGCAAACAGCCGTATGATGGCCGGCGCAAAAATCACCACCGGGAGACTCACCACAATCAGCACCAGAAGATGGATCCGGATTCCCGACCGGAGCAGTTCCAAAAGACGTCCGGGTTTTCCTGCCCCATAGTTGAAGCTGGCAATGGGCTGAAGGCCATTTGCCATGGTCTGGGAGAAAATCATGACCGTATAGGCAATATAGGAATTGATGATGCCAAAGGCAGCCAGTTCAAGGTCTGAACCATATCTTCCCAGCAGATGGTTGATGACCAGGGTGGAGATGAAGATGGCTGCCTGAAACCCCAGATACGGAAGTGCGATCTTAAAGGATGCCGCCACCAGTGAAAAGTCAATCTTCAAATCGGAAAGACGTATTTTAAATATTGTATCTCTATTAAACAAAAAGTAAAGTATTGCCATGAAACTAAGCCCCAGGGTACAGCCATAATAGATACCTGCCCCAAGGATGCCGATTTTCAGCACCATGACCCCATAGTACAGGATTGCCAGGGCAGTCATGGACGCTGCGCCCATGGCAAAGGAGGCGATACCCGGTTTTTCGTCCACCCGGAGTACAGAACCGAGAATCTGTCCCAGCACACAGAACGGAAGGCCGAACATGAATGCCCTGATGAAAATCACACATTCATTAACCAGCTCCGCAGGCGCTCCCAAAAAAGCAGCCACGGTCCTGGCATTAAAAAATACCAGGGCTGAAAAGACGGTCATCATGACAGCCATGAACCAAAAGACCGTGGAGAAGGTTTTCCTGGCGCCTTCCTCATCCCCGTCCCCCAGTTTAATCGCCGCAAGGCTGCTGATGCCAATGCCAAGCCCTGTTCCCAAGGCAAGGTTTAAGGTCTCAATGGGCATGACAATGGAAATGGTGGCAAGGCCGCTGCGTCCTAAGGCGTTGCCGATGATGATTCCCTCCGCAATGACCATGACAGCCTGGGCCAGCATCCCCCAAAATGTGACTACGCTGTAATGAATGAATAAGGACTTAATGTCCTTCGTGCCCATTTCCCGTTCTTCCTCGGAATATTCAACGGCACCGGCCACGGTAACAGCTTCCTCTGCATATGACATGGATGGACCTCCTTTCTATTGTCTGGGGGCGGGATCCGGCTGCTGTAACGCCATGCAGTGGATATTGCCTCCGCAAAGGGACCATTCCCTGGTCCAGATTTTAATGATCTGCCTGTCAGGCATCAATTTGGCATACAGGTCGCATGCAACCTGGTCCATGGGATCCCCGTACTGTGGAACAAGCAACGCATGGTTCATGAAATAACAGTTAATATAAGTGACTGCCAGCGGAAGTCCTGCAACCCTGGACGCCGCGGCTTCACAGATATCGATTCCGGCATTTTCCTCCTCAGTAATATGTAATATATCCGGAAGGGGAATCTTATGGATCTCCAACCTGCGTCCCCTGGCATCCGTTTCACTGCTCAGGATATCATAAGCCTCCTTTAACGGTTTATAATGGGGGTTATTAACATCATCGGTCCATGAGAGGGCCACCACCCCCGGCCTGACAAAGAAACACACATCGTCCACATGTCCGTCTGTCTCGTCAAATGCCATGCCGTCCTTTAACCAGATGACTTTTTCAAGATTCATATATTCCTTCAGGTATTCCTCCACCTGTTCCTTAGCCATATGAGGATTCCTGTTCCTGTTTAAGACACTGTTTTCCGTGATGATCAGGGTTCCCTGGCCATCGACCTGGGTGGCGCCCCCCTCCAGCACCATTTTCCTGGCATCATACCGGTCATAGTCTTCCAGGTCCAGAAGCTTGGCTGCAAATTCCGAATCATACTTCCATGGGAAATAAAGTCCGCCCTCCAGTCCGCCGTAGGCATTCCATCCCCATGTGACGCCGCGCATATCCCCTTTATCATTGATGACATAGAAAGGCCCTTTGTCCTGGGCCCAGGCGTCGTCCGTAGACATCTCCACCACCCGCACCGCTTCCGGGAGACGCGCCCTGGCATTCTCATACTGACCGGATGAACAGAATACGGTCAGCTTATCGTATTTTATGATTTCCTTTGCCACATCCACCAATACCTGCTGGGCCGGTTTGCCCCCGTTCCTCCATGTATCCGTTCTCTCAGGCCAGATTAAAAAGTCCTGTCTACGTGGTTCAAACTCTCCCGGCATACGGAACCCGTCCTTCTTTGGCGTACTATGAATTATTTTCATGATAAATCCCCTCCTGTCTAATTTAAATCACTTCCAAATATATTCGGTAATCCCATCATACGGGATTTATATGAAAGGTACAATTACCCGGAGGCAGTACCACGAAAATTACTACCTGCCATAACACTTTCGTTCTATAAACCTTACGTCCGTCTACTCCCCCCTTGATTGTATTTCCCGTTTCTATATGCTAAAATAGGCATATCAGAATGGGAGAGGGGAATTATGGTGACTTTGACAGAGGAAGACTGGAGAAAGTTAGATGACTGTATCCTGAAAATCCATACCACTGAGGCACTGGATGCGATGCAAAGACAGTTTATGGAAGATTTGGACGGACTGATCCCAAACCAGAAGTCCTTTTTTGATCTGTGCAGCTGTAAAGACAGACAGTTCTATTTCTTCCACCCGGTATCCGTAAATATGACGGTGGAGCAGATTACTTCATATTATAAACAGTATCAGTTCTCGGATTATGTGGCATGGATTTTCAATACCGACCAGCCCATCATCTACAGCGACTCAGATATCGTCAGCAATCCTGTCCGGGAAAATTCCCTGATTTACAAGCGGTGGATGGAACCCATGGGTGTCTACTACAGCATGGGGAGCACAATTGTTGAACACCAGATCATGTTCGGTTCAATCACGCTGTTCAGAAGCCGTGATACCAGCGACTTCGGCGAACGGGAAATAGAAATCCTGAAAATCCTGAACCGCCACCTGTCCGCCAGCTTTTCCATGCGTTTTCCAAATGGATTAAAAAAGAATGATAAAGAAACCGACAAAAGCCGGATGAAGCGGTACGGCCTGACGGAGAGGGAGGAGGAAATCATGGAGCTGATCATTTCCGGCATCAGCAATCAGCAGATTGGTGAAAAACTCTTCATCTCGGAAAATACCGTTAAGAAACATATTAATAATCTGTACCGGAAGCTTGACGTGGTCAACCGCTCCCAGCTTATGACAAATTATTATAATCAGGCATCCATGCTGGTGGATATTAATGAGAGGATGGATTGGGGAGGTTAAATCAAAAACCCCGGAAGGAATCTCCTCCGGGGACTTTAATGTCTAATTATTCCCAATTTTTTCCAGCAGTTCCTCTATCTCCTCCCTATCCGGCATTACCTTTAACGCCCCGCGCTTCGTCGTAACCAGGGAAGCTCCCGCATTGGCAAATAAGAGCATCCGGCGGATATCCCTCTCCGTAAGACAATCCAGCCCCTTCTCCAGAACCATGTCCAGCATACATCCGGTAAATGTATCGCCGGCACCGGTTGTCTCAATCGTATTTTCCTGGACAAAGGGCTTCCCTATAATCTTCATGCCTTTATAGTACGCCCTGCTTCCCTCTTTTCCGAGGGTCACACATACAAGCGGTATCTTGTATTTCTCCTGAAGGATGAAAGCGCCCTTATCATAATCTGTCTCACCTGTCATGAATATCAGTTCGTTATCAGATATCTTCAGGATATCACAGCAAGCCATGCCATACCCAATGGCTTCTTTAGCATCCTTTAAATCATTCCACAAAGGTTCCCGGAGATTGGGGTCAAATGAAACCAGGGCGCCCGCTTCTTTTGCACATTGAATGGCATACATGGAAGCTTCCCTGACTCCCGCATGGGTAAAGGACAGGGAGCCAAAATGGAATATCCTGGAATTCATGATTATGTCGCAGGGAACTTCTTCCCTTTTAAGCATCATATCGGCTCCTGGATTACGGTAAAAAGAAAAGTCCCTGTCACCATCCGGATATGTATGTACAAATGCCAGTGTGGTATGCACTTCTTTGTCCATTATCAATCCCTCTGCATGAATCCCCACGGACTCAATGGCTTCCTTCAGAAGACTGCCAAACCGGTCCTGCCCTACCTTTCCGATAAATGCTGATTTTTTACCAAGCTTTGCCAGCATCGCCAGCACATTGCAGGGTGCGCCGCCCGGATTCGCTTCCAACAGCACGTTGCCCTGTTGGCTGATTCCATTTTCAGTGAAATCAATCAGCAGTTCCCCCAACGCCGTTATGTCATATTTTCTTTCTGTCATATATATGCCTCCTGTGGAAAATATCATTTATTTACCTGAAGCGTGTTTAACCATTCCTTCCTGGCGTCGGAGTAGCCCTGAATGCATTTACCGTCCTATCCATAATGACCTGTGCGTCACTTCCTGAATCAAGAACCGTATTTTGAAACGCCGCGCTTTCCACCAGCACGGTTATCACCTCAAGTTCCCGCAATTCACCGGCCGTCAGCAGCGCCCCCACCTGTGCGGAGAAACAGGAGCCGGCTTCCGGGGCCTGCGTCCCCGGTATCTGCGTGTCCTGGCCCTCCTGTGTTTCTGCAGTCTGTACCTCTGGCCCTTCTGCGGCCTGTACCTCCGGCCCTTCTGCGGCCTGTACCTCCGGCCCTTCTGCGTCCTGGCCCTCCGGCCCTTCTGCGGCCTGGCCCTCTGGCCCTTCTGCGGCCTGTATCTCCGGCCCTTCAGTGGTGGCAACAATATGATTATCTGAAATATAATTCCCCTTGCCCGAAACAACGCGTATGATTACAGGTGCTGCACCGGACGGTTTAATATACCGGGTATCTATGGTTTCTGAAATATGATTGGCAATGATGGAATTATGGTTACCGCTGATATACAGGAGACCGTACAGGTCATCCAAACCATTATCATATCCCTGCATCGGGGCCCATGGTTCATGGTCCCGTAAAAAATGATTGGCAGAAACCAGGTTTTCCGAACATCCATCCTTAAATACCAGCATTCCCGGATAAAATGAATGGAAGCGGTTACCTGTAACACTGGAACGCATCACGCCTGCAAAGTGGACACTGCTTGTGCCACGGGGAAAAATATTGTTGGCCGTGACCAGAAGTCCTCCAAAATTCTGGGCATAGATTGAATACCCTTTATACCCGGCCCCTATGAGGTTATCGGTTATTTTTGATGCCTGCCCCGAACCGCGCAGTTCGATACAGTTGCCGCATTCAGCTATGAAATTATCATGTATTGTCAGTGCATCCGCGTGGTAACTGGTGATTCCGTGCTCTAAATACACAATCCCCATGCCCGTAATACGGAAGGAGTCCTGAGCGCTTGCGATATAGATACCTGTTTTTCCATTTGTATATGTATTTTCCGGGTCTGCTTTTCCTGAACCATCATCCACAAAATGAAGGCCGTCAATGCAGAAATCAGCAAACTCCACGGAACTGATTCTGGGATTCCCGCTGCGCTCCACATAAAATGCGGCTCCCGTCCATTCCCTGTCATCCTCCGTTGGGGAAATATCCACAAGTATGCGGCTTCCGCCCGGCCACAGCTCATGCCAATCTGCCCATTCAGCCTCCGGCGTGTTGAAACGTATGCTTGAAGATGTAAAACCATGTCCAGACCCCATGATTTTCAGATAGCTGATGTCGATGACCACCTGGGTGGCAAGATGATAATCACCCGGCGGGATATAAATCACTGCCCCCGGCTTTCCGCCTCCGTCATTATCAGAATCCCGTTGCCTTCTTTTGATATCTGCAATGATGCTGTTGATTACTTCCCCAATATCCTTATATGGATTGCCAACCGTCCATTCTGTTACGTCATAATAATTTATGCCAGCCATATCATTCCCTCCGTATCATCCATACTCAATCTAATCCGCTTCTAATCATTTCCCCTAAAACAATCCTTCATTCCATAGGACTCATACTCCCGTATTACTGCCCTGCCGCCATATGTACGGATTAAAATCCGGTTCTGTGCGTTTCCGGCAAAAATATTATTGGCATGATTGTCCTGATACTCATTGGCAAAAATTTCAAGGGAACTCTGGTCTGATAGGATATGGATATCCAATTCCTTTTTTCCTTTCAGGAACATTGTGCTTCTGGAAACGCCCCTGCTCCACCCATCGGATGCATTCCTGTCCACAGACATCTGCGCATTTTTAAAATCAAACAGGCAGACTGTCTTTTTTCCCTCACCGCTGCGCAGGATTAATTCCAGCATATCTGCATCTGTTTCCTCAAGGTCAATCTTCATCTTCAGTTCAAATGCCACGCCGTCCCCGGCTTTCAGTTCGGCCTCTGTCTCTGTTACCACAAACATATCCTGGTATATCGGATCCTGCCTTAAGATTTCTGTCTCGGCAACCGGAAGGAACTGCAATGTTCCATTCTCCATCATCCTGACTTCCCTTGGAATATTGAAAAAACCGCACCAGCCTTCCTTGTACGTCGGTCCCCAGTCCTTCCATAACGGCATCCACTCCCATTCATTGGCCCATCCTATGATGATCCGCCTTCCATCCGGCGCCAGGAAGGACTGGGGCGCATAATAGTCAAATCCCCAATCAACCTCACCGCTTATATAATGACTGAACCTGCCTGTCTGATAATCAAAATCCCCCACCAGATACACAGAGGTATGTTCACCCACACCCATGGGCGAAAACATCAGGACATATTTATCACCCATGGGATAAAAGTCCGGGCATTCCCACATATGCCCCCATTCCCCGCGGCTCTCGGCCAGTACGTTGAAAAAGGTCCAGTGGAACATGTCATCCGACCGGTAAAGCAGCGCCTGCGCCTTATGGTCCCGGCTTGCGCCGCATACCATATAATAAGTATCCCCATGCTTCCATACCTTTGAGTCCCTGAACTGATTCACCGGAACACCCTTTGGGGCTGTCAGGACCGGGTTTCCCTCATATTTTTCAAAATGAATCCCGTCCTCGCTGTATGCAATGCACTGTGTCTGCCCAACCCCATCGCCTTCATTGGCAGCCCCCGTATACATCAGGAACAGCTTGCCATCATGCTGGGCCGCACTGCCGGAAAAGCATCCGCCCCGGGGATGGTCATCATATGTCTCACTGGGCGCCAATGCCAATGGCAGATACTCCCAGTGCATCATATCGTCACTGATTGCATGTCCCCAGTGGATACTGCCCCAGAATCCCTCATATGGATTATACTGATAAAAGATGTGATATTTCCCACGGAAATAAATCAATCCATTGGGGTCGTTCAGCCATCCGGTCTGCGCCATGAAATGATAGCGCTGGCGCATTTTTCCATTTTTCACAATATTCTTTTTACTGTCTATCTCATGCTGGGCCTTTTCAATATTCTGCAGCATTAATTCTTTCGACATAAGACTCCTCCGCTTAACCTTTTACTGCCCCGGCCGTCATTCCCTGCACAATATACTTCTGGGCTGCAAGGGAGATGATCATCACCGGGAAACTGAACAAAAATGCTCCTGCACACATGGGTCCCAAATCCAAATTGTATGCCGACAGGAATCCTGCCAATCCAACCGTGAATGTCTTTGCATCCGTGCTGGTCAGCAGTAACGCAATGAGGAAATCATTCCATGCAAGGAACAAGGTAAATATGAATGCCGTGGCCAATCCCGGCTTACAGATTGGCAGGATGACCTTGCTAAATGTCTGTAAACTGCTTGCGCCGTCCACAAATGCAGCCTCATCCAGCGTTGTGGGGATCCCCTCATAAAAGCTTAACATGGTCCACATGACAAAGGGCATGTTAATGGCGGCATACACAATAACCAACGCAATCCTTGTATCATATAGGCCCAGATTACAAATCAGTTCATAAATCGGCACTACGATGCTTGAAGTAGGGATCATCTTTAAGCACAGGACCAGAACCACCAATACAATGGATAGCTTCGCACCCGAACGCTGGATTGCATATGCCGCAAGGGAGCCCAGGAACAATGCGATGATGGTGCTTGCCAGCGAAACACTCAAACTGTTTAACAGATATTTCAGCGCATCCATCCTTTGGAGCAGATCCGAGAAGCTTTCAACGGAAAATACCTTTGGGAAAAAGCTTGGCGGAACTGCAATCACTTCTGTTCCGGGTTTAAATGAACAACAAATGACATATATGTATGGGAAAAGCCAGCACACAGTAAGGATTACGGACAAACTGATTCCCAGCATTTTCCCAATCTCACCTTTTTTTACCACTTTTTTACACCTCCTGCCAACCGTTAGCGGCCCTGCTTCTTCGGGTTCCACAAGCTCTGCATGAATACCAGTGTGAATATGACTAAGACTGCAATAAATACCACTGCCATCGCACTTGCATAACCGGTGTCATTATACCGGGTCAGGGTCTTGTAGATAATGATGCTGATTGTTTCTGAAGAGCGGTTGGGACCGCCTTCCGTCATTGCCCAGATAATGTCAAAGGTTCTGGCGGCGTCAATGATCCTCACTGACAGGGCAGTCAGTAAAACCGGTTTGATTACGGGAAGCTTAATCGTAAATACCTGCGCAAGCATACCTGCCCCGTCTATTCTGGCGGCTTCTAACATGCTGGTATCCAGCCCCTGCAATCCGGCCAGTATCATCAGCATCATAAACGGTGTCGTGAGCCAGATATCCGCAATGCAGCATGCAAGTAAGGACCATCTTTCGTCTGCCAGCCAGAGAATATCGCTGCTGCTTGATAAAATCCCAATCCTCGTCAAAAGCTCGTTGATGATGCCAAAGCTGGAGCTCATCATTAATTTCCAGGTAAGGCCGGCCACCAACGGCGCTATCATCAGAGGCGCCATCATGAATGAACGGATGATTTTACTTCCTTTATAATCCAATTCAAAAAATAGGGCAAACAGTAAACCAACCACTGTCTCAACACCAACGGCTACTACAATATAAATCAAGGTATTCCTTAACTGTTTTAAAAAACCTCCAGCGGTAAATGCGCGGATATAATTATCCAGGCCGACCAATGATTTACTGCCTGTAATCCCGATTTCATAGAAACTGTCAATTACCATTGTAATGATTGGATATATGAGAAATGCGCCCATAAAAAGTGCACCCGGCAGGAAGAATAATAATAAAGTTTTTCTTGAAATCAATCTCATTCCCATTTACCACCTTTTAAAAGACTATCTGCCAATTTATCTGCCAATTGATTCAATTTCAGTCTTTGCCGCCTCCAATGTGGCGTTTACATCTGCCCCGCCTAAACTGGACTCTACAACGCCAATGAGAACCTCTTCAATCTGTGACCACGTAGTCACCATGGGTCTTGCCTGTGACTGCGGCGCGCTTAATGTTTCAAGGACCGCTGCTGTATGCTCATTGCCAGCTTCCTTTCCGGCTTCTTCATATACGGAGGTCCTTCCGGCAATCTTTAAGGTGAGATTCATGTAGTCTGCATTGTGGCCATACATGAATTCAACGTATTTTTTAGCCATCTCCTTATTTTCGGAATTCTTCATGACACATTCATACCAGGGGCCTGTTGTTGCCCCAATGCCCGCGCTGCCGCCAATCATCGGCGCACAGCCTACCTTATCCGCCCCAAGGGCCTTTACTGCGGCCGGGTACTGATGGCTCCAGTTGAGCTGCATTGCGGTTTTTCCGTTGGTAAAAAGTTCCTGGGACTCCGTGGCAGCCGTTGCCAGTGAATCTGCCGGTGTATAATCTGCACCTGCATTCCCAACCATGAAATTCAGTGCGTCCACATATGCCTGGTCCGTAATGTTCACATTGCCGTCCTTATCAAACACCAGTCCTTCGGCGCCTGCCTGGCATGCGAAATCCAGGAATGAACATACGGCGTCGGAACCGCTGCCGAAAACAGTGGTGCCGCTCATGTCGTCTGTCTTCAGTTCCCTGGCAAGGGTCTGGTACTCCTCCCATGTGGTTGGGACCTTCTCCTCCGGAATAAGGTCTTTTCTGTAAATCAGTATCTTCGCATTCACCCACATGGGATATCCAAGGAGATTGCCGTCGATGGTCCCGCTCTCCTGTAAGGTGGGAAGAAAATCACTTGTATCCGCATCATTCACCGCTTCTATGGCGTCTGCAAAGGCTGCCAGCCAGACCACATCCATACAGGCCACGTCATGTGCCGCCTGCTTGGCTTTAATCTCCGTGGAAAGTTTGTCATACATTCCCGTGTAAGCCACCGCATCGATGATTACCTCGCACCCGGTTTCTTCCTTAAATGCCTCTGCTGTCTCTTTTGCAAGGGCTTCTGCGGGGGAACCGCTTTCCACCAGAATCGTGATGCTGTTCTTATCTGCTTTCCTGGACCCGCCTGCGCTGTTGTTTGAGCCGCATCCAACTACCATTGTCCCTGCCATTGCTGCTGCAAGCATGATACTGAGAATCTTCTTTTTCATTGTTCTCCTCCTCTGTTTTGATTTAATGATGAATGACTTTTTACCCAGGTGGAACCCGTTCCACATTTGTGAAAAATTATGTGCCTTATTTGTTTTCCGGAAATGGAACCCGTTCCATGTTTGTGAAAAAAAATAAGGCAACTGCTTTCTATAAACACATTATACGCCCTGTTTTGCATAAGTCAATACTATTTTTCACTTCAGGCTTCACTTTGTTTATAATACAAGAAAATATCCAGGCCGTTTTGTGCACTTTTAACATTCATACTATAGTTGACCCTCCTTTGCGCAACTCCACTTCGAGGCTTACCTGCTTATTTTTATAAACTTTTCCATTTACCAGGTTACAGACAAGCCGCACAGACTCTTTTGCAAGTTCTTCAATCGGCTGGACGATTGCCGTAAGGGACGGCTCCACCATCTCCGTGATGAAAGTGCCGTCATATGCCACGAACTTCACATCCTCCGGGACCCTGCGGTGTCTTCTTATGGTTTCATTCATGCATTCGATGACCGGTCTGTCCACGCCAAATACACCGTCAAATTCGATTCCCTTTGCGAATACGTCTTTCACGGCTTTCTTGTAATATTCTGAATCCAGACGGTTCCTGCCCAGTTCATAATCATACGTATATATCCCATTCTCCTTCATGATACGGGCAAATTCAAAATGCCTGTCATGATATGGTGATTCCACCGTTACCTTGCCGCGGAAATGAAGCACCTTCCTGCATCCGTTATCAATCAGTGTCTTCGCTGCAAGCCTTCCGCCCTCTTTGTGGTTCACTGCGATAACAGGGATATCCTCACCCAGATACCTGTCCAATGCAACAATCGGTTTATGGATTTTCCTGTACTCTTCCACTGCCAGTGAATGGGCTCCTGTAATGACACCATCCACGATATGCCGGTTCAGCATATCCAGATATTCCAACTCCGCATTAAATTCCTTTTCCGTGGTGCAGAGCATCATCTTAAAGCCGGCCTTATATAGTTCAGACTCCACATGGTCAACGAATTCCGCAAAGAACGGATTGGATGCATTTGGCACAAGGACCGCTATGATTCCCGTCCTCTTATGATACAGATTCCTTGCAAGCTCGTTCGGCGTATAATCCAATGTCTTCATGGCTGCTTCGATTCTGCTGCGTGTCTCATCCGAAACATATCCGCTGTCATTCAACATTCTGGATACCGTTCCAAGACCTACATTAGCCAGCTTGGCAACATCCCTCATACTTGCCATATATTCACCTCCTCTGTCTCTTACTTACATTTTAATTGCTTTTGATTAAAAGTCAATTAAATCTTCCAGGGCCTCAAAATATGATCCGTCTACAAATCCACGGCGGACCTGGCAAACCGCACGGTCCTGCCCTCGCCTGGTCAGGATCAGGCATGTGGCGGTTCCTAGGATTCTTTTATCTTTTCCTCCAAAATCCTAATTTCTTAACAGCCTTCAAATTTGACAAAAACCCCAGGAGGTTTCTCTCCCAGGGCCTTGAGTTTCAAATTTATAATATCCCAAAATGTGCAAATGCTTCCGTGGCCGACATTCCTTCCTCAATCGCCTTACGGACCCTCTTTTCACCAGCAGCTTTTTCCAGTGCTTTTTCAATCACTTCCTCATGTACCTGCCTGGGGATTACAAGAACGCCATCTATATCCCCAAATATAATATCCCCGTCCATAACCGTCACCTGTCCGATTTCAACCGGGCATCTGAACTCCAACACATATGTACGGATACTGGAGTCCTGCGCCCAGCATCCTTGACTAAAGACAGGAAAATCCTGCGCAAGGACCTGTGGTGTATCCCTATGGCAGCCATCGAGTACTGCCCCGGACGCTCCCCTCATTTTTGCTGCTGCTGTCAAAAGTTCTCCCCATAAAGCGCTGTTATGCGCGCCGGTGGCAATATATATCTCATTCTTTTCCAGCTGGTCCAGGGCTTCCGTCAGCAGGCCAAATGGTTTTTTCTGCGGGCTGAACACATCGCATTCCAAAACCGTACACGCCTTCCCCGCCAGTTTCATATGCTCCTTCAGCGGCCGTATATACTGCGGCAGGAACTGATGTGTATATCCCATCACGTCCAGGATGTCCCCCACTACCGGGGTATACAGTTTTTCCTTCATGAGGCTGAACATATCTTCCTCGTTATTCCAGCTTTTCATCTGATATCCTCCGTTTTAAACCATGTATTCATACATCAAAATATGCTTTCGCATTGTAAAAGCTGATATCTGAAATCATTTTTTTCAGTATGTCCTCATCCTCCGGAAATTCTCCCATTTCCACCCAATTTCCAACTAAATTGCACAAAATACGGCGGAAATATTCATGACGCGGATAGGACAGGAAGCTTCTGCTGTCTGTCAGCATTCCGATAAACCTGCCCAACAGCCCTTCGTTGGCAAGATTCTTCATCTGCTCTTCCATCCCGTCACGGTGATCCTGGAACCACCAGGCTGTTCCCATCTGAATCTTGGATGGAACACTGCTATCCTGGAAATTACCGGCCATGGTTGCCAGAACCATATTGTCCCGGTTATTGATGGAAAACAGGATGGTTTTCGGAAGCTGCCGTGTTTTTTCCAATTCATCCATATAGGCGGCCAGGGGAACCGCCAAGGGATGATCCCCGATTGAGTCAAATCCCGTGGCTTCCCCTACACAGGCTACCATCCTGGTATTGCGTGAACGGACCGGTCCCATATGAAGTTCCATTGCCCATTTCCTCCGGCTGTATTCCCGGCCCAGCCAGACCATCAGTGCTGACTTATAGGCATCCACTTCCTCCTGCCCCAAGTCTTCTCCTTCAATTGCCCTCCTAAAAATCTCCTCTGCCGCAGCTTCAGGAACCGGCGCCCACATAAACCGTTCAAACCCATGGTCTGCCGCCACACATCCACTTGCACCGAATGCATCCATCCTGATTTCTAACGCATTTTTCAAATCTTGAAAGCTGCGTATCTCCACACCGGACACGCTGCCAAGCTTTCTCATATAATCACGCCACGGTTTCTTTTCTATCTCCAGCGCACTGTCAGGCCTCATTGCAGGAAGTACTTTTACAGGAAAGCCCTCCTCTGCCAGCTTCCTATGATACTCCAGCGAATCGGCCGGGTCCTCTGTGGTACACATACCATAAACATTGGATGACATAATCAATCTTCTGGGTGTAAAACCGCCTGACTGTATGGCCGCATTGGCCTCCTCCCATATTTCCCGGCAGGTTGACGGTCCTAATACCTTATCAATATGAAAATACCGCTGCAATTCCAGATGGCTCCAATGATACAGGGGATTCCCCGCTGCATATGGCAGCGTTTCTGCATAGGCCTCAAACTTCTCATAATCACTGGCGCTTCCTGTAATCCGTTCTTCGCTGATTCCATTGGCCCTCATGGCCCTCCACTTATAATGGTCACCCCCCAGCCATAACTGGGCAATATTATCCGCTGGCCTGTTCTCATAGATTTCCCTTGCGCTCAGATGGCAGTGATAGTCGAATATGGGCAGGGTTTGCGCATATCGGTGATACAGTCTCTTAGCCGTATCATTATAAAGCATAAAATCTTCATCCATGAATCTCCTCATACCACTCCTCCTCATTCATCAGACGCCATATACAAGATTGGGCAGGAACAGCACAATCTGCGGGAAGAATACCAGGACAATCATCTCAAGCATGATTGCCAGAAAGAAGGGCAGGGCTTCTTTTGTATATTCCTCTATGGGACAGTCCAGTATCCCGCATACCGTATATAAGGCGGATCCCACGGGCGGAGTCATCACCCCCATGGTAACGATGGTGGCCATCAGTACTCCAAAGTGTACCGGATCAACTCCCAGTTTTGTTACCATTGGAAGGAAAATAGGCGTCAAAAGCAGGAAATTCACGTTACTGTCCAGGAACATCCCGGCAACAAACAGGAAAATCAGGATTACGATAACAAGAATCTGTGGATTCTCTGTAATTCCAAAAATAACTGACGCCAGCTTCTGCGGCAGGTTTACATACGTAACCGCATAGCTGAAAGGACCTGACAGTGTGATAATCAGCATTACCGCCGCAGTATCCATAAGGGAGGTCCTCAGCGCCCCTATAAATCCCTTAACCGTAAACTCGTGATATACAAATGCCCCAACCAGGATTGCATAGATAACAGCAAAGGCTCCTGCCTCAGAAGGCGTACAGACCCCGAAGCGGATTCCTACAATCAGGATGACAGGAAACATCAGCGCCCAGATGGATTCCCGCAGTCCATGCCATACCTCCCCCCATGTAATCCTCGGTATCTCTGGACCTGGCTTCTCAAATCCCTTTTTGGTGGATGTAATCTTCACTGTCAGCATTAATACAAACATCATGATGACGCCTGGTACTATTCCTGCACAAAACAGCCGTCCGATTGAAACCTCGCCGATAAAACCATATAGGATCAATCCAAGGCTGGGAGGTATGGTCGCTGTTATCAGGCCAGTCAGACAGTTAACTGCTGTAATATATCCTTTGCTATATCCGCGTTTCATCATTTCCGGGCCCAGAATCCTTGTCTCCATCGCGGCATCTGCCGTGGCGGACCCCGAGACCCCTCCCATCATTGTGCTCATGACAACCGACACCTGTGCCATACCGCCATACATGCGCCGTGTAAGAAGGGAAGCAAACTTAAGGATACGCTTGGTGATTCCTGACTCGTTCATCAAATTCCCGGCAAAAATAAAAAACGGGACTGCCAGGAAGGAATAGGACTGGGTCTGGGCTACAATTCTCTGAACCGTTATGGAAAATGGAATGTCCGGTGTCACGGCAAAAAATGCCAGGCCCGATATTCCTATTACAAAAGCAACGGGCATTCCTATTACAAGCAGAAACAAAAATGATACTAATAGCACTGACATTATGCATTTCCCCCTTCCATGCCTGCTGCTCCCCTGCCGGTCAGGCGCTTCACGGTTTCCCTGATTTTAAGGATGGCTGTCACTGTCATGAATACAGAAGAAACCGGAAGGCTCAGTGTAACATAGGAATAACTGATTGGAAGCGTCTGAAATGCGCGCTTCCAGCTATCTGCACTAAGTCTGAACCCAAAAATAATGAAAATGATAAATGCAATCAGGATAAGGACCTGAATCACAAGCGTCAGGCCATCCTGAACCCTATGGGGCATCTTTCTTGTGAGCAGGTCCAGGCCCACCAGTTTTCCCCGCCTGAACGCCACATCGGCTCCCAGGAATGCGGTCCAGGCCAAAAGCAGCTGCGACACATCAATGCTCCAGGCCAACGGATGCTGGATCAGCCTGGCAATGGCTGACAGAAATACCAGCAGCACCATGCTAAAGAAAAATACACAGCTTATGATTTCCTCCAGTTTACAAAAACCCCGGTATAATTTTTTCATCTGTATCCCTCCATAATTAAGCAGAAACAAAAGGCGGAGCCTGAAAAATCCATGCTTTCCACATTTTCCAGGGCTCCGCCCGCCGGTATGTTACCGGCCTTACCGGTTCCTACTTCATCTCAGCCATCAGCTGCTCCCTTACTTCCTTATATCCAAGCTTATCATATACAGGGGCGGTTGCCGCCTTAAATGCCTCGACATCCACATCATCATTAATGGTAACGCCATATTTTTCAACCATTTCCTTCTCATACTGCTCT
Source organism: Clostridium pacaense (assembly GCF_020709765.2). Classification (NCBI taxonomy): domain Bacteria; kingdom Bacillati; phylum Bacillota; class Clostridia; order Eubacteriales; family Clostridiaceae; genus Clostridium; species Clostridium pacaense. The sequence continues at coordinate 197,861 of NZ_JAJFEB020000008.1, forward strand.
GATAAGTCGGCGCATTTTGTCTGATATTCAGTGCCCACCTCCTTAAAGGTATCGGTAAACAGTTCCCTATATTCATCTGACAGGGAATCCCTGAACTTTGTCCCGGTGACAGCAGAACCAATGAGCTGGAAATGCTCTGTTTTATTAATATAGCTGCATACTTCCCACAGGCGTGTGGCATAGAAGGATGGGGTCTGAACCTCCGCACCATCCAATGCCTTCTGCTGAATGGAAGTGTACACTTCGCTCCAGCTCATAGGCGTTGCAACTGCTCCCATGGCATCCACGGAAGACGTACACAATTCATTTCCAATGGTCCGGATACGCTGCCCTGACAGATCCTCCGGTTTTTTCACTTCTTTGTTCAGGCAGAAGTTTCTGGTACCTGAAAACCAGTTGGATGTAACCAGCCAGATTCCCTGATCTGAGAATTCCTGTTCCCACTTAGCATATAAATCCGTTTCCATGATTTTATCCAGCTGGGTATAATCATCTAAAAGATACGGCATCTGAAGCATACCGTAATCTTTTACAAAGGATGCGAGACGGCTGGGATCGGATATGGTAAGGATAGCAGCTCCCTGCATCGCCTGTTCTGTTAAATCATCCGTATCCCCTAAGGCTGAACTTCCGTAGACTTCAGCCGTGAACCCACCTCCTGAAGCCTTTGACAACCGGTCTGCTACCTCATGAAGCGATTTGGTCTGGATATCCTCTTCCCCCTGGGTATTCCCAAACTTAATGGATACTTTTTCAACCGCTTCAGGCGCTTCTGTTTTTGTATCGTCTCCTTTTTTGTCACCTGCATCTGCCGCCTCTGTCCTGGCCTCCCCTGCTGCAGGCGCGCCTGTTCCCTTTGAACCGCATCCGGATAACATGGATACTGTCATTGCCGCCATAAGAACCATCACCATTCTCTTTTTCACTTTTTTTCCTCCTTGTTTGTTATGATAAATTTGCATCGTTTTCTAAATAAAATCAGAAACCGATTGAACATCCCCCGTCAACCATCAGCGCTGTTCCTGTCACAAATCTGGAAGCCGCTCCTGAAAGATATACTGCCGCCCATCCAACATCCTTTGGCAATCCATAGCATTCCATGGGCGTATGGCCCAGAATCTTTTTCTGGCGCTCCGGGTCTTTGTCTGTTGCCTGATGGAACATAGGCGTATCAATAAAGCCCGGTACAATTGCATTGACCCTTATGCCGTCTTTTGCAACTTCTCCTGATATGGTTTTTACCAGCCCCAGGACAGCTGCCTTTGCTGCGGAATAGGCAGTTACATTCGTCATTCCCATAACCGCGGACATGGACGAGATGAAAATGACACTCCCCTGCTTATTCGCCCTCATGTATGGAATCGCCGCCTGGGTAAGGGCGTAAGCGCCGAAGAGATGGACATCCAGTACGGACTGCAGATCCTCTCTTGTCACATCCTCCACAGCCTTTTTGCAATGTACCCCCGCATTGTTAATCAGGATATCCAGCCTTCCATAACGGTTTACGATTTCCTTTATGATTTCCCCTGCCCTGCCAGTATCCGTCACATCATATTCAATGCCGGCAGCGCTGTCACCCAGATGGGCACAGGCTTCATCCAATACCTGCCTGCGCCGTCCTGCTATCACCACCTGGGCGCCCGCTGCCGCAAGACACTCTGCCATGGCCAGTCCCAGACCGCTTCCCCCTCCCGTGATAAGTGCAACATGGCCTTTCAGTCCAAATGCTTCCATCATTCCGTCATTCATGTCTCCCCTCACCTTCTTCCAGTACATGCATCATCAGTCCCCGTTCCATCATCTGCATGGCAGACCTCATATATCCCAGTGCAAATGCCATTCCCGCATGCCATGGCGCACCGCATAATATTTCCGGCGTATGGTCCGGCACGATTACACCATCGAATCCGCACTGTTCCAACAGGGCCAGTGCTTTAAGCATATCAATGTCCCCGTCGTCGACAAATACTTCATTGTATTTAGGGACTTTCCCTTTTACATTCCTAAAATGTATATAGCTGATACGCTTTTGCCCGCCATATTGCCTTATGGCATCGTAGATATTTCCATGGGTCATCTCCTGGATACTGCCCATACAGAATTCCAATTTGTTGGATGGGCTGCTGCTGATATCAATTACCTTCTGATATAGCTCAGGCTGATATACCAGCCGGGGCGTCTGTCTCAACCCTTCAAATGGCGGATCATCCGGATGCAGGGCCATCTCCACCCCTGCCTCTTCAGCTACGGGAAGTATCTCCCTAAGGAAACGTTCCAGCCTGTCCCAAAGTTCTTCGGAAGAAACCGGAGCAATAGCGCTGCCGTCGGATTTGGCATAGGTCATATTCCAGATTTCTCCTTTTGGAATTGGTGAATCCACCTTAATCCTGGATGCGTCGAAACATGTCCCATACGCCCCGCCGCGGCATGAGCGTTCTTTCTGGTGCCCCCATACGCCTGCCAGACTGAAATTATATCCAAAGGAATGAATTCCTGCCTTCCCCGCATTGCATATGATTTCCTTAAGATGTTCCATCTGACGCGCCCTTTCCGGGCCATCCAGCAGGACATCATACCAGTCCGCCGGACTGAAATTCTCAATCCCATAAATAGTCAGGCCGTGCTGCCCCGCTTTTTCCTGAAGGGCAATCATCGAGTCTTCCTCCCAAATCCCTTCCAGGGCCTTTGCCTCCCCGTAATTCACTTTATCATTTGTTGCCGTGACAATCTGATTTGAATAGTAATCAGCCAGATGGACAATCAGATGGGTACAGCCACATTGCCTGGCAAAGGCAAAGTATTCATCTGTCAGCATATGGCGGTATAATCCCAATCCCAGTTTAATCTCAGCCATATATCCGTCCCCTTTCTCCGTTATGTCCCAAGTATACCGCAAAGCCTTTAAAAATACCTCTTGCATTTTATCAAATTTGTGCTATATATTGATATATAACAAAAAACAGGAGTATATTTTATGTTGAATATTATCAATGATATAAATCTCATAGACCCCCGCACCGAGTCACACTACCGCTTCCATACACAGCTTGACCCTTCCCAATATCCTCAGGTCCATGATTTCTATGAGATTGTCCTTGTAACTTACAGAAACCTGAACCTGCAGATATGCGGGAACCGTTTCACCCTGCAGCCCGGAGGGATGGCGTTAATCCGTCCCGGTGATATCCATTCCAAGTCAGGGAAGGACAATGCCCATATCAATCTGGCGTTTCCCTCCGCAACGATTGACGCACTGTTTGACTACCTATGCAATGAAAAAGAACGGGATGGTTTAAAACAGCTGCCCTACGTTCCTCCTGTCCAGCTAAGCCGACCGGAGCTTTTAAATATCCAGGAAAAGATGCAGCTGCTTAACACCATTCCCCCCAATGAATGTGAAAAAATCAGGACTACCCTGCGTAGCATACTCTTTGATGTGGTTACCCACTATTTCCTGCCCTCTTTACATTCCAATCATATCCACCAGTCCATTCCCCAATGGCTGGCTTCCGCCCTTACCCTGTGGCAGACTGGTGAACACCGCAGCGAGGGGCTGGATTTCTTCTGTGAACACACCGGATATAGTAAGGAACATATCTGCCGTACCTTTAAACGCTGTTTTGACATGGCGCCAACGTTTTACCTGAACAGGCAGAGGCTCAATTACGCCATCAACCTGCTTCTGCACTCAGACTATTCCGTGACAGATATTGCATACGAATCTGGTTTTTGCAGTCCCAGCCGTTTTTACCACACCTTCCGTAATACTTATGGAATCTCGCCAAAACAGTTTTGTTCACAGTATCATCCCTCCATATTACCTGAGCAGCCGTTAACACAATCTGATAATGAGCAAAGGAGTACTGCAGATAATGCTTGAAGTTCAATCCCTCACAAAATATTATGGGAAATCCATGGCAATTGAGGATATCAGCTTTTCCGTGGGCCGCGGAGAAATAGTAGGTCTCTTAGGCCATAACGGTTCCGGAAAATCCACAACCATGGGCATCATGACCGGATGCCTGGCCGCATCCTCGGGACAGGTCCTGATAGATGGGGCCGATATTGCAACAGATCCGGAACAAGCCAAAGGAAAGCTTGGATATCTTCCTGAGATTCCTCCTGTTTATCCTGACATGACGGTAGAAGAACAGTTGACATTCGCGTCACGGCTCCGGGCTATCCCCGCTGCTGACTGTCCTGATGCAGTGGATGATGCATGCAGGAAACTGAATATAACGGGTGTCAGACACCGTCTGATTGAAAACCTTTCAAAGGGCTATCGCCAGAGGGTGGGGTTTGCCCAGGCCATTCTCGGCAATCCTCCCCTCATCATTCTGGACGAGCCGACGGTCGGGATGGATCCCGGACAGATTATCGAGCTGCGCAATGTCATATCAGAACTGGGAAAAGAGCGTACCATCATACTCAGTTCCCATATCCTTTCCGAGATTACGGCTGTCTGCAGCCGTATCATCATACTAAGCAACGGCCATCTGGTTGCTGATGATACACCGGAAAGGCTGCTTCATACCGGAGATTCCGCCAGCCGTATTTACCTGTGTACTTCTGCGCTCCCGAAGATACTCCTTCCCCGTCTGGCCCATGAATGCGGCCTATGGAATGTGGAAAGCTGCGGGTCTGTCCTGGAAGGAAGATGGGATTATATCCTCTCCCCTGATGATGAAAGCCTTTTCTATCAGAAACTTCCTTTGCTGATCCAGGAAGCCGGGGCATCCATCTATGTACTGAAACCATTAGAGCAAGGGCTGGAACAGGTATTTCTGCAGCTTACCCAGGACAGACGTCATAAGGAGGCTTCCCATGAAAGCAATTTATCGTAAAGAGCTGGGCGGATATTTCCATACCATGTCCGGTTATGTTTATCTGTCCATATTCCTGATGATCAGCGGATATTACTTTGTGACTGGAAACCTGCTGTCAGGTAACGGGGATATGAAAAATTATTTTTCATCCATGGTCCAAGTGGGCATGTTCCTTCTTCCCATGCTGACCATGCGTTCTTTTGCAGAGGAACAGAAAACAGGAACCAACCAGCTTTTAATGTCCTCTCCCGTATCCGGCCCTGGAATTGTAACAGGGAAATTCCTGGCTGTCCTCACGGTCTTTGCCATCGGACAGTCTGTCAGCCTGATATATGGCGCAATTCTTGCCGCCTATGGACAATTTGACCCTTATCTCCTGTCAGGCAGCCTGGCCGGAACTATTTTGGCCGCATCGGCCTTCATATCCATTGGTCTGTTCATAAGTTCCGTCACTGACAGCCAGGTGGTGGCCGGGGTCATCAGCTACAGCATCCTTATGGGGTTATGGCTCATCGGATATATAGGAACCTTCCTGTCCTCATCCCCCCTCAAGGCGCTGGCTTCCTATCTGTCCTTATCATCGAAATTTGTGGAATTTTCCATGGGACTCCTGTCCTTGACCTCTGTCACCTATTACATCAGCATTGCTTTCCTGTTTCTCTTTTTTACCATATTGATGCAGGAACGGCGCCGCATCTGCTAGGAGGGGAATGAAATGAAACCATTCACATCGGCCTTTTATATCAAAAGTGCAGCATTACTGGCAGCCGCAGTTATGATACTGTCTAACATAGCCGCTGACCATGCTGAAAAACAATTCGGACTCAGGCTTGATATGACAGCCAGCCATTTCTACCATCTGACCGATACCACGAAGGACACAGTTTCATCCCTGACATCACCCGTTACCATAACCGTATTAAATTCCAGGGAAGCCTTTCTGCCAATTATGCGCGAAATCCTGGACCGGTATGATACCGCCGGTTCCAATCTGGAGGTAGGATATATAGACCCTTATATAAACCCTGCCATTGCAGAGGATTTAAAAAACAAAGGATATAGTGCCGCCATGGACAATATGGTTGTCTCCGGTCCCTCTGCAACAAAGGTCCTTGCGCTTGAGGATATGTTTACGACCGGCCCTTCCGGGACAGTTACCGGCATAGCCGCCGAACAGATGCTGACCAGTGCCATACTCTATGTTTCACGGGAGCAGGTTGGAATTGTCAGTTTTTCTGACGGACATGGCGAAAAGCCCTCCGATGCCCTCATCAACCTTTTTGAACAGAATAACTACTATATTGACCATACAGCGCTATCCCTTCAGGATATTCAGGAGGATACCTCCCTGTTTATTCTCGCCGCACCATCCAGGGACTTTTCCGATATGGAGATTGGGAAATTAGAGCAGTACCTTACATGCGGAGGCCGGATTCTGGCCTTCCTTCCACCAGATACCGCTGAACTTCTTCCCACACTCTCCGGTTATCTGGAAGAATGGGGGATTGGGACAACCAATGGGATAATAGAGGATTCCAGGCTTAATGCGGATGCAAATGCAACCCATATCGTACCTGTCTATGCTTCCCATCCCATAAACCAGACATTAGGGAACTCCCGTATCTACCCCATCCTCCCTGTCTGTACGCCATTAAACCAGCTTTTCATCCGGCAAGGTACTGTGACTACATCCAAAATACTTTATTCTTCACCCAATGCAACGGTTAAAAACACCCAAAAGAGCGGAGGAAATGGCCCTTTTACCCTCGCGCTCTCTGCTGAAAAGCAATTGTCAGCCGGTAATACCGCCCGGATGATAGTCATCGGCAGCAAAGGAATTTATAACGATTTCCAGATGGATTCACCCAGCACTGCTAACCGTGACTTTCTTTTACAGGCCGTAAACTGGTGTACTGAAACTGATTTTCAACTGAACATACCGGTAAAATCCCTGGACCAGAAGCCCATAACCGTATTATCCTATCAGGGGGCTGTTATGACTGCTGTATTCATCATGGTCCTTCCAGCCAGTGTTTTCATAACCGGTATATGCATCCGCAGGCGGAGGAAACATCTATGAGTACAATCAAAAAATGGAATCATGTATTGTCCGGCCTGTCCATAGGCCTTGTCTTCCTGCTGCTGTTTCTCTTGTTCCATTCCAGCCAGGGCCACCTGGACAGCCCTGAACTACCGCCTATAACAGATTTCCCTGTAAGCAGCATCAATGCCATTGCCATCAACCACTCCACTGATTCAATCGGATTGATTCTGCATCCGACCGGAATTGAACTCCTTAATCAGGCGTCAGATGGTTACTCCCAGCAAAAGCTTTCTGCCCTTGTATACAAAATATGCCATCTGTCCGCATTGCGGATCATTCACCCCTCACAGGATACAGATTACTCTTTATCCCAATATGGACTTGATACCCCCTCTTCATCCATCAGTCTGATTCCCGCCCAGGGGGAAACCATGCGGTTCTATCTTGGTAATAAGAATCCAATCGATGGCTCCTGTTATGCAAAGACGGAACATGATGACACCGTTTATCTTATCAGCCCGGATGATACCTCCATGTTAACCCAGTCCCTTTCCCAGCTCAGGATTTTAGATTTATATCCCCCGCTTGCAGCGGACCAGCTTGAAAAGCTTGAAAAGCTGCAGGTAACCTGTGACGGGCGCACGTGGTCCATCCTCCGGGGCGCCGATGATTCCGGAAGCCTCTATCACCTGTCAGAACCGGTACAGCTTCCTCTGGACTGGCAGACTGCTTATAAAAAAATAATGGAACCATTTCTAAAACTGGTTCCAGATACTTTCCTGTCTGATTTTGCATCACCAAGTGAATATGGTTTGGACCATCCATCCATAACCCTGACGGCCGTAATTGACGGAAACGAATACGTCTCTTACTTTTCACCTGCTGACGGCGACCGTTGGTACTGTATGTCCAGGCAAACTTCACAAATCTGCAGCATTCCCGCAGGGCTTGTAAGCTTCATGACACAGGACTATATGGAATTCTTAAGTAATTCCGTGTATTCCAGAAATCTGGCTGATATTTCCTCCTTAACCATCTCAAAGAATGGGGAATCGCAGGAAATCCAAATCTCAGGCGACGGCATTTATCTGGAAGGCAGGGCAGGGAACCAGGTTTATGATTACCAGATGCTGGCGGATTTCCATAAACACATCACTGCCATCCCCGCTGCCGGCCTGATGGAATCCTCTGATATAGTAAACACCGCCCCCTTCATGGCACTGACGTTTACCCTCCGCAATGGGCAGACTGATATTCTAGAGTTCCTTCCGGTCTCAGACCGTCTGTGTGCCATATCGGTAAACGGGAACATTGATTTTCTTACCTATACTTCCGTACTGCGGGATATCGTAACCTATTTTGAGGCCTTTACTGGAAAATCATTTGATGATTAACGCCCTCATACTCTCTGATCTGTCTGACGCGGAACACTCTGTTTTCAAAATGATGCTGGGCGGGGATATTAAACTTAAGTCAACCCCAAAAACAATCTATAACCAAAAGTCGGCCCTTCTTAAAAAGCTTCATTTGAAAAACCAGTCAGAATTGATTCATATATTTGGCGGTATGCGGTTTGACTAATGCACATGCCAAGATATCATAAAACTGGGGCGGGATTTTGACAAATCCCACCCCAACGATTGACAAAGGGCCGGAAAAACAGTTAATTCAACTTTTTTTCTCAGCCTCATCCGTCCCAACTGCCGTTGAATCGGATTGGCTGCCCCTTGTTTCGCTTGCCTGTAATGGAAAGCTGTGTTGTAAAATAACATCCGCTGTATTTTTTGGCTGATTTCCATAAAACCGTTCCTTAACACGTCTTGAAATCAATTCTACCCCTGCAGCATCCGCATCGGACACTAATACCAGATATTGACAACTGCTGTACTGCACAAATACATCATTTCTCCGCAAACTATCATGAATCTGGGTCTTCAGCAAGAGCATCTCCTGCTCCCGGTACTCTGGTTTCAGGATCCCCCCTTCCTTTTCTGTCAGTGTAAATAAGATAACATAAAAGGATTTCAAATCATCCTTATGACCCTGACGGCATAAGGCACGTTCCAGGAAGCGGTATATGCCTTGAAACACCTCATAGCTCAGATAATAAGCCCCTTCCACAGGAGTACTTTCCTGTAAATCATACCGAATGAGTTTCGTATCCATTTCAACCCTTTTGTTCAACCGATCAGCCATTTGAGATTTCGGCGCACGGACATGGTGAAGTGCCTGTTTATTTTGCAGCAATAACTTGTCAGCCCGGCTGAACATCTTTATGTAATCATCCCGCTCCATATAAACAGCGTCACCGAAGGACGCTGACAATGTAAAGTGTTTCGAGTTTTTTATCTTTATCTGTCCCAACCGTTTTTGTAACATCTGTCTTTTCTGTTCAAGTTCTTCCATATCCAGGGTATTGGGATAAAATATGACAAACTCATCCCCACCGGTGCGGGCCACCATATTATTCCCCATTGTTTTTTTCAGTATATAAGCTACATTCTGCAACAGTTCATCACCTGCAATATGCCCATACTGGTCATTGACATCTTTAAAATTATTCAAATCAAAGAGCAGCATGGCACCGCTATGTTTTGCGGCCAATGCCTCATTGATTTTCCGTTCAATCGTTATGCGGTTATATATTCCTGTCAGTCCGTCTAATTCTGACAATGCCTTTAATCGTTGATTTTCCTGCTGTAACTGTTCCTTTGATAATGATGTCTTAATGTTAAGATCTGTCCCTTCCCATAATGACTGCTTCATTCGCGCTCACGCTCCATTCCCACTGTGCCGGAACAAAAAACATTATCTTTATTTTACCACTGCTTTTTTAAATCGTCAATGTTATATGTAAACGGTAATTATTATTTGTAAACGGAATTTTATTGCTTTCATTCAATTGCAATCTAAGCAACATTGGATTATAATAAAAATACGAAATCACAGCACAGGAGGAAACGGAGTGAAATACCATCGCTATACTGAACAGGAGGTTATTGATAGGACAAAAGAGGCCATTCACTATTTCATCAGTAAACAGATTAATCCGTTTTTGGAAATGCTGGACGGGGACTTTGTCTGGGTGGGCGATTATGAACCGCTTTACATGAAAGGGATTACCGCTTTTCTGGAAAGTGTAAAGGAAGAAATACAAGAACAGCTCCCCATAAGTATTACAGAAGAAGAGTATGCATTATTATCCCATGAACGCCGTCTATGGATAACATATGGGCGCTTCACGGCAACCATCAATAGGCAGGTTTCGAGAATCCACTTTACGCTTGTCTGGCGCCAAAAGAATGACCGTCTCCTGTTGCTCCATGCCAATGCAAACCACGCAAAACCCATGTCACAGTCAGACGCACAGTCCAGGATATTTGAATTGCCATCCTGTTCCCGTCCCCCGATACACACCACGGAGGCAAAAAAACAGGCTTTCCGCAGTTTAACCGGAAGCATCCACTACCTGCTGCCAGAGGAGATACGATATATTAAAGCTGATAACAATGTGTGTCAGATTTTTACCACCTCAGGTTTCTTTTCCTGCCGTACCACTTTGAAGAAGCTGACGTCCCCTCCCTTTCTTCGGATACACAAAAGCTATCTTGTAAATTCTTCCCATCTTCGGGAAATCTGCCGCTACCAGGCCACGCTCTTAGACGGAACAAAACTTCCTATTGGGAAGGAGTGGTATATGGATCTTAAACAATGGATGATGAAGAATTGTAATGACTGACATGAAGATACCGTAACGCCAGCCGTCAGCAAAAGGCTTCCTAATACGGATCTCCTTTGATATGAATTAGATATGTATAGACCGGATTGTGGGCACTGCCCACATCCAGCCTCATGAACACGGATGTGGGTTCTGGTAATACCACGAACGCCGGATGAATAAAATGGCCGGGAATTACAGTTTGCCCTGTTCCCGGTCACGGTTTTTCAATCTATTCAGAATCCCAAGCCAGAATTTGGTGGTTCCGTTTGCACCTGCCATGCAGTCAGCAGAAATACAGACCAGCTGCCAAAGACTTAGACAAGCCTTTCCGCCTAAAGGCAGCTTTGCAACGCCCTGCGTATTTCCTGGTTCAGCGTCTGTACTTCCAACGGCTTCGTTAGATGCCCATTCATCCCGCACTGCTTCGTCCTGGCTACATCCTCCGCAAACGCGTCTGCGGTCATTGCTAGAATCGGTACACTTTTTGCATCCCCTCTTTCCATGCCGCGTATCCTCCTCGTTGCCTCATATCCATCCATGACCGGCATACGCACATCCATCAGGATTAAATCATAGAAGTATTCCTGCGACTGTTCAAACATTTTAATCCCATCCGCGCCGTTAACCGCATACTCCATCTGGGCCCCCTCCTCCCTCAGAAGTTCCATTGCGATTTCACGGTTCAGTTCATTATCTTCCACCAACAGGAAACGCCGGCCAGTAAACATGAGGTGCTCTTCCCGCCCCTGCTGGAAAGACCCGTTTTTTTCTCCCAGCACATACTTTTTAAGCGCCTGGCAGACCGTGGAGTAAAACAATGGCTTTGAGATGAAACCATCCACACCGCATGCCGTGGCTTCAGCTTCAATATCCTCCCAGTCGTAAGCGGAGACAATCAGGATTGGTATTTTGCTGCCAAATCTGGAGCGGATTTCTTTCGCTGTGTGGGTTCCGTCCATTTTCGGCATTTTCCAATCTAAAAATACCACATCGTAATTCCTGCCTTCCTGACGGGCCGCTTCAAGCATTGCGATGGATTCCTCTCCTGATTCCGCCCTCCCCACGCAGACGCCGCGCTCCCTAAAAGCCGACTCCAGATACTCCCCAATCATATGGTCATCGTCCACAACCATGATATTCAAATCAGGGAATACACCATCGTCCGGAGCTTCCACAATCGGAAGCGGCAGCGTGACCTGGAAAAGGGATCCTTTCCCGGGCTGGCTGTGGACCTCGATGGTCCCGTCCAGCAACTCCACCAGCTTTTTGGTAATTGCCATCCCAAGACCGGTCCCTTCCGTTTTGTCCACACGGCTGTCCCGTTCCCTTGAAAACGACTCAAACAGATGCTCAAGGAATTCCTCCTTCATGCCGATTCCAGTATCGGAAAATGAAAAACGCAGGATAGCCGTACCCGGGTCTTCACTGCCGACTTCCTCCACCTCTACTGTGATACTGCCTTGTGCTGGAGTGAATTTGGATGCGTTTGATAAAATATTGATAAAAATCTGCCGCATCCGCAGGGCATCGGCACAGAACCATTCGTGCATGATTCCTTTCAGATGGATTGAAAACTGTTGTTCTGCCGCCTTTATGTCAGGCTGCATGATTGCCACTACGTTTTCCAAAAGTTCCGGCAGAAACAACGGCGCCGGACTGACCGTCATTTTCCCGCTCTCAATACGGCTCATGTCCAGTACATCATTGATAAGCCCCAGAAGATGCCTGCTGGAGAGGAGTAGCTTTTTCAGGCAGTTGTCCACCTTCTCATCATCGCCCAAATGGGACCGCGCAATATTAGCCATTCCGATAATCGCATTCATGGGCGTGCGGATGTCATGGGACATATTTGAAAAGAAGTTCGATTTTGCCCGGCTCGCCTGTTCAGTTAACTGCAATGATACTTTTAATTCCTCCGCCTGCCGCTCCAGCTTTTTCTGCATCTCGCGCAGTTCTGTCTCGTTGGTAATATCAATAAAAATAGTGAGGTAAATGGGGTCATCCCCCTGCCACCCGACACAGACCATGCTTGTCTGAAGCCAGACATCTTCTCCATGCTGTCCGTACATCCGGGCCACAAGGGAAACCGGTTCCCCATTCAAAAGTTCGCTCCGGTGAGCCAACAAGACAGGCAGGTTCTTTTCCAGATTCCTCCGATATAGCGTATTCCCGCGCTCCATGATATCGTCCCCAAAGAACTGCATGAAGCGATTGTTCGCCCCAAGAATCTCGAGATCCAGGTTTTTAGGAACCCGGTATCTCGCCACAAGTCCAGGAATATCATCATAATCCGCTGAATGCTCTGAACGGGTCTGCATGATATCGCTGACATCCATGATTATTGTGTTTACCACCGCATATCCTCCGATGGATTCACTGGAGAAAGTCCCCATCAGCTTGACCCAGATGAATGCCCCGTTTTTTCTCCTCATGCGCGACAGATGTTTGTATCCGGTCTGGTGTGCCTCAAAGGCTTCTGCTATGATTTTTTGTATCTTGTTCCACTCCGGTTCATCTTCCGCATAATACCGGTCACACTGATTCTGATAGAGCGTCTCATACTCTTCCCTCGTATACCCAATTAAATTGTAATAAGACTCGTTCGCCTGTACAAGAGTAAAATGCTCATCCAACAGATTTTTACAGGCACTGACCTGCAACATACTCATTAAATCCTGTTCCTCAACACCCGCATTTAGAAAATCCCATTCCATCTGTATGATTCCCTTCCATGCTGTTCTGCCGCTATTCGAACAGCAAAATAATAGCTGCGCGTCCAGTCCTATTTACAGATTCATCCACACTAACTACAACGTCACATATCTAATCCCATAACCGCGCAGAAACTTTCTTAATTTTTTAATCATAGCACAAAATCTATATTTTCACAATGTATCCGGGAAAACATTCCATGCCCTGACCACACTCCTGCATCCTGCCGGAAATCCATATCCACATGCCGTAAAAATCATGTCCTGAATATGTGGAGTAACCGCTTTTATCTATGTCACCCTCTGTTTGACTTTTATGAGGCTCAGTTTTAAAATATAAACAGATTCACCTTTGGCGGAGAAAATATACTTAAGAATAAGGAGGAAGCGGATGCCTGAATTAATGAAAGACAAATATTATAATTATCATTCCATTCATGAACTGGCTTTGCGCGTTAAGGCTGTTTATCCTTCGTTTCTGGATTGTGATTTTATAGGCAGCATCATGGATGATACATGGGATGCCCTGGCGCTGAAAGGCCGTATGCGGCAAATTGCCATAAATTTAGGAAAATATCTGCCTTCTGATTATGAACAGGCACTTGCTATCCTTAATCAGGTTGTTGCGGGTTACCCTGCGGGGTTTAATGACAATTCTTTAATTTACTTCCCGGATTTTGTTGAGGTCTACGGGCAGGATGAGTGCCATTGGGATTTATCAATCGCTGCATTGGAGAGGTATACCCAATACTCAACCGCTGAGTTTGCTGTCAGGCCATTTATCATAAAACATGAAGGGCGTATGATGGCGCAGATGTCCGTATGGGCGGGGCATGGCAATGAGCATGTCCGGCGGCTTGCCAGTGAGGGCTGCCGTCCTGCGTTACCATGGGGTCAGGCACTTACCAGGTTTAAAAAAGACCCGTCTTTAGTGCTTGGTATTTTAGAGCAGCTGAAAGTAGATCCGTCGCTGTATGTCCGTAAAAGCGTAGCCAATAATCTAAACGATATTTCTAAAACACATCCTGACCTTGTTGCACAAATCGCAATGGATTGGTATGGTAAAAACGGATATACTGATTGGATTGTTAAACACGGGTGTAGGACACTTCTAAAAAAGGGCAACAAGGATGTACTGGGTATCTTTGGGGTCGCAGATGCCAGTTGTGTGGATGTTTACGACTTTGCACTGGGGGCTGCGTCCGTTTCCATCGGAGAGGATATGCTTTTTTCCTTTAAGGTCAGGGCGGACAAAGCAACTAAGGTGCGGTTGGAGTATGGCATCCATTATGTGAAAGCCAATGGCGGGCAAACCCGAAAAATATTTCAGATATCCGAAACTTCATTGATTTCAAATCAAGTAAAGGCTTTTAGAAAAACACATTCTTTTACAGATTTAAGTTCAAGGAAGCATTACCCCGGAATCCACTCCCTTGTCCTTATTGTCAATGGTGTTGAACAAACTAAACTGGATTTTGAAGTATTGGCCGCTAAATAGCCACCCCCGCGACAGACTATCAAAGTGTCCCCCACCCCAGCCGCCATATCAATCCCCAGCCTGGTGACGGTTCATACCGCCTATTAAAGTACCGTAATTGAGAATTCCAGCTGCTTCAGCTCCCCTGGAGCAGCCTTCTGCATTCCTCTTTTGTGTTCAAATAAGTCATCCTCGTCATCACAGGTGGACAGACCACTCCACGGCTCCATGGCCACAAACGGACCGTCATTGGCGGCAGACCACAGTATCAGGTATGGAAACTCCCGGAAATCTATTTCAACTCCCCTTTTGTCGTACCTGTGGCACAGCCTTACCCGTCTTGAAAGAAGCCGGTCCAGTATCAGCGCGTCCTCATAGAACAGTTCATGGGTCAGAGGAAGGACCCGCGATCGGTGAACCAGAGGTTTCCTTTGATTGATATGGATCAATCCTGTTTCCGTTACCGGTTCCGGTATATCAAGTGTCTCCTCATGTTCAAACTCAATCTGGTAATCCTCAAACTGTTCTTCCGGCAGGATGGGACACTTAAAGCCCGGATGGCCTCCTATGAAAAAAGGCATTTCCCTGGTATCCTCATTGATGATTGTATACCGGACCGTTATTTTCTTTCCCGACAGACGGTAGGAAATAATCAATTTAAAATGATAAGGAAACATGTCATACATGGCTTCATCGCTTTTTATGGAAAACTGGAGGGTATCCTCATTACAGAAATCGCAGGTAAACTTTTTCTTTCTCACGATTCCATGCCGGGGCATATGGACCCTATCCCCGTTTAAAAGCCATGCCTCATCCTTTCTTAAACTGCCGCAGATTGGGAACAATACCGGCGCCTGTCCGCTCCAGTACCGGGCATCGCCTTCCCACAGATACTCGGTCCCATCCTGGTCCTTAATGGAGGACAGGGCGCCACCCACATCAGAAAATTCCACATTAAGATAAAAATTATTCAATGTCCACTTCATATGCGCTCCCTTGATGCCTATACTGCTTTTCCGGCACAACCGCAGTTTTTCATTTTTTCCATGACAAATGCTTTTACATGCTCCTTGCCCGCCATCCCGTATTTTTTGGGATCAATGGTATCCGGATTATGATTTAATACGCCTTTCACACCATTGCTGTAAGCAATACGCAGTTCCGTGGCATAATTAACCTTGCAGATTCCGCGGCGGATTGACTCCCTGACCGCTTCATCCGGGACTCCGGACGCCCCGTGAAGTACAAGCGGCACTGATACCACCCTGCGGATTTCCGACAGCCGCTCCTGATCCAGCTTTGGTTCCCCTTTGTAAAGGCCATGGGCCGTGCCGATGGCAACTGCCAATGATGTCGCACCGGTGCGCTCTACAAATTCCCTTGCCTGCTCCGGATCTGTATAACCATCACCTTCGCCTCCATCCAGGTCGTCTTCCTTTCCCCCTACCTTGCCAAGCTCCGCTTCCACCGGGATTCCCGACGGTGCGCACGCATCGGCCACGGACTTTGTTACCGCAATATTATCCTCAAAGCTTTCATGTGATCCATCAATCATAATGGATGTATAGCCTATACGCAGGGCCTGCATGGCCAGCCCATAGCTGGAACCATGGTCCAGGTGAAGCGCCACCGGGATACTGGCGCGTTCAGCGGCGGCCTTTACATTCGCAAGGTAATAATCCAGTCCTGCGTACTTCACGGTGGATGGGGTGGTCTGCATGATGACCGGTGAATGAAGCTCCTCCGCCGCTTCAATGACGGCCATGACCATTTCCATGTTTTCTACGTTAAACGCGCCTACGGCATATTGTCCTTCCTGGGCATCCAGAAGCATCTTTTTTGTTGTAACCAATGGCATAATCTCTCGTCCTCCTGCTATTTTCAATCACTCAATGATTCTGAAACTGTCAGGTCCTGTATTCTGACACCAGGATAAATCCGCTCCAGTTCCTCCGGTTCAAAATGACCGGTCTGATCACTCAGGGCATTGGCGGCCGACACGGCAACCGCATATTTCAGGCTTTCCTTCGGCCCATACCCCCTGCGGAAGGCAACCGCAAACGCCCCTACCATGGAATCTCCACACCCAACTGTATTCACGGCCTTAATCCTGGGTGGTATTCCATGTAAAATCCCCTGGTCACATACCAGAAGCGCTCCATCCCTCCCCAGTGAAACAACCACATGTCCGATTCCCTTATTGTAAAGCTCCATAGCCGCGGCTTTTACATCGTCGAGGGTTGTCACCGGCCGCCCAAGAAGCATGGAAAGTTCCTCCTGGTTCGGTTTTATCATATCCGGAGCGGCCTCAATCCCTTCCTTTAGCAGTTCTCCGCTGGTGTCCAGGATGACCTTTTTCCCCCAGCTTTTCACCCGTTCTACCAGAATCCGGTATATATCCTTCCTGACTCCCCGGGGAACGCTTCCGGACATGGTTACTACCTCTGCATCCGTGCAGATTTTTTCAAACTCCTGCATGAAGCGCTCCATCTCCTGGGCAGTGACCATCTCTCCCGGCTCCAGAAACTCAGTGGATTGGTTTTTCTCGTCCAGAATATTAATGCAGCATCTGGTCTCTGCATCTACATGGACAAATCTTCCGTTTAATCCGTCCTGATAGGTCAGCTGTTCCAAAAGCGCCCCGGTTTTTCCTCCTGCCAGGCCTGACGGCATTACATCCTCACCGCAGAGCTTAATAACCCTGGCCACATTAAGTCCCTTTCCCCCTGCCGTGTTCCTGCATGTATGTACCCTCATGACGGTCCCCGGTTCCACCACGCCGGATATATGGTATGCTTTATCTACCGCTGCGTTCAGCGTAAGCGTTATGATCATCCTTACGCCTCCTTCTGCTCACTGTCAACCAGTATCTTTCCCTTCACTGTTCCTGGCACCTTATACATCTCAAAAGCCTCCGCGATCCGATCTAACGGCACCTTTTTAAAGATGAGGGAATCATCGAATTTCAGTTGGCCAGTCTGGAAATAGTAGGCCGCCAGTTCCCACTCCTTTCCCGGGAACGGAGCGCTGTAGGACATCCATGACCCTGTAAGCATGAATTCCTTCCGGTTCATGTTCTCCCACTCGGCAACACTGAATGACAGTTCCCTGGTAGGCGTTCCAATCAGGCATACACCTGCCTTGTTGGCAGCCAGCCCAAATGCCATCTTGATTGTAACTGTGTTTCCGGCTGTTTCATACACATAATCATAACCAGTTCCTCCGGTAAGATCCATGGCTTTTTTCAGGTAATCCTCTTCCCTGGTATCCACCACAGCGTCCGCCCCCAGTTTTTTTGCAAGTTCCAGACGTTCCGGTGTGATATCGAATACAACCACCTTAGACGCGCCGAATATCTTTGCCCACTGCATCGTAAACAGTCCGATGGTCCCGCCCCCAAGTATGGCTACCGTCTTTCCGCCCTTATAATCCAAGCGCATCAGTCCATGAAGGGCAACCGTGGCCGGTTCAAAGAAGGCTCCCTGTTCAAAGCTTACGTCCTCACCGAACTTTACCGCGTTCTTCTCAGGCACCACCACATACTCTGCAAAGCTTCCAAACTCCCTGGAGCCAATGAAGCTGTAGTGCCTGCACAGGGAATAATCTCCCTTAAGACAGTCCTCACACTTCATGCACGGCACCAGCGGCACGCCTGCAACCCGGTCGCCTGCCTTAAGTGATTCCACTCCATCCCCCGTCTCAACTACTGTTCCGGAAAATTCATGCCCCAGGACATTGGGAAAGAAGTGGCAGGCATCCCCGTTTACCCGGGGCACATCCGAGCCGCAGATTCCGGTATATTTGACCTTGATTTTCACCTGTCCTTTTTTCGGCTTTGGGGTCCCGGTTTCTTCAAAACGGATATCGTTTTTTGCATGTACAACTCCTGCTTTCATTCTTGTTTCACCGTTCCTTTCTCTCTTTTATGACTTAATCATAACAAAGGGCCACGGTCAAAAACAGTCAAATGTATTTCACACAAATTTGCAGGATTTTTTACCATCCTCACGCTTCACATTCATTTTCAGTCATCCAGCATATATTCGAACTTCCGGATGCCGTCAGCAGCCTCTGCACTGGATCCGGCCTGTTCCAGCATTTCTTTAAACTGCGGATCCTGCAGCAGGTTCACCAGGTGGAAGAACGCCTTCAGATGGCGGTCATGGTCCACGGCGCTTAAACAGCATACAAACCGCACCGGCACCGATTCCTCATCCCCGAACAAGACCGGTTCCTTTAGCCGGATCAGGTTCATCCCCACCTTCAGGGAACCTGCATCCACCGCATCATGAGGCATCGCAAATCCGGGACTTATCACCACATATGGACCATTCTCCTCTATGTTGTGTATCATGGCATCTATGTACCGCCCTTCAATGACTCCATCCCTCAACAGACATTCCGCAGATGCACGCACGGCTTCCCTCCAGTCGCCGCATTCCACATCCAGCCTGATCCGGTCCGCTGTCAGCAGATGATGAAGCAGGGGAGCGAACTGGACGCCATGATCCTCCTCTACGCAGAAATACTGGTTCACCGCATCCTCTATCTTTTCCAGAAGGATTTCCACATTCCCGTCCTTATAATCCCGGATAAGGGGTTTCAACCGGTTCATAAGCCCCTTTGCCGTGATTTCCCGTTTCTCCATCCTGGGCGGCAGGTTCTTGCGGCTCCTTATATCGTCAATCAGACGGCCCACCTTCAGGTAGTCCGTATCATCCAGGGAAGGAGTCACCACCACGCAGTCAAGTTCACAGTCCGGAAGGCGGACCGTAGAAATCACCATATCAGCCTGGTCTTTATTAATCCTCTTCACTTCATGAGCCGACATCACATCCACAATATGGAAATTAAAATACTTCTTCAGGCGTTCCAGCAGGAGCTGGGAAGTCCCAATTCCTCCATGGCAGACCAGAATCACATGGAAGGCAACCTCCCGGTTCTTTTTCCGCTCAATGGCCGCGCAGATATGCACCGCAATATAGGTAAGTTCCACCCCGCTTAAGGGCCTGCGTATATACTTCTCAATAATATCCTTATTCGTATCCACCGCTGCCTCAATCTGCCTGTTTTTATCCAGGATTTGCCGAAGCACCGGATTTTCCCTGAAAAGGATATCCGAGGACTCAAAAATGGACTGGAGATGGTTGGACAAATTTTCATAAAACACATAGTCATCATTAAAATCCAGTTCCAGTGTTCTGGATACTGCCTCTATGAACTGTCTGGTTATAAGCTGGGTCTTTACAATATCACTGTTAAAGTCGTCTTTTTTCAGATACCGCAGGCTGGCCAGCAGTGTCCCAAGGTAACGGACTTCTTCCTCCGTCACCACAACCTGGCAGTATTGGGACAGGTATCTGAGGATTCCGGCCGCCATGGGGTAACGTACATTATGGATATCCTTCTGCGGCTCCACAAACTCACCCTGCCGTACCCGTTTCAGCAGGATACCAAGGTACACCATCAGCTCATGGAAGGAATCATCTGTCAAAAAGCTCTTATTTGCATGTTCCTGTTCACTGATGATTTTCCGAATGATTTCCTGTTCCTCCCCCTGTGCCCCCATGAGGTGGCTCAGGGTAGTTCCCGCGAAATCCAGCTGTCCGAACTCCCTTTGGGAACGGTTCATAAGAAGGAGCATCCTGCGTTTTCTGCTCTCCGGCCCTTCCACGCGCAGTCCCTTGTTGGAATGGGAAATCACCTGCAGCCCCTGATCTGATATGAGCCGCTTTACTTCATCCAGATCATTGATGACCGTAACACGGCTGACAAACAGCAAATCCGCCATACTGGCCAGGGTTGTGTATTGGGAGGAGGAAACCAGGATGGCGGCCATCAGCATCTTCCGCTCCTCTTTGGAGAGCTTGTAGGAGTAGAAATCATTTTCCAGTACAAATTTCTGTACCTCCTCCATCTCCGGTTTATAGTCAATCCTGCCGCTGCTTCCCAGTGTGATCAGGCTTAAACCATTCTGGTCAAGCCAGTCATTAATACTGTTTAAATCGTTACGGATGGTGCGTTCCGACACCTTGAATTTCTTTGCCAGACCAGCGATGGTCAGAGGCTTTTCCGTCTTCAGCAGTTCACCCACAATATCCTTTGTCCGTTTGTTCATTGTATCCCCCTCTAATTACAATTAGCCATATGGATATTAATCAGCATCCCATATCAGCGCCAATCCCATCTGCATTCAAATCAATGTTTCCACCGCACCATAGATTTCTGCCGCTTCCCGTACGACAACATCCGCATCCTGTATCTCCTCCGGAGCATAACCATATTCGCATCCGATGAAGGGAATACCATTGGCCCTTGCAGCCTGGATGTCAAATATGCGGTCTCCCACCATGCATGCCTTATCCCATCCTGTGTGGTGTGACAATTTCCTGATTACCTCTATCTTATCCGCCCCCAGATTCAACGAACCGATTGTATCAAAATACTGACAAAGTCCGATGGCGGTCAGTACAGATTCTATGTGACCTGCAAATGCATTGGAGCAGATGGCAAGCCCGTATCCCGCCTGCTTAAGCGCGGCCAAAGTCTGTTCCACGCCGTCAAAGGGCCTGGCTCTGTCTTTCATCAGTATAGATTCATACTCCCGGATATCCCTTCTCCAGGTTTCCAGTTCATCATTTTCCAGACTGCCGAACAGCCTGTTAACGATTGCTGATGGGCTCAAACCGATACAGGAAATGATTTCTTCCCGCCCAATATTCCAGTTTCTCTTGGCAAGCGCTTTCTGGTATGCCTCCACTGCATATAAATCCGTCCGGTTTAGTGTGCCGTCTATATCAAATATCACATATCTTTTCATCAAATCTCCCCTGAAGCATAGCTGTATTTCATTTTTCCAAACGATACAGATAAGAAGCAGATTTTTCATCCCCTTCTTACCTGTTTCCATCATTCTATTTCTTTACCCTGCATCCAATGCGTTGGCCCTCTGCCTGGACAGCCTGACTGCAAATACCATACATATGGCATAGATGGCTGCAATCACTGCCATTCCTATCAGATTGCTGCGCTCAAAAATCTGTGTGAATATGTAAGTGATGGGGCAGCCGCCCTGGTCCAGCGCCGCCAGTTGGTTCACGCCGTTGGTCATGTTGGTTGTCTCGGCTAACTTTGTCACCCACGGTATGGTCTGATTGGCAATCCAAATGGTCATATACATAATGGCGCTGCCTGATATAAGAGTCCTGAATATATTTCCCTTATGTACCGCACATGCAATGGCAATGAAAAATCCGATGGTAGCCAAATCACCAAAAGGCAGTACATTATTTCCCGGAACGATAACTGCAATGAGTATCGTCAAGGGGATGAAGATGAGCCCTGTGGTGACCACCTGGGCATCTCCCAGCAGGATGGCCGGATCCAGACCGATATAAAAATCCGAGTCCCCAAATTTTTCTGATAACAGCTGCTTCGCCCTCTCTGATAAAGGAAGCAGACCGTCCATGATACATTTTACCACCTTAGGCATCAGCACCATGACAGCTGACATCTTGATACCCAGAGGCAGCGCTTCCTGCGGACTGTATCCGGCCAGGAATCCCACGATTGCGCCCAAAAGGCCTCCGATGACAATGGGTTCTCCCAGTACTCCCACCTTTTCCTGGAGTGTATCCGCGGAAATGTCAATCTTATTGATTCCCGGTATCTTATCCAGAAAATACTCAAACACACAGGCAACCGGAGCCATATACGCCGCCGTACCATGAGGAACCGTGATGCCGTCAAGTTCAAAATAATCTTCCATCAGGGGTGCCCACAAATCACCGAATTTGTATGAAACAGCCGCGTGTACCACCACGCCCAGGATGCCGATTGCAAAGCTTCCCGTAACCGTATAGGCGATGGCTCCTGTAAAGGTCATGTGCCAGATATTCCATATATCTATATTGACTGTCTTTGTCAGCTTCAGGAACAGCATGACCAGGTTCACAGCAATGGCGATGGGGATGGCCACGGTGGCGATGTTGGAGGCCCAGGTCATGGGGGATGCGCCCGGCCATCCGATATCCACCACGCTCAGGGTAAGGCCGAAATTCTCCGACATGGCTTTGGCCGCCGGTCCTAACTGGGCGTTCATCATGTCCACAATCAGGGAAAGCCCTACAAAACCAACACCAATCATAAGTCCGGAGCGGATTGCCTTCCCTGCCTTTACCCCTACAATCATACTTAATATCGCGATTACAATTGGGAGCATGACAGAAGCTCCCATGTCAATTATGTACTGAATCATATCTCCAAAAATTCCCATAATTCCCTCCTGTGCACAAACTGGCAGTATGTCCTTCAATCAGCCTTCAGGACATCAAGGATTGCCTTTTCTGTCTTGTCCACGCCGATTCCCGAGATAAATGGCATTCCGGTAATCAGCGGGACCCCATAATCCCTCTTAACCTTGGATGTGGTGACAATCAGACTTGCCCCCGAAAGGTTGGACTCTATCTCAGATATCCTTACCTGGCAGATATCAATATCGATACCGTTCTTCTTCCCCAGTTCCACCACCTTGTTCGCTGCGATTGTTGAAGTTGCCACTGCCCCGCCGCATGCTACGATTACTTTCTTTTTCATTTTCCATTCTCCTTCTCTTTTATGATATTGATTACATCTTCCGGTCTTTCTGCCGTCATGATTATTTCCAGTGTTTTTTTATCCTGTATTACAGCCAGTATATCCTGTATCTTTTCCAGATGCTTTTGCGGATCATCCACCGCCAGCATAAATACCACCCTGACCGGAACCGGCGTATCATCCGTCGCCATATGGACAAAGGCAACCGGCTTTTTCAGTGTTGCAATGCCAATCCCCGCCCGGTTCACATGGCTGACATCTGTATGAGGCATGGCAACCCCCACACCATCAATATCGATGCCTGTAGGGAACTCCATCTCCCTGTCCTTAAGCGCCTGAATGTAACTGGACCTGCAATATCCCAGCTCTACAAACCGGCTGCCCATGTTTTCCATAATCCCATCCTTAGAATCCACATCCATGGAAACGGTAATCAGCCTGCTGTCCAACTCATTCCAAATCATCTTGCCACTCCTCTCTGTGTTTCTTATCTGTATCTGTTTATCTTATCTCTTTCTGATGACATAATCTTATCATCTTCCAAAAAAATAAAACAGTCAAAACTGTTTCATGGATTTTTGAAAAGAAATATATAGTAAGAAAAAACGGGCTATCAGCCCGTTTTTCACACCTTTCCTACTTTTATCAAGGACCTGGATAAGCCCTTCCCGCCGCCGGTTTTCAGTTACACGTGCAAATATATATCATGCATGAAAATCAACAAAAGCCCCTGAAAGTCATCTTCCGGGGCTTGTTATCTAAACTACCGCACTGTTCTCTTCGCCGCCTCCATAACCGCGGCCGCAACAGCGTCAGCTACTCTTCTATCAAAAACATCGGGAATGATATACTCCTCATCCAGTGCCTCATCACTGACAATGGACGCGATTGCCTCTGCCGCCGCCATCTTCATTTCTTCCGTTATATCGCTCACCCTGGCGTCCAGGGCGCCGCGGAAGATACCTGGAAATACCAGTACATTATTAATCTGGTTCGGGTAATCACTTCTTCCTGTGGCAATCACCCTGGCCCCTCCCTTCCTCGCTTCCTCCGGCATGATCTCTGGAACCGGGTTTGCCATGGCAAACACAATAGCGTCATCCGCCATAGTACTTACCATGTCTGCCGTCACAATTCCAGGCGCTGAAACACCAATCAGGACATCCTTTCCTTTTATAATATCGGAAAGCTCCCCTTTTTCCCTGTGAGGATTGGTGATTTCCGCCATTTGGCATTGTTCCATGTTCATCCAATCCTCCCCCGGGCAGACAGCCCCCTGCCTGTCTACAAGAACCACATCACGAATCCCGAATTTCATCATCAGGCGGCAGATGGATATTCCGGCGGAGCCTGCTCCGCTGATGACTACCCGCAGTTTCTTCCTGTCTTTTCCAACCATTTTAGAAGCATTAATGAGACCCGCGCACACTACAATCGCTGTTCCATGCTGATCATCGTGAAAAACAGGAATATCCAGTTCATCCCGAAGCCGCCGCTCAATTTCAAAGCACCGCGGAGCGGATATATCCTCCAGATTGATTCCTCCGAACCCCGGAGCGATTAACTTTACAGTCCGTATGATTTCCTCCGTGTCCTTTGTATCAAGGCAGATTGGAAATGCATCCACATTTCCGAACGCTTTGAACAGAATTGCCTTTCCCTCCATCACTGGAAGCCCAGCCTCGGGCCCAATATCCCCCAGTCCCAGGACCGCGGTTCCGTCCGTCACAACCGCCACCGTATTTCCTTTTGAAGTATACCTGTACGCTTCCTTCCTGTCAGCCGCAATCCTCCTGCACGGCTCCGACACACCCGGGGTGTAGGCAATGCTTAAATCCTCCCTGTCTCTCAACGGAACCTTTGAAGCCACCTCAATCTTGCCTTTATGTTCCTCATGCAGCTTTAAACTTAATTCCCTATAATCCATATATCCCTCCCACTGTCAGCACATTGTTTCCGGCCGGACAATCTCATCGAATGATTCTTCTGTCAGATATCTCAGGCTTAAACATGCTTCCTTTAACGAAATATCTTCCTCATATGCCTTCTTTGCAGTACGGGCGCCATTTTCATATCCAATGTAAGGATTAAGGCAGGTTACCAGCATCAGGGACCTGTTTACATTTTCTTTCATTTTCTCCCTGTCTGCCTTAATGCCGATGGCGCAATGGATAGAAAATGAATGGATGGAATCCGTAAGCAGCCTGACCGACTGCATAAAATTATGGATGCAGACTGGCATGAACACGTTAAGCTCGAAGTTTCCCTGTGACGCCGCCATACCCACCGCTACATCATTGGCCATTACCTGGACGGACACCATGGTTACGGCCTCGCACTGGGTAGGATTGACCTTTCCGGGCATAATGGAACTTCCGGGTTCATTTTCCGGTATCTTTATCTCTCCAAGACCACAGCGCGGCCCGCTGGCAAGCCACCTTATATCATTGGCAATCTTCATCATATCAGCCGCCAGGGCTTTTAAACCGCCATGGGTAAATACAAGGGCATCCTTGCTGGTAAGGGCATGGAACTTATTTTCTGCCGCGCAAAACCTGGTTCCGGTCAGTTCCGATATCGCCCCTGCTGCTGCCGTATCAAATCCGGGCGGCGCATTCAGTCCGGTTCCCACAGCAGTCCCGCCAATAGCCAGTTCCCTTAACCCATCCATGCTTTTTTCTATCATATCCCGGTCCTTTTCAACCATATGCCTCCAACCGCTGATTTCCTGCGAAAACCACATGGGGACTGCATCCTGCAGATGGGTCCTGCCGGTCTTAATCACATCCTTATTCTCCTGCTCCAGCCCTTTAAAAATCCGTACCAATTGGTCCAGTGCCGGGAAAAGCCCTTCCTCAATCCCTGTAACAGCCGCGATATGCATGGCTGTGGGGAACGTGTCATTGGAGCTCTGAGACATGTTGCAATGGTCGTTGGGATGAAGCAGCCGCTCTTTCACCAGTGCGTTTCCACGGTTGGCAATCACTTCATTCAAATTCATATTGGTCTGGGTACCGCTTCCTGTCTGCCATACAGATAACGGAAACTGGTCCGCCAGCCTGCCGTTAAGAATTTCATCACATACCCTGGCTATCAGTCCGTATCTCCTGTCATCCAGGCGTCCCAGAGAATAATTGGCCCTGGCCGATGCTTTCTTTAATATAGCAAAGGCCCTGATGATTTCCTCCGGCATCTTCTCAGTACTAATTTTGAAATGATTACGGCTACGTTCTGTCTGTGCTCCCCAGCAGGCATCTGCCGGCACCCGTATCTCCCCCATTGAATCCGTTTCAATTCTATATTCCATATTCTGTCTCC
Organism: Clostridium pacaense; assembly: GCF_020709765.2. Taxonomy (NCBI): domain Bacteria; kingdom Bacillati; phylum Bacillota; class Clostridia; order Eubacteriales; family Clostridiaceae; genus Clostridium; species Clostridium pacaense. Next base: position 224,553 of record NZ_JAJFEB020000008.1, read on the forward strand.
TGTTCAATACAGGCGGCCACGTCCCTGCATACATGCGCCGCCTGCAGCCTTACTTCTTCTCCGGCATGCTCCAGGGTGTATCCTTTAAACCTACGGATCATTCCCACATCATTCAGGGAATCTCCAATCACCACCACATCCGTTTCTAACGCTGTCTCTGACAGCAGATATATGATAGCCTGGGCCTTATCCACTCCGTTCCTGACAATATCCAGATTCCATTCGTTCGCCATGGCCGAAACATCAGGATAAGACTTCATAAGCATATCAGCCGCCCCCGCCGCCCTGGTGCGGTCCTCAAACCTCTTATGTATCTGCAAGACGCCTCCCTGGATTTTTGCGCAATCTTCCGGTCTGACACAGATTTCCAATTCCGGGTACAAAACTGTGTCACCGCATTTCCCCACCTGTATTCTGTGTTTCCCTATGGTCAGGGCAAGAGTCGTATCATAACGCCTCTCCAAATCCGCCACAATCTCCCTCACGGTTCGTATGTCTATCTCGTCATGAAACAACAGATCTCCCTTCCACGCCGCAATCCTGGCTCCGTTGTTGCAGATCAGATAATCCGCTTCCAGCCCATAGTTCCCCAGTTTGCAGCGGATTGACTCCTCATCCCTGCCCGTTGCCACGGCAAATAGGTTTCCCTGTTCCATCCATGTTCTGACAGCCAAAAGAGTTCTGCGGGAAATACACGACCCAACATACAAAGTGCGGTCAAAATCCGAAACCAGCAGTTTCACCATCTCACCCCCAACCCAGACATGTCACATGATTTTTATAATATGTTCCTCTCCAGTATCAACCATACCTGTCTTTAGCTGCTTCACCTGTTCACCACTGGTGAATATAATGGGTGAGACCACAGACTTGCCCTGGCTCTTTATATAATCCGTATCCACTTTCACAAGGAGGTCTCCCTGCTTTACAGTATCTCCGGCCCGGACAGCCACCTCAAACCCCCTGCCTTCCAGATTCACAGTGTCAATGCCGATGTGAAGCAGAATTTCCATCCCATCCCCGGTTCGGATGCCAAATGCGTGCCCGGTGGGAAACGCCGCTGCCACGGTTCCGCTGAAAGGCGCAACCACCTCTTTGCCGGTGAGTTCAATGGCAACTCCATCTCCCATGATTTTCTGGGCAAATGCCGGGTCCGGAACCTGTTCCATGGAAAGCAGCTTTCCTTTCATCGGCGATATAAATTCCTCTTTCTTCTTACGGTTAAATAACCCCATCCTTATTCTCCTCCTTAATCTTTGCAGCCATCTCCAGCGCGCGCGCTGCCGAAGCCCTGGCAATATCCGCGGCAAGACCTGTATAATGTTCCGGTTTAATCATCGCTTCCAGTTCCTGCCCGGTAAAGCATTCCGACAGGACCGGATCCTCTTTTAAAACCGTAAGGAAATCCTTCCCCTCCAGTTCCACCTCCATGGCCTTGCCATACATCAGTTCATGGGCTTTATCCTTTCCAAGCTTTGAGGCAATCTGCATCATAACACACTCGCTGTTGTCCAGCCCCTTATTAAGCATCACGTTACGGTACATACGCTCTTTATCCACATGAAGGGTACGCGTCAGCTCTTCGGCGCGCATCAGCACCTCCGCCGTCAGTTCCACCGCCTCCTCCAGCATCCCATCAAAAAGCATATAGGAGCTGGAATCTCCCTCAAACATTCTTACTCCGCAGAATAACCCCGTGGCAACCATAGAGTACAGCTTCTGGGAATTAGCAATGATTCCCTTTGCCAGCTTGGGGTTGATTTTCTGCGGCATGGTAGAACTCCCTATTGTTCCTTCCTGAAAGGCTTCACTAACCTCCCCAAATTCCTCCAGGCCGGTGTAATATACTTCCTCCGCCATCTTGTGCAGGGCATTGCATAAGAGCGCCAGATTCATAATATACTCTTCCTTATGGCTGAAAATACTCCTGGATGGAACAGCCATGGAGTACATCCCCAGCTTTTTTGCCACCCTTTCCTGGACACGCTGCCCCACCTCTCCCATGGCGCTGAAGGTTCCCACGGCTCCACCCATCATGACCTGGAATACACGTTTTTCACATTCCTCCAGACGCTCCGCGGCATTCAACAGTTCACTGATCCATACGGAAACCTTATAGCCATAAGTGATGGGGGTGGCGTGGCGTCCATGGGTGCGCCCGGCCATCACGGTATCCGCGTGGGTACGGGCCAGAAGCGACAGATGTTCCAGGATATCTGAAATGAATGACTTATATATCCTGTGAACTTTGTAAACTAAGTACAACTGAGCAGTTTGCTGGATATTTTGTGTGGTGACTCCGTAATGGACATATTTACCGCCCACGGACCCACATGCCTGAACCAGAACCTTAACAAATGGGACAAAGCCATGGCCTACCTTATCCTTAATCCGTTCCATCTCAGCAAGATCAAGTTTATGAAGCTTTGCGTTCTCTATGATATCCTCTGCCGCTTCCCTGGGAATAAATCCCTCCTCCGCTTGGCTCTCTGCAAGGGCCGCCTCCACGGCCAGCCAGGATTCAAGCCTGGCCTCACTGGTAAGCAGAGCCTTGATTCCCCTGTCATTTCCTTTACTTTTTGAATCGTACAGTGCTCTCATCCTATCACTTATCCCTTCATCAATTTATCAACCGCGTTCCTCACAAACTCCACATGAGGACCGAACACCACATGGATATGGTTGCTTGATGGGAAGAAAATACCCGCGCATCCGGATTCCTTCAGTTTTATCTGATCTACCTTTTCCGGATTGTTGAGATCCACCCTAAGCCTTGAAATGCAGTTCTCCACCTTCACTATATTATCCTTTCCGCCCAGGCCTTCCAGCACGATTTCCGCAATCTCCGGATATTTCTTTTCCTTTAACAGCGTGCCGGCCGACTCGCTCAGTTCAAACGATTCACGCCCTGGCGTCTCCAGGTTGAACTTTTCAATGGCAAATTTAAACACGAAATAAAACACGATGAAATTCACAATACCCAGAATCACCAGCTGAACCCAGTGTGTATTCTCATATAACAGGCCAAAAATCCCAAAATCAAAGATGGTTCCTCTTATGTAGCCGATTGACACCTGTAAAAGCTGCAGAGGAAGCGCCATAACGCCACACAGCAGACAATAAACCACATAGAGCTGCGGGGCAATAAACAGGAATGAGAATTCCAGCGGCTCTGTAATATTTCCAAGAAACGCAGTCAAAACAACGGTCACGATAACACCTTTTGCAATCTTCTTATTCTTTGCAAATGCCGTCTTATACATGGCAAGGCCGATCGCAGGTACCCTAAACAGCGTGGTAAGCATATGACCGCCACCCATATATCCGCATAATTTCGGCATAAATTCAGCCCAGGCGGGATCCGACGGCCCAAGGTTAAAGAGGATTTCATTCAGCGCAGGCAGAATTCCCACATACTCCTGTCCGTGAATCATGTAAGTTCCTCCAGCCTCTGTAAAGCGGAGGATAGCCGCCAGCACATGATGAAGCCCGAACGGTATGAGCGCCCGGTGGGCAACCCAGTAAGCGCCAACCCCAAAATAGTCATTCATAAAAACAAACGATATACTAATCAGAAATTTAGTGAACAGGGTCCAGATAACCGGGACGATAAAGCCAACCGGAATCATGAACAGTACCGTTAAAATCGGTACGGACTTCTTACCGCCGAAAAACGCGAAAGCCAGCGGAAACTCTACCTTATAAAACCGGTCCGCGGCCCATGCGGCAATCAAACCTGCCAACAATCCTCCCATGGCATCCAGCCTTACGGTCTGCACCCCCAGGACCACCCCCTGTCCGGCCTGGCTCATGACAGAGGGATCCGCCATGGTGCCTGTCAAGGTGAGGTAAACATTCATCGTGATATTTAATGTCAGATACCCTACCACTGATGCAAATACCGCGATTCCTTTTTCATGTTTCGCCATCCCATAGGAAACCCCCATGGCAAACAGAATCGGAATATTGTCAAATATCATACTTGTAATTGTCTTCAGGCTTTTTATAACAGCCTGAAAGGTTCCATTGGCCAGTAATGGGAACTTATCCAGCATATAACTCTGGCACAGGGCATTGCTAAGTCCCATCAGCATGCCAATGGGCGCCAGCAGGGCAATGGGCAGCAGCAGGGACCGCCCGAATGTCTGGATTCCATCCTTAAACGTTCCAGAAGATTTTTTCTTACTCATACATCCACCTCCAAATCATCACTTATTATCAGAATCACTGCCCTGGCCAGGGATTAATTATACTATACAATAGCCTTCATGGGCCTTCAAGGCTATATTTCCGACTGGTTTAAGTTCAAAAAATACCCCTTAAAATCAAGCGTTTGTGGTATACTGGAATCAGATACGACAGCATTTATGTACATACCAAGGAGGAACATACCATGGGAATACATTTTAACGATCTGCAGACTGCATCCCTGATTCAGGAAAAGCATTCTATTACGCTGGCAGACTGTGCCCGCTCCCTTGGAAGAAGTGTCAGCAGCATCAAACGCAGTATTTCTGCGGTAAATGAATATCTTCCTCCAAACAAGGTAATTCTGATAGAAAATAACTGTGCCGTATTTCAGATGAGCTATCAGGCCTACATGGATTTTATCCAGTCCCTGTCACTGGATGACTACGTTCCATCACAGGATGAGCGGCTGGATATCATGGCCGTCTATGGTTTTTTAAATCCTGCCATCAACCTGTCGCGGCTCTACGATTCCCTCCATATCAGCATGTCTACCAAAAAAAAGGACAGCAGGGCGCTGTCTCAATGGCTGCGGGAACAGGGACTTATGACACAGGTCATCCCCAAAACAGGAATCTCCATAGCAGGAAGCGAGATACGGTTCCGTATGTGCGTATGCAATATCCTGCATAACTATATCGAAGTAGACCGGGATTTCAACCTGACCCTGCGAAAAGCCAATAATCCATGGCAGTCCATGATTGCCGAATATTATATTGTGAAAGCACAGGAAGATATACAGCAAGCAAAATCACTTTTGCAGCATCTCACCGGAACCTTTCATTACAGGATATCCTACACCTCCGTAAAATTCCTGTATATTTATGTAAGCTGCTCCTATTTCCGGCTGAACGCGGGGCATCTCCTTGAAGTACCCGTCTCCCTGCCCGTAACGGTCACGGCTCACCACCTCCTGGAATCTCCGCAGGAAGATGAATTCCTTGACCAGTTGATTTCCTCCCTGGATTTCACTACCCGTGTCCTGCCCCCTGACGATGAACAGCTTCTGTCAATTTCCCTCGAAATGATAAGGCGGGTACAGAAACAAATCCTCACATGGATCAGTGATGACCACAATGTTCCCGAGGATGTATTTGCCTACCTCCATAAATGTATCATCCGAAACGCATATCATTTCTCGTTTTATGACAATAAACTGGAAGAAACACGGCAGCAATACAATCATCTCTATGACGTGGTGCGCAAAGCGTCCATACCCTTTGAACAATCCTATGGTATAACGCTCAGCCATTTTCAGACCTCAACTCTGACCCTTATCTTCCGGAAATACATCAATCGGAATAAGCTTCGGGGCCGCAATCAAAAGCGCCTGGTCATCGTAACCAATTCATCTGTGGAGAAAGTAGGTTTCTTCATGGAAAAGCTAAAGCTCCAGGTAGATGTACTGCTGGCCGGTATCATTAATATTAATGAAATATATCTGGTTGAACAAATGGAATATGATTATCTCATCGTATTCTCCAACCGTATTGCCTCGATGTTGGCGGAACTGGACTATCCCTGCCTAAAGCTGCATTTCTATCTGACAAAAGAAGATATTGAACTCCTTTTCAGCCTGGGCTTCTCTACTTCCAAACGTAAGATAAAGACGGCATATTTTATTGAAGAAATCCGGAACATGGATAAAGAACAACTGAAACAATATCTGCTCCAGGAATATGATGACTTCTTTCTGGAGTAATTTTAGTAATCTGTACAAAAAGGCCCCAGGAGAGCCATCTCCCAGAGCCAATACATCTATTTTTAAGTTCTTCCAGTTTCACATTGGCCGAAGCAGCAGCACAGCCGGGCTGGTCCTGATAGAAATACTTGACGTTGGTGCTGATGGCCCGGCTTTTCTCCTGTGCCTGGCTGCTCAGGATGGTCAGTATCATTGAGGAATTGATGGTGTAATCTTTTCTCTGGCATGTATCCTCGATATAATCCATCCATTCCAGCAGTTCATTTATTGATAAATCCCCTTAATGCATTCATATATTCTAAAAAGATATCCTGATCAGCTACATTATGTGAAAAAGATATCTTCTTATTCACCATAACTTTTTTCATATGTTCTGCGATATCATGTAATATTTTGCTCTCTATATAATCGTTCATTTTTATCACCCCTATCTTTTGCTTTTTGTCTTATTATATCACCTTCTCCATGAAAGTTCACCATCGAAACATAAAAAAGCCCCTGCTTTCGCAGAGTCCATTCACATTTTAATATTTCATATGTCCCGGATATAGGCATCAGCCAGCTCCAGCAGTTCCGTATCCCCCCGGATGGAAAACTTGATTTTGTCAGCATTTCCTCCCATTTCTTTAAATAGAAAAAATAGCGCCGGAAAAATTGACCAGAAGGCATAGCAAGAAGGAATCCTGTATTACGATGATTAGTAACGCAAGGTATAGATGTGCAGGGATGGGGGGCTTTCATATACGCCATGTTTGCTGATGAAACCAGTCCTGCGCTTGCGGCTCCACGCCACGCAATCACAGCCCTATTTTCCTGCTGCTTCAAATGAACTTGCCCTCCCGGTTGGTAACCTCATTTTCGCAGCAACGCCGACAGGGCGTATAACACACTACACTTTGCAAGCAAAGTCGTGTGCCAAAGGGTGCACCTTTCGAAACCTCGTTTCATGGTCTGCGTGTAGTTCCTTGTAAACTGACCTAATCCTCCTCCTAAAAAACAGTTCTGAAAAAATATAGATTCTCCTTCGTATAGAACTAATTTTATATCTTTATAGTATGATTTACATTCTTTAATGTACCAGGACATTTCAGAAAGCCCCAGGAGCATCCATCTCCCAGGGCCAAGGCATCTATTTCTCACGTCCTGAAAAACATCCATTTCCAGGCCGCAAATTCACTCAACTTTTCCTCAAAAACCACTACATCTTGTGGTTTTATTCACCATTTTCTTCGAAAACCACAAGTGGCATCTAAACTACCGTAGCTTAATGCCGATGCATGGAAAACTCATCCATCGGATACTTCTTCAGATTCTCCAACACACGCCTTTCCTCAGCCGCGCCAATCAGCTGGTCCCTTGCCTTCTTGGCTTCCACTTCCGTCTTATGACGGCTGGGACCGCCCACGCAGCCGCCCACGCAGGCCATGCCCTCCACAAAGTCCTCCGGAAGCCTTCCCACCTTCATGAGCAGCAGGGCTTTCTTGCACTCTGCGGCGCCATTGCAGCGGGCCACCTTGATGTCGGTGTTCTCTTCCATCTCCTCCAGGCACTGGAGCACTGCCGCGGTAACGCCTCCGCCATTGCCAAAGCGTTTGCCGAATACGGAGCTTTCCTGGTAGTCATTCTCAGCCGGCTGCAGTTCCACGCCTTTTGCGCGCATCATGGCGCGGATTTCACCGAAGGTCATGGCATAGTCCGCATTGCCTTCTATGTTCAGGTCCAGGCTTTCGCTCTTCTTGGCAATACACGGCCCGATGAACACGGTTATGGTTTCCGGGTTCTGGCTCTTTATCATCCTGGAGACAGCACACATGGGGGATACGGTGGTGGACATGTTCTCCAGCAGCATCGGGAAATGCTGCTTAATCATATTGACAAATGCGGGACAGCAGGAAGTGGTCATCTTCTTGCCTTCCTTATGGGCCTTTGCCCACTCTTCTGCCTCGTAGGCAGCTGTCATGTCGCCGCCCAGGCCGACCTCCACCATATCGGCAAATCCCAGCTGCTTAAGGGCTATCTTCCAGCTGGCCATGGTAATGTCTGGCCCGAACTGGCCTTCGGTGGCAGGGGCCACCATGGCAACCACGCGCTTTCCAGCCTTAATCAGACGGATCACATCCACCATGAATGTCTTGGAACCGATGGCGCCAAAGGGACAGCTGTGGATGCAGGCTCCGCACTGGATGCATTTCTTCTCATCAATCACGCAGATGCCGTATTCATCATATGTGATGGCGTCCACCGGACAGATTTTCTTACAGGGGCGCTCCAGATGGGCAATTGCGTTGTAGGGACAGGCCTGGGAACATTTGCCGCACTCCTTACACTTGGCAGGGTCAATATAGGCGCGTTCACGGCCCATGCTGATTGCCCCGAAGTTACAGGAATTCTGACAGGCCTTACCCATACACTTGCGGCAGTTGTCAGTTACTATATAGGAAGCAATGGGACACTCCTCGCATGCCGCATTGATGACCTGTACCACATTGGAAGTGTCTTTGCCGGCCGGACATTTCCCCTCGGCAAGGCGTACCCTCTGCTTGATGATTTCCCTCTCCTTGTAGATACAGCAGCGGTAGGTTGCCTGAGGTCCCGGAATCATGGAGTAAGGAATCCCGTCCCGCTTTTCTTCCAGATTCCCATCCCATGCAGCCTTGGCCACTTCATAGAGAACATCATGCTTCAGACGCAGGATTGTCGCATCATTGGTTACCATTTCTTCTCCTCCTCATTATGAGCACCTGGCGCTGCGCCGGGCAGGTCCCGGCGGAATCATCCCCGGTATCTGTCTGGCACGCACCAGATTGTTAATTTTATATCAACACCTGAAAATCTACTATATTTATACTGAAAATGCAAGTATTTATTAAGGTACAATCCTAATAATAGGTTACCACCACGGTTTTCCCCATCTCTTCTATCACATGCTTAAGCTGTTCCACCAGGTTCTGGCGGATGCCCAGGTCAAATGGCAGGCCCGGATTCTGGTAGGCGCTGTTGATTGCTTTTCCCACATAGAGGTGTACCTCGGTACAATCTTCAATTAATACCTTGGCCACCATGGAGCCGCCGTTGGGCTTATCCAGTTCCTGAAAAAACTCTTCCGATACAGTCTCATTCTTCACATATCTGCGCAGCAGCTGAAGCACGCGGTTCAGTGTCAGCACGCCTTCGGTCACCAGGTCAACACCGTCCATATATGCAATGGGCGGAATCTCCGGGTCCACATAATCCAGGGAAACATCCAGCTTTTTCCCCATCACCCTGGACACGATGGTTGCGCTGGTCCCGCCGCACACAATGGTCTTGGCATTGGAATCCGCCAGGAATTCATGGACCATCCGCACATCGTCCTCCGGGTTGCGCGCGGGTCCGGTCATCAGATGCACGGGCTTGCTGTCAATGATGCGCATACAGGCCACCGTTGTATCGTCACCCGGCCTGAACTGGTAAAGCTCATCACATGCCCTGCTGATGGACGCAGCCAGACGCATGGCGGATACAGTAAGGGGATACTGGCGCACCGCGTAATCCGCAATGTCCTGCCACAGCCAGCCAAAGTTCAACAGCTCGCCCACCCCCGCGTGGATGGTTCCGTCACTCATGAGAATCAGGGCATCGCCCTTCTGTACCTTGAACCTGTATTCGTTAATCTCCTTGCCCTGGATGACGCGGACATTCCTCGGTATCTCCATGAGCCTGCCGTCCCGTATGAAAATGCAGCCCGGGTTGTCATATTCCACCAGATAAGCGTCCCCGTTGTGATACACCTGAAGGATGCTGAAGGTGGAGTAAGCCACCTGCCTTACCTGGCAGATTGGAAGTGTCTCACTGATGGTATCCACACATTCTTCCAGCGTGGCGCCGTTGAGGAACATGGTTCCCAATATCTTGGAAGTCAGGGTGGACAGAATATTGGCCTTGACGCCGCTGCCCATGCCGTCGGCCAGGATCATGATGTTGGAATCCGCGGTCTGAAGCAGTTCTACCTTGTCCCCACAGAGGATTTCGGTATATTTATTCAGGCTTTTATAAGCAACATCCACTGTAATTCCCATTATCTACCTCCGTTGCCGCCTGGTTTCTTCAAATCAGCGCTGTTCAGATGGACGTACCCTGTCTTCCTGCCTGCGGGAGCCGCGCTTCCGATATGGACATAGCCCTTTTTCTGGTCAGGTACCGCAGCATTCCCTGCTGTTCCGGAGCCGCCTGACATTCCGGCGTTTCCTGCCAACCCGGCACCACCGGCCAGCCCGGCGTTTCCTGCTATCCCGGCACCGCCTGCCAGACCAGCGTTTCCTGCCAGCCCGGCACCGCCTGCCGTTCCCGCGCCGGCCCCGGTATTCCCCGGCGTCATGACGCCGCTTAAGGGCCTTGCCCCGCTGCCAAGGTGCACGTCCGGAAGCGCAATGTCTTCCTCGCCGCCCCCGTAGATCCCGTCGCTTCCATCCTCCAGCAGTGAATGGCAGAGCTTGGTCAGGGTGGTCTTGGTCTCGGCCGTAGTCTCGCCTAAGAGTCCGGCTATCTCCTGGGCCACCATCATCTGTTTATGGATTATCTTCTGGGCCAGGTCAATGGTTTCCAGTTTCTTCTCGTACTCTTCCTTGGCCAGCTCTTCCTCCCTGGTGATATCGATGAAGGTGGCAAGGACTGCATTTTCCTTTTCTATGTATACAATGTTCTGTAAGGTGGAAAGATTGTATTCCGGATAGTTCACCCGCTTGCCATGGATGTTCTGGTGCGTGTCGAACACCCACTGGAAATTAGCCGGGTCAATCAGCTCGTACAGGTACATCTTAAGGGCCTCGGAACGTGTCTTGCCAAAATACTTCTCACCCACATCCGAGTACTCCAGGATACGCATGTCGTCCCCCACGATCAGCACGATGTTGGGTGAAGTCTCCATTACCAGGTTGGCCATGGATTCCGCCTTCTCATGCATGAACGGGATGCACATGCTCACCTCCGCCTTGTGCTGGAATACGGCAATGGCCTTCTCACGGCAGGTAGGATAGCCGCAGGCGCCGCAGTTCAGCTCGTCTTCCGGCTTAAGCTTGTTGGTCATGCGCAGGATTTCACGTATCTGCTCTTCCGTGGGCTGTGTATCCCTGGGGGAGTGGTCCTCAAACCGCTTGCCGAAATGCACGTTCTCCCACACCGGCTCCATCTGGCGCTGCTCCGCCGGTTCCCGCGCAATGCTCTCCTCCATGTCCAGCTTGACCTTGAACCTGGAAATGAATTCGTCATTTACCGTAGGTCCCTTGATACATCCGCCGGAACACATATTCATCTCGATGAAGCATCCGTTAATCTCGCCCCGGGCCATGCTCTTGCACAGATCGATGCAGTTGGCCACGCCATGTACATAGAACTTGCGGTAGCCGTCGCTCTCCTCCTCGGTTGCCAGCACGGAGCTTACCACTCCGTTGGTCACCGGATACAGGCGGTTGACCTTGGGGTCAAATGCTGTAAATGGCCGGTCCTCACAGTCCTCGATGACAATGTCCTCTTCCTCCAACCACTTGTTGATATCATTAAAATTCAGCACGGCATCAATATAACCTTCATGCCGCGGATCCTTGGACTCCTTTTTCTTGGCAATGCACGGTCCCAGGAACACCACCCTCACGTCCCGCCCAAGCTCTTCCTTCAGAAGCTTTCCGTGGGCAATCATAGGGGACACCACCGGCGCCAGGTACGGTACCAGCTGGGGATAATAAATCTCCACCAGGTCATTGACGCTTGGACAGCAGGTGGTAATGATGTTATCCATCTTATGTTCCCTGAGGATTCTGGCGTATTCAGCCGTCACGAAGGCGGCGCCCTCCGAGGTTTCCCTCACATCCTCAAACCCAAGGCGCATCAGCGCTCCGCGCACCTGCCCGATTGTCTTATATTTTAAAAGTCCCATGTAAGCCGGCGCAATGGATACCACTACCCGCATGCCTTCCCGCAGGAACCCCTTTACCATATCCAGATCGCTCCGGAGGGTCTTGGCGGACTGGGGACATATCTTGAGACAATGTCCGCAAAGTATACATCTGTCAGGCATGATGACCGCCCGCTCATCCTTTACCTGGATGGCCTTCACATCGCAGTAGCGGACGCATTTGTAGCAGTGCTTGCACTTTGTGGCTTTGAAATCAATGATTTCCATGCCCATAATCAAAGTCTCCCTTTTATCTCATTCTCGAAAAATTCCTCGGTATCTTCCGGTTTCAGTGAATAGAGTTCGCCCTCCACGGTCACACATACGCCGTGGTCACAGTTGCCTGTGCAGAATGCGCCGTTTAAATCCACCTGGTCAGACAGGCCATTCTCAGCAACCAGCTTCTGAAGCTTTGCGATAATCTCCCTGGACCCTTTTAAATGACAGGCACTTCCAATACAAATCGTTACTTTCATCCCTTATTCCTCCACTATCTGCGTGTATTATGAGTTCACCCCAAACGGTATCTCCATTATCTCATATTGTGATATTTATATCAATAATATTTCTCAAATATTTTATAGAAAAGGAGGGCCTGTTGTGCTATAGTAAAGGATATTTATGAGAGGAGAGATTGTATTATGAAACGTTCCATTTCCATACTTTTAACTGCATTCCTGGGCGCTTCCCTGATGCTTGGCGGATGCGGCGGATCCGGACAGGGTTCCGCTGCCAAGGACACTGCCGCCAGCGCCACACAGGCAGAACCCCCTGCCCCTGATTCCCAGGAGACCGGCAGCAGCGGGTCAGAGGATACCGGGTCTTCTGAGGAAAGCGGGTCCAACAGTCCGGCCGGGTCTGCCAAGGAGCTTACCGCGGACGGATCCGGGGATGAGCCGAAACTGACCTGCCAGGCCGGAATCCGCGTGGGTTCCCTAAAAGGCCCCACCTCCATGGGCCTGGTATCCCTGATGGACAAGGCCGCCAAGGGCGAAACCTCCAATGTATATGAATTTACCATGACCGGCAAGGCGGACGAGCTGGTAGGCAAGATTGCAAACGGTGACCTGGACATCGCCCTGGTGCCGGCCAATGTGGCCAGCGTCCTCTACGCCAAGACCCAGGGAAATGTAACGGTCCTGGACATCAACACCTTGGGCGTCCTGTATGTGGTTGCATCAGATGATTCCATCACATCCATGGCAGACCTTAAGGGACGGACCATTTACATGACCGGCAAGGGCACCACGCCGGAATATGTGATGAATTACCTCTTAAAGGAAAATGGCCTCGGTTCCGGCGATGTGGACCTCCAGTTTAAGTCTGAAGCCACCGAGGTTGCCTCTATCTTAAAGCAGGATTCCAGCGCCATCGGCGTGCTTCCCCAGCCCTTTGCCACAGCCGCCTGCATCCAGAATGAGGATCTGAAAACCGTTCTGGACCTGACGGAACAGTGGGACATGCTGAACAAGGACAGCGGCAGCATGCTGGTAACAGGCGTCACCCTGGTGCGCAGCGACTTCCTCCGGGAGAACCGTTCGCCCATTGAGGATTTCCTGAAAGACCATGCGGAATCCGCCCTGTTTACTTCCGGACATCCGGAGGAAGCAGCAGCCCTTATCGCTGCCCAGGGCATTGTGGAGAAAGCCCCCATCGCCCAGAAGGCCCTTCCCTACTGCAACATCGTATGCATTACAGGACAGGAGATGAAGGATGCATTAAGCGGATACCTCTCCATCCTCATGGAACAGGATGCCAAATCCATCGGCGGCCAGATGCCCGGGGATGACTTTTATTACATGCCTTAGAGCGTGAAGGCCCCCAGGGGCGGATACCATATGACTGGTTGGCGGAGACATTTTTCATGAATCAAAACACCCGTATACGGAAATATTTCATCTGGCTGTTCTGGATTGCAGTGTGGCAGGCAGCCAATATGCTGATACACAACAATATCATATTCGTGGGGCCTGTGGATATGGTAAAGGCCCTCCTGGAGCTTGTCCGCGACAGCTCCTTCTGGGCCTCCATCTTCAGTTCTTTTGCCAGGATAAGCCTTGGCTTTCTCGGGGCATTTGTACTCAGCATCCTGTTAGGATGCCTGGCCTATGCATTTCCCCTTATAAGGGAACTGCTGGAACCGGTGATGCTGTTAATCAAATCGGTCCCCGTGGCCTCCTTTGTCATCCTTGCCCTTATCTGGATCGGTTCCCATAACCTGGCCGTCTTTACGTCCTTTCTGGTCGTGGTCCCCATGATATATGTGAATACCCTTTCCGGGCTGGAACACACGGACAGGAAGCTTCTGGAGATGGCCCTGGTATTCCGGATTCCCCTGTGGAAGCAGGTGCGCCATATCTATATCCCCGCCGTGCTGCCCTACCTTATCAGCGGATGCCGGACCGCCCTGGGCATGAGCTGGAAATCCGGCGTGGCCGCGGAGGTAATCGGCATACCGGAAGGTTCCATCGGCGAACAGCTCTACTATTCCAAACTTTATCTGGATACCGCTGGGCTGTTTGCCTGGACCTTTGTCATCATAATTGTCAGCGCTGTTTTTGAACGTATTTTCCTGTATCTTTTAGGGAAAGTGAAACACTAAAGTACTGACAGGGCCTGTGGGAACACCGTTGCCATATACGCCCTTATAAAACGCTTAAGGAGCCACGAAGAGAATGATTGAACTCAGACATATCACAAAATCATATGACGGCCTGCCTGTCCTCACGGATATCAGCATGACTTTCCGGGACGGCGGGTGTTACTGCCTTATGAGCCCTTCCGGCTCCGGCAAGACCACCCTGATGCGGATCATGATGGGGCTGGAAACGCCGGATGAGGGGACCGTGGCCATTACCCCCGGCGGGAAAACCGCCGCCATATCAGCCGTATTCCAGGAGGATAGGCTGTGTGAATCCTTCTCCCCCATGGATAATGTGATGATGTGCGTTGGCCGTTCCCTGAAAGCCTCCCGCGTCAGGTGGGAGATGGGGAAGCTGCTGCCTGAGGAATGTCTCAACCGTCCCGTATCCACCTTGAGCGGCGGCATGAAGAGACGCGTCGCGGTCCTGAGGGCGCTGCTCACCCCGTCCGATATCCTTATCATGGATGAGCCTTTTACCGGGATGGATGAGGAGCTGAAACGCAGTGTGATTGCGTATATCAGGGAAAAGCAGGATGGACGGATCCTGATCCTCTCCACCCACCAGGAGGAGGATGTGGCCCTGATTGGCGGGGAACTGGTACGGATATGCAGCAGTTCCCCTGATCCTTCACAAATCCCTGAATCTTTTGTATAAAGACCATGCACATCTTCCCATCTGGTATTTTCCTGTTCATGAATTTCGGAGCGGCTTCCGCCACTCCAATATATCTGCCGTTTATCATGGACCGGCAGTAATCCGGCTGCAGATATGCAGCCTTTCTAATCTGTCCTGCACCTTCTTACTTTTTCCCGGATTTTATTGTTATACAAAAAATTTTATGTATATATTGTGTCTTTTTCCCATTATGCAATAGGCAATATGCATATATTTTTGTAAATATTATATAACAAAGTGACAATAGACAGCAAAAAGTTTGTACGTTATAATAATTATGTTACTCGCAATAGCGAATATATTTCTCAATTGTTAGTTTTTAAAGCCAGCTTGAAAAGGAGGAGGAATGAATTTATTAGTTATAAATCCCAACACCTCAGATGCCATGACGGAAGATATCAGGAGGACCGTGGAGCGTGTCAGGGCCCCTGACACGTCTGTCACGGTTACAGGATTGGATTTCGGTCCGGAAGCCCTGGAATCGTTCTATGATTATGCCCTTTCCGGTTTTGGGTTATGCCGCCTTTTAAAAATGTCCGGAAACGCATATGACGGAATCTTAATCGCCTGCTACGGCGATCCCGGCCTGTACGCGGCAAAGGAAATCTGTGATTGCCCGGTCCTTGGCATTGCAGAGACATCCATTGCCATGTCATTCCTTTTAGGAAGCCGTTTTTCCATCCTGGCAGCATCTGAAAAAGCAGTCCCCATGATGGAAAACATGGTGTCCCAGTACGGAATGGACCATCGCTTAGCAGGCGTTTTCCCATTAAATATGAGTGTGCTGGATGCTGAAGCCAACAGGGAAGAAACCATAAGCCGTTTGATTGAAGAGGGCAAAAAGGCGGTTGCAAAAGGGGCGGAGGTTTTGATCCTGGGTTGTGCCGGCATGACAGGATTTGGCGGGCCGGTAAGCCAGGCGCTGGGAATCCCGGTGATGGATCCTGTGGAAACATCGTTCCTGGTCCTGGAAATGATGTGCAGGGGAGGATATAAGACATCCAAAAAAGGTCTTTATAAAACCCCGGAGGAAAAGAAAATCAAAAGAGGACATTTACTTACTGAAAATATTTAATATAAAGGAGAATATAAATTATGAAAAAGAAATCAATGTCAATCATGAGCCTGACCCTGGCAGCCGCAATCTGTTTATCCGCCTGCTCATCCGGAGGTGCCGGCAGCCCAGGCGCAGCTGCCGGTAATGATACCTCCGCAGCCGCCGCCGGCAGTGAAGGTGCGGATTCCCAGTGGGATAACAGCGTTGCCATGATCCTGCCCGGCCTGATTACGGATGAGGCCTTCAACCAGTTTACATATGAAGGCATGGTCAAGGCAAAGGATGAATTAGGGATCAAGACAGCCTATAAGGAAAATGTAACCCAGGACGAGCAGGTAGAGGTGCTTCGCCAGTTTGCCCAGCAGGGCTATGAGATCATCATCGGACAGGGAGGCCAGTTCGGCGAAGCCGTGTCGATTGTGGCCGAAGAATTTCCTGACCGCCAGTTCATATTCTCCGTGGGTACGGACACCTTTGACCTGCCTAACATGTCTGCCGCCACCATCAGCTACAGCCATGCCGGGTTCATCGGCGGGGTTTTGGCAGGCCTGACCACCAAGACCAATAAGGTTGCCATGGTGACGGGCGAATTCTATGATACACACCGCATGATGGAAGCCAGCTTCTACAAGGGCGTGGCCTATGTCAATCCGGATATTGAGACGACCGCCATCACCACAGGCGACTGGGCCGATACCGTCAAGGCCCGCGAGGCCTGCCTTGCTGTGATTGCACAGGGTTATGATGTCCTGTTCCCCTGCCTGGATGCCGCAGGCGCAGGCGTTGCCGCCGCTGCCCAGGATTCCGGGAATGTGAAGGTCGTCGGCGCTGTTGCCGACTACGCCAGGGACTACGGCGCAGAAGATGTCACTGCGGGAAGCGTTGTGTTTGCCTGGGACGAACTGGGATATCTGGAAACAAAAGGCGAATTATGCGACGGCAGGTCCCATGTTCTTGGCATGAAGGAAAACGGCATCCGTCCGGTCATCAATATAGAACTGACAAGTGAGCAGCAGGCTGTTTATGACGCGGCGGTTGCCGACCTTCTTGCCGGAAAAATTGACATTGCTGACTAGGCATAAGCTTATTGATTCAGGGAACCGCAGATGGGGAGCTGCCTGAGGGCATCCCCATTTGTTTCCGTTTCCCATGCTCAGGAGGGTAAATTCATTTATGGAAGATAATAGGTATGCACTGCAAATGCAGGATATCACAGTGGAATTTCCAGGTGTCCTGGCAAATGACCACGTTAGCATCGATTGCAAAAAAGGCGAGGTGTTGGGACTTCTGGGGGAAAACGGCGCGGGAAAGACCACCTTAATGAACGTTTTGTACGGCCTTTATCCGCCAAGCAGCGGAAAAATCCTGCTGGATGGCAGGGAGGTACAGATAGGTTCTCCTTCCGAGGCGATTTCTTACGGCGTCGGCATGGTACACCAGCATTTCAAATTAGTGGACACGCTTTCTGTCATTGAAAATGTAATTCTTGGCATCCCATCCAAAAAACAGCATCTGGATCTGGAACCTGCAAAGCGCAGACTGCTGGAATTGTGCGAGGAATATGAGCTTTATGTGGACCCGGATGAAATTGTGTGGCGCCTGCCGGTAGGCAGACAGCAGTGGGTGGAAATCCTGAAGGCCCTGTACAGGGACTGTAAGGTCCTGGTGCTGGACGAGCCCACGGCTGTGCTGACTCCTGCGGAAAGCGACCAGCTCTGCTGCGCCATCCGCCATATTACAGAAAAAGGACGTTCGGTCATTTTCATAAGCCATAAACTGCGCGAGGTGATCCAGATTACAGACCGCGTCACGGTAATACGCGACGGCAAATACATCGGAACCGTAAATACAAAGGACGCAACACAGCTGACATTGGCCCAGATGATGGTCGGACGGCCGGTTTCCATCGAAAGGAAAGAACGCCCCGCCTTTGCAGACAAGGAGCCGGTTCTGGTCATGAAGGATGTAAATGCAGTTGACGACCGCGGTATCCCTGCCCTTAAAAACTTTAACCTTACCGTACATGCCGGTGAAATAGTCGGCGTTGCCGGGGTCGACGGGAACGGCCAAAGGGAATTGGCCGAGTGCATCTCCGGTATGCGTAAGCTGACCAGCGGTTCCATCACCATTAAGGGCAGACCCGTTACCGGCGTCATCGCAGACCCGTCATTTTTGGGCTTCATTCCGGAGGACCGGCAGAAAACCGGCCTGGTCATGGATTTCAGCATTTCGGATAATTTAATCATCAAGGATTATTTTAATGAACCTTTTGCCCATAAAAATATTCTAAATTATAAAAACATAAAAAAGCACGCCAGGAAAATGGTTAAAAAATACCATGTCAAGGCACCATCCGAAGATGTGCGTGTGCGCAATCTCTCCGGTGGAAACCAGCAAAAGGTTGTCATTGCCCGGGAACTGGACCCAGAACCCGTTCTAGACCTGGTCGCACATCCAACCCGCGGTCTGGACCTGGGCGCCGTGGACAACGTCCTGGACATCCTGTTAAGGGAGCGGAACCGCGGCGCGGCCGTTCTCTTCATCTCCGCTGAACTTCAGGAAATCATGGCCTTAAGCGACCGTATCATTGTGCTTTTCAGCGGTGGGAGCATGGGGGATCTGGACGGGGAGACGGCGGATCAAAAGATAATTGGCCAGATGATGTTGGGACAGGTCCCGGAGGTGCTGTAGATGAAAATGTTGAATAAAACGAAAATTTTAAGACTCCCCTTTCTGGGGGATTTAGCGGTATCTTTCGGCCGCACGGTATTCGGTATTGTACTGGGATTGATTGCCAGCGCCATCTTAATCGGGATTTCAGGCGTTAATCCATTTGTTGCTTACAGCGCCCTCATAAGAGGGGCCTTCGGCAATGGCCAGGCCCTGAGCAATGTTCTTGTCCGCGCGTCACCACTTTTGCTTGGCGGCATCGGCGTTTCCCTTGGGATCAAGGCAGGGGTCTGGAATATCGGCATGGAGGGCTATATGTATCTGGGAGCCATCGGCGCTTCCCTAATAGGGGTTTTGGAATTGGGTCTGCCGCCCATCCTGCATATACTGCTCTGTTTCCTCTGCGCTGCCGTGTTCTCCGCGGTCTGGGGGCTGATTCCCGGCTACCTGCGGGCCTACAAGGGCGTAAATGAAGTAACCGCAACCATTATGATGAGTTATATTGCCATCTATCTTACCAACTGGGTGGTTTCCTGCCTGCCGCTGGTTGCGGAAACCGGCGCATTCTATCCCATGAGTAAGAAATTTGCTCCCGGCGCATTGCTGCCGATCCTGATGAAGGGGTCCAGCCTTCATCCTGGCCCGTTCATAGCAATCCTTCTGTGCATTGTCTTCTATTTTATATTAAACTATACTTCTTTCGGCTACCGGACCAAGATGCTGGGCGCAAATCCCAATGCCGCCAGGTATGCCGGAATCGATGCGAAAAAGCAGATAATGATCATCATGATGATTGGAGCCATACTTGGCGGTTTCTCAGGCGCGGTGGAGGTCATGGGACTGAAGCGCCGTGTATACATGGAATTTGTTACCGGAGTGGGCTATGAAAGCGTCGCTGTTGCCCTTCTGGCAGGCGGCAATCCCCTGGGCGTAATATTTTCCGCACTGTTCTTCGCCGCACTGAAAGCAGGAGGCGCAACCATGTCCATTGAAACCGGTGTTATCTCATCCATGAATTCCATCATTATCGCCATGTGTATGCTGTTCGTCATTGGTGTTGGCGTTGTTGACAGCCGCCGTATGGCAAAAATCGTGGACAACAGCAAGGATGATGACGATGCAGAAGGCGGAACCGGTGCTTCTGCCGCAAAGGAGGGTAACTAATATGGCAATTGAAATTATTATGGATTGGCTGCAGGCAACCTTGCGGTGGGCCGCGCCTCTGCTCATCGTTGCGATTGGCGAGGTATATGCCGAGCGTTCCGGCGTAATCAACATGGGGATTGAGGGCATCATGCTTTTCGGCGCCCTTACCGGCATTGCTGCAGGTTTCTACATGAACAGCCTGATACTGGCCGTCATCCTTACCATTGTAATCGGCGCTTTCCTGGGGCTGATCGTGGCTTTCCTTACGGTCTCACGGCGGACAAACCAGGTCGTGACCGGACTGATGGTTAACATGATTTCCCTGGGCGCCACGGACGCATTATTTTCCCTGATGTCAGAAACAAGGCAGTCCCGTGTGGCTACCTTCCCGACCATCTTCCCAAAGAGCATGCACAGCATACCGGTAATCGGTCCGCTGCTGTTCGCACAGCCGGTAAGCACATGGATAGCGCTGATCCTCCCGGTTTTTGCAGCCTACATCCTTTACAAAACGCGGTGGGGCCTGAATGTGCGGGCAGTTGGCGACAATCCCAAAGCGGCCGCTACTGCAGGTCTTTCGGTCATCAAGCTGAAATACCAGACCGTCATTCTTTCCGGCATATCCGCCGCTTTGGGCGGATGTGTGCTTACGCTGGGAGAAGTGGGATATTTCTCTGCCGGCGGCATGGCGGCCGGCCGCGGCTTTATCGTAATGGCGGCCTGTGTGGTAGGCGGCTGGGATCCCATCCGGACAGCGGTTGTCTGCCTGGCATTTGGGGCGGCGGATGCGGCCCAGCTCCGGTTCCAGACCACAGGCTCCGTCATTCCCTATCAGTTCCTGCAGATGCTGCCCTATATCGTTACCATTATCGCGCTGACCATCATGGTGAAACGTTCCTGCGTTCCAAAGACCTGGGGTTCGGCGTATGACCCAAAGGATGTATAAGAGATTATCATATGTTCCGGAAAGGATGGATTTTATGCTGGATTTGATTGTAAGAGGTGGAACTGTTGTTACGGCATCTGAAACATTTAAAGCCGACATCGGCGTGGAAGGTGAAAAGATTTCTTATATCGCATCGCCTGGGAAGCTCGATAATCTCGTAAACGAAAACGCAGATAAAGGGAACATCACCAAAATCATTGACGCCCGGGATCAATATGTGATGCCCGGTCTGATTGAGCCCCATATGCACGTAATGGCTCCATTTAGTAATACCATTGATATACTGGATTTTTATACCGCCAGCAAATGCGCTGCCTTCGGCGGCGTTACCACATTCATGGATTTCAGCACCACCACAGAAGATGTGCCTGTATTACAGGCAGTAGAAGAGCGGAAAGCGGAGATGGCTGATTCAGTACTGGATTACAGCGTCCATGCCAAATTCATAAACGCAGGAAACAGTCAGGATGAACTGCAGGAAACCGTTAAAAAGCTGGTGGCGGACGGCATCCCTACCTTTAAGATGTTTACCATCTATCCAGGTGTCATGATAAACGATGCCGATATCCTCAAAATCATGAAGGCCGCAAAGCAGGAAGGCGCCCTGTGCGGTTTTCACGCCGAGAGCAGCGCCATTGCTGACTTCATGAAACAGGATCTTCTGACCGAAGGTAAGCAGGACTGGGAATTCTTTAATAAAGCCAAGCCCAACGCATGTGAAGCAGAGGCCGTGAACCGCATCCTGACATTTTCCGAATTGCTGGATGTTCCCGTATACTTTTACCATCTTTCCACCAAAGAGGCGGTTGATATGGTCCGTCAGGCAAAAAAGCGCGGCGTCAAGGTCCAGGCAGAGACCTGCGGCCACTATCTCACCTTGACCGATGATAAAAACAAGGGTGACAACGGCATCAACTATCTGATGAGCCCTCCGCTGCGCAGCGAAGAAGACCGGAAAGCCATGTGGGAAGGGCTTAAGGACGGCACACTCAGCCTGGTTACCTCTGACAACGAGGTATTTTCCCGAAAGATAAAGGAACAGGATTTAAAGGATGATGCCCTGACCAATGGAAAAGTCCCAAATTTCAGCATCCCGGTCAACGGTATACCCGGCCTGGAGGAACGGTTTGGGCTGCTGATGATTGGCGTCAACCGCGGCATCATCTCCCTCAACAAGCTGGTCGAAGTAAGCAGTACCAATCCGGCCAAGGTGTTTGGATGTTATCCTGAAAAGGGCGTCCTGGAGGTTGGCAGCGATGCTGACATCATCGTGGTGGATCCGGAAAAGACGGTGCCGCTGGTACGCGAAAACCTCCATTACCCTGCGGATCTGGATTACGACCTCTACGAAGGTTTCATCTCCCAGGGCTGGCCGGTATGTACCATCCGGCGTGGAGAAATATTGGTGGAGAATGGAATGTTCAAAGGCAGACGGAAGTCCGGCAGATTTTTAAAATGCAGTTTGAAGCCCCAAAAAGAAGCCTAACTTCCGATGGCAGCGGACAGAGATCCTGATCATGGACATTTTCCTGTAAATAAGATACTTAAAAGTCTCCTATCATTGAATCATAGGAGACTTTTTTTGAAAGGTTCTATACTGAATGTTGGGGTGTGCTGAAAAGCACACTTCCAACATTCTTTTGATTGTAATAAAATACATCT
>NZ_JAJFEB020000009.1:0-242675 GCF_020709765.2 Clostridium pacaense
GCCTGTTTGAAAATTCATTCCCGCCATCTGCACGCCCCACTTCGCGGTATATTTGGCCCCGATTCAGTCAGCGTAGCGGGCTACGCCTCCATCATCGGGACCAAATCTCCCACGAAGTGGGACGCACAGCTGACGGAAAGCAATTTTCAAACACGCTCTAAGGTGTGTTTGGAACCCCACAATATGGTTACGGAACCCATGTTACCCCCACATATAAGCATACATTGAAAGGAAGTAATCCCATGAACCAAAAACAATTGGAAGAAATGCTAACCGCTGCATGTAAGAAGGATCTGGCATCCTGCACCGACCAGGAGATTTATACCGGACTCCTGCATCTGGTAAAAGACCTGGCCGGAACCCACAGATCCGATGAAGGAAAGAAGAAGCTCTATTATATTTCCGCTGAATTCCTTATCGGAAAACTGCTGTCCAACAATATGATTAACCTTGGAATCTATGACGGCGTGAAATCCATCCTGGACAGCCACGGTAAGTCCTTAAGCCGGATTGAGGAGATAGAGCCGGAGCCATCCCTTGGCAACGGAGGACTTGGCCGCCTGGCCGCCTGTTTCCTGGATTCCATTGCAACCCTTGGATTAAACGGGGATGGAATCGGCCTGAATTATCATCTCGGCCTATTCAAGCAGCTGTTTAAGGATAACCTTCAGGATGAGGAACCTAATCCCTGGATTAAGGACACCTCATGGCTCACCAAGACAGATGTAACCTATGAGATTCCCTACAAGGGCTTTACCCTGACATCCAGGATGTACGACATCCAGGTAACCGGTTATGGGAACCGCACCAATACCCTCCATCTGTTCGACGTGGAGACCGTGGATGAATCCCTGGTAACAGAAGGCATTTCCTTTGACAAGAAGGACATACGGAAGAACCTTACCCTGTTCCTGTACCCGGACGACAGTGACAAGGCGGGCCAGGTCCTGCGCATCTACCAGCAGTATTTCATGGTCAGCAATGCCGCGCGCCTGATTCTGGCAGAAGCGCTCAGCAAAGGCTCCAGCCTTTACGACCTGCCCGACTACGCGGTCATCCAGATTAATGACACCCATCCGACCATGGTCATACCGGAGCTGATCCGTCTGCTCACCGCGGAGCACGGCATGGAAATGGACGATGCCATCCAGGTTGTAAGCAGGACCTGCGCTTACACCAACCACACCATCCTGGCAGAGGCACTGGAAACATGGCCCATGGAATATTTCAAGGAAACCGTGCCCCAGCTGATTCCAATCATGGAAGTGCTGGACGACAAGGTGCGCCGCAGATTTGACGACCAGTCCGTGGCCATCATTGACAAAGGCGACCGGGTCCATATGGCCCATATCGACATCCACTACGGCTTCAGCGTCAACGGCGTGGCTGCCCTTCACACGGATATCCTGAAGGAAAATGAACTGCATAACTTTTATCAGATTTATCCTGAAAAATTCAACAACAAGACAAACGGCATCACCTTCCGCCGGTGGCTCCTCCACTGCAATCCCCAGCTGACCGCGCTGATTGAGGAATTAACCGGCAGCGGGTTCAGGAAGGATGCCATGGAGTTAAAGAAACTGGGCGCCCCGGAATTCATGAATAACATGAAGACCCTGCACCGCCTCTTAGCCATCAAGGATGGGAAAAAAGAGGACCTGGCCCTGTACCTTAAGGAGACACAGGGGGTGGATGTGAATCCCCAGTCCATTTTTGACATCCAGATCAAGCGCCTTCATGAGTACAAGCGCCAGCAGATGAACGCCCTGTACCTGGTACACAAATACCTGGAGATTAAGAAGGGTAAAAAACCGACCACCCCCATCACTGCCATATTCGGGGCCAAGGCAGCCCCTGCCTATGTGATTGCAAAGGATATCATCCACATGATCCTCTGCCTGGAGCAGATCATCGACAATGACCCGGATGTAAAACCATGGCTTCAGGTAATCATGGTCAATAACTACAACGTGACCCTGGCTGAGAAGCTGATACCTGCCTGCGATATTTCCGAGCAGATCTCCCTTGCCTCCAAGGAGGCCAGCGGTACGGGCAACATGAAGTTCATGCTGAACGGCGCCGTAACCCTGGGCACGGACGATGGGGCCAATATGGAAATCCATGAACTTGTGGGGGATGACAATATCTATATCTTTGGCGATTCCAGCGAAACGGTGATCCAGCGTTACAAGGACGGGAGCTACTGCTCCAGGGCCTACTACGAAGCGGACCCATCCATCCGGGAGGCCGTGGACTTCATCACCGGCCCCCAGATGCTGGCCGTGGGTTCAAAGGAACACCTGGAGCGTCTGTCCAACGAACTGCTGAGCAAGGACTGGTTCATGACCTTCCCTGACTTTGATGCATACTGCAGGGCCAAGGAACAGGCTTACAATGATTATGAGAACCGCACAGAATGGGCCAGGAAAATGCTGGTCAATATCAGCCAGGCCGGTTTCTTCTCTTCCGACCGCACCATTGAAGAATATAACCGGGATATATGGAAGCTGGACTAAGCTTTTTTAGATGGGATATTGGATTTTAACCTCATTTGTAATATATTTGGAAGAAATTTCATAAAATCTTCAAAATCATGTGATATCTTATGTGCTATACTATTACAATGCAGTGTGAGCACAATTCAGATACATACATGAAAAGGAGTAACCCAGATATGAACAAATTAACGGCGGCGGCCCTCCCGCTTGCCATGACGGCAGCACTTGCGGCAGCCCCAATCCATACAGCACTTGACGGAGCCTATGGCCACATTCCATCCCTGACAGGAGAAGCAGGCTCAGTCCAGACATCCTCCCTTGGGGATGCAGGCGCAGGCCAGACATTCTCCCTCGGCGATGCAGGCTCAGGCCAGACATTCTCCCTCGGCGATGCAGGCTCAGTCCAGACATTCTCCCTCGGCGATGCAGGCTCAGTCCAGACATTCTCCCTCGGCGATGCAGGCTCAGGCCAGATATTCTCCCTTTGCGATGCAGCCTCCCCCAACAATTCATTTTCCCCATACGCAGTAGGTCCTGGACTCAACAACCTTTCCACCCGGGACGACTACGCGGCCTACCAATGGGCCTTTAAGAACGACGGACAGGTACAGAAGATTGAGCGGAAGCTGGATATAAAGACAGTGGATCCCATTGTCAAGACAGATGAAAACGGGGTGGACACCATATCCCTTCCGCCCCTTGGTCCCAGCAACTTCAAGGCCAGCACCATTGATGCGGTAAAGGGGATTGATATCAACCTCCAGCCTGCCTGGGAGCTTTATGATCAGATTGAGAATAAGCGCCCGGTCATCGTGGCAATCATTGACACGGGTATTGATGTGGATCATCCGGACCTTAAGGACGCCATATGGGTCAATGAGGATGAGATTCCCGGTGACGGGATTGACAATGACGGCAATGGCTTCATCGATGATGTGAACGGCTGGAACTTCATTGACAATAACAACCAGCTCTACACCGGTAAGGAAGACAACCACGGCACCCACGCGGCAGGCACCATTGCCGCCTCCAGGAACAACGGCGGTTCAGTGGGAATCACGGATAACCAGTATGTCAAGATCATGTCCATCAAAGCCCTGGGCGGCGAGGAAGGAAAGGGCAGCCCTGAAAGCGTCATTGCCGCCATCCGCTACGCCGAGGCCAATGGCGCCCAAATATGCAACCTAAGCTTTGGTTCTGAAAATTACACCGAGGAGTTCCGTGCAGCCATCCAGAATTCCAAGATGCTGTTCGTGGTTGCGGCGGGCAATGGGAACGAGGACGAAATCGGCTACAATATAGATAAGAATCCTGTCTACCCAGCCAGCCTTCCATATGACAATATCATAACCGTGGCTAACCTGATATTCAACGGCAAGCTGGACAGAAGCTCCAACTACGGTCCGGTCAGCGTGGATATTGCCGCCCCGGGCACATTCATCCTAAGCACCATCCCGGATAAATCCTTCGCCTTCATGTCCGGCACCTCCATGGCAGCGCCCATGGTAACGGGAGCAGCCGCCATGCTGTACTCCGC
The DNA here is from genome assembly GCF_020709765.2 of Clostridium pacaense. Lineage (NCBI taxonomy): Bacteria > Bacillati > Bacillota > Clostridia > Eubacteriales > Clostridiaceae > Clostridium > Clostridium pacaense. The sequence goes on from NZ_JAJFEB020000009.1 coordinate 4,036, forward strand.
CCGCCCGGAACTGAGCCTTCAGGATGTGAAGAATATCCTCATCACCTCGGCCCATAAGCTGGATACCCTGAACGGAAGGGTATATAGCGGCGGGATGCTGGATGTGTATTCAGCCCTTCAGTGGGCAAGACAATAAGATGACATACAACAAAACAGGACGGGGCATTGCTTAAACCCGTCCTGTTTTGTTAACCCTGAGAGCATTTCCTCATCTCCAGAATCCCTTTCTTCAATAATCCCAGTTCACTGTCACAGCTGAACATAGTCATACCTTTACAGCGGCACTGTTTAATCAATTCAGTTTTGGATGTAATGATTCCGCTGGGTAACCCTGCTTTTCCTGTTACCTCAATCACAGTGCTGATGCAGTTTTCCATTGCCGGAGCAGAAAAGTCCCCCATTGTCCCCAGGTCACACGCCAGGTCATTGGGGCCGATGAAAACGCCATCCAGTCCGGGAACTGAAACGATATCGCCTATATTAGCAACTCCCTTTTGGGTTTCAATCTGAGCAAACAGCATAACCCGTCCATTGGCTGCCGATGTATACTCCTGCAGGCTCCCTGGATTGTAATTACTGTGGGGACGCATGGTAGATATGCCCCGTTTTCCTTCAGGTGCATATTTTCCGTACCTCACCAGCATCCGGGCCTGTTCTTTTGTCTCCAGCATGGGAACCAGAAGTCCGTCCACGCCTGCGTCCAGATACTTCTGGATACAATCCCGCGCCACGTTCGGGATCCTGACAATTACAGGAAAATGGATTCCATTCCCCACTGCTGCTATAGCCGCTACCTGTGAATAGTCAAAATATCCGTGCTCACAATCCACAATCACATAATCAAGCCCTGACGCCTGCATCAAACGCAGCAGGTTTGGAGCCGCGATTTCCGACAGGAATACACCGGTTACTTCCTGCCCCCTTCTGATTTTCTGTTTCATCCCAATCCATCCTTTCCACACACTTAAGAACTAATTTCTGCATTCCTCTGAAAACCTCGTCATCCGCGGCACAGACAACCTCCTGAATCCCCACTTCCCGCTGTATGGCCGCCTGTAATTCCCTGTTTTTCAGGACTGCGCCCCCTGTAAAGTATATGGTTCCATTCCGCTCTTCCTGTCCGCGCAGATAATCCGCAAATTCCCGGTATTTTCTTCCAAAGTCTATTGCAGTAGCCCACATTACATTTTTAAGTTTCAGATTATCATGGTTTATATGCCGGATATTCCCATCTGCCAGCCTATCCGGCAGTTCATAGAACCCACAGTCCACTTCCAGCCCCTGTGTGTCATGCCAGGGCTCCATCTGATGCAGTCTGTTCCATATCTCTTCCCGTTCCAGGGATGAACCGAATACCTGTCTCCCTATATCCCGGATATAATCAATCTGTATATCGAAATTCCTCCCTCCCGGCATGCGGGATATGACATTACAATAATTGTTCTCATAGAAAGGCCTTATTTCATAATTTCCCGGTACAAACCGATCCGTTATGTAAATCAGTTGTCCGCTGGTCCCTATATTAATAATAAGGTCCCCTGTCACAGCATCTGTCCCATATACACTGGTCTGTACATCCCCCACATCTGGAAACACCCCTAAGCGTACGTCCCCCGCCTGATAATACCCGCAGCACTCCATCTGACTGGTTATGGCAGGAAGCTTTATAAATCCCAGTCCGGCCTGTTCCAGCATATCAGTACGCCATGTGTTATCCAGGATATTGGCAAATCCCATGGGGGCGGCATTTGTAATATGACAGATTCCATTTCCTGTCAGCTTTTCAATAATATAAGAGCCAAGAGTATGTACATGTGTCTCACATTTCCTTGATAACCCCTGTTCCTCAAATAAAGTATACAGATTGCACAGCGCCAATGCAGGTTTTATGTAAACACCGTTGGGTTCCATCATTTCCCTGGAAAATTTTTCCTTCAGTTCTTCTATATAACTGTATCCACTACTTTTCCTGCGCTTCAGGCACCTGGTATCCTGCCACGAAATATAAATATCCCCTTCCATTTCCGGATGGCAGACAACGCATCCATGCTGCTGGGTAGAAAACAGGATTCCAGATGTATCCGGATGCTTCCTGCAGCAGTCATGGATGATTCCCTTTACTATCCCTACCACTTCCATGGCATCATTCTCATAATAACTACTGTCATGGTTTGCCTTTCTGGGAGGCGTGGGATATTTTGCCTTCTCTATCTGAGTCTTCAGGCCTACATCAAACAGACCGGTTTTTATGAATGTGCTCCCTATATCTACCATTATAAATTTCATGGACTATCCCCTCTATTTTATCAGCATATTCGGGATTCCGGTTACAAGCCCCGGAAACGCCCATAATATAATAACCTCAACCATCAGAACAACCAAAAACGGCCAGAGTTTTTTACATACCTGTTCCATGGATAGATACTCTATGCTGCAGGTCGTCATCAGCACCACCCCAACCGGCGGCGTGATATTGCCTATCATCGCAATTACAATAATACAGATACCCGCATGAACCGGATCAAATCCCGCTGCATTCAATAAGGGCAGTATCATCGGAACGAATACCATGATATTCACATTTGGGTCACTCAAACAGCCAAGTATCAGAAACAGCACGGTAATACAAAGAGCCACTAAAAACTTGCTGTCACCTGCAAATGATGTGAGAAGCGCATATAATTTGACCTGCAGATTCTCCGCTGTCATGACAAAGCTGAAACATTTAGCCGCTGGAATCACAAGAAGCACAGAGCCGCTGGTGATAAATACACGCTTCAGGCTTTCAATAAAATCTTTTATCTTCATGGTACGGTATACCATACCCCCCAGTACCAGGGCATATAATACTGCCAGCGCAGCCGCTTCCGTGGTAGTAACCACTCCCATGTAGATACCTCCTAAGAGGATAGCCGGGGTCATAAGCGGAAGTATGCATGAAAACAGGGAATACAACAAATGCACCAGATAATACCGCCATCCCTGCCACTTCAGCCTTGGCCCATTGTGCCGCAGGGAATAAAGGTATACATATGCCATCAGGATAAGGCCCATGACCACTCCTGGCAGTATACCGCCAAACAATAGACGTCCTACCGATACATTGGCCACCATGGCATAAACAACCGCGGGAATACTTGGCGGGATGATAGGGCCTACGGTAGAGGAAGCAACTGTGGTAGATGCACTGAATTCCCTGTCAAAACCTTCATCCACCATGGCCTGATAAGCCAGGTGTCCGATTCCTCCGGCATCTGCCACGGCAGAACCTGACATTCCGGCAAAAATGATACTTGTTGTAATATTAACGTGCCCCATACCTCCCGGTATATATCCCACCATGTCCCGGCAGAATTTAAAAATCCGGTCCGCCACAGATGTACGGTTCATTACTTCAGCAGTAAGGATAAACAGCGGAATCGCTACCAGGGCAAAATTATTAAGTCCTGTAAACATCTTTGTTCCCATGATGGCGAGTCCCATCCCACTGTTTAATGCGTACAGGAAGGAGGATATAATCATGGACGCCGCAATAGGCATCCCTAATAAAAAGAATACGATAAAACTAACTAAAAACAATGTGATACTAGACATTTGCCTTTCCTCCCCCCTTATGTTCCCTCATGAAGCATTGGGTATCCATTATTATGTTACACACAATATGGTAACTCATAAGACCGAAACTCACAGGCAGGATTGCATACACATACTTTAAAGGAAGTCTCATGACACTGGATATTGCCAACTGCCCCAGAAGTTCAATGAGGGCCGGAATATACATCACAAAAAATACCAGCATAATTATGTTCATCAACTGCCTTATCGCATATTGGACAGATTTTGGAAACAAGCTTACAAAGGCAGAAACATTTAAATGCTTATCATCGCCCATTGTATAAGCTGAGGCCAGGAATCCCATCCACACAAACAGGAATTGATTCAGCTCGTCAGACCAGTTAAATCCACTGTGCAGGCAGTACCGCAGCATGGCATTGGAAATCATGACTGTAAATAGCACGCCAAGACAGATGCATCCACAGGCCTTTTCCATCTGTTTCAGTTTTGTGTTAATCCAAAAAATCCCCCGTAATGCCTTTTCCATGGAACTTCTCCCCTTCTGCTGTTATTTCATCGCCTGAATCTGATTGTACCGTTCTTTCCATGCAGGATAATTCTCTACCACCTTCCGTGCATTTTCCTTAAATGGCGTGGTGTTAATATCCTCAATTAATGTCATACCGTTGGACAGGCATTCGTCAATCAGGGCAGACTCATTTTCAACGGTCATTTTATCCACGTTATTTCCCATATTGGTAAATACATCTGAGAAAATAGCCTTGTCATCCTCAGGCAGTGCATCCCACAAACCCTGATTAATGATGGTCGATGAGCATGCAAGCATATGCTGTGTCATAATCAGATAATCCTGGACTTCATAGAACTTCATGGTCACAATCTGCGTTACCGGATTTTCCTCGCAGTCCGCAACGCCTGTCTGCAGTGACATGTACACATCCTCAATGGGAATCGAGGTAATGGATACCTGGAAAACATCCTTCAGCGTGGAGTACGGCTCAAAGTTCACGCACCGCAGGGTCAGCCCGTTAAAATCCTCCAATGCTCGTATCTCCTTATTGGCAGTCAGATTGCGGAAACCGAAATTATACATATTCAGCTGATTAATGCCTCCCACTGCTTTACTGATTTCTCCACGCATCTGCGTACATAAATCACTTTCTTTAAATGTCTGCCAATGTTCATAGCTATCAAAGCAATAGGGCGCAAACAGTACGCCTGCTGCTTCCAGCCAGTCTGACGCACTGTCCAGACATGCGATATCCAGAGTCCCCATCTGGCATGCTGTAATACTGTCCGTATAATTTCCATATGTACCGTTCGGATAAATGATTAGCTTATACCGTCCCCCGGTCTTATCATAAAGTTCATCCGATGCCTGCAAGAACGCCTGATGGACCGGATGGCTTTCAGCAAATACATGAGATACCTTAAGCTCCCTGGTTTCCGCATCCCCGTCTGCCAGTACAGGTGTTTCCTCACTTTTTTCCATCTCTGTCGAGGAAACAGCCTCCTTCCCAACAGATGAGCCCGCCGATTTCGTCTGTGAAGAACCTCCCCCTGAACAAGCCGTAATACCTAGTACAGCCATTGTCAATGCCAACCCCATTACCACTGATTTTTTCATATACCCTTCTCCTTTTCATTTTAGATGTGATTTAAATTATCCATTATTAATGTAGCACAATTTTAAAAAAGTGTCAACTTGTTAATATAAAATGTCGACACTTTTTTCGCAATCCCATTTGCAAAAAGGGGCTGTCGGTTAATACCGATTTTTAGGCTTCTCACCAAAAAATAAGAAGTTCCTTTTACTGCTTATTTTAGGCCGGAATTTCCCCTCATTCCCATATTTCAGAACGCGCCTCTGTCTAAGCTGTTTTCTCATCGCTTTTTCCTCCAAATGCTTGGATTTCGTGTTTGGATTTCGTGTTTGGATCCCGTGTTTGGATTCCGTGTTTGGATCCCACCCTGAAGGAACTGGTGATATTGATTATATTTCGGCCAATCGCGTACAGCATGAACTCTTTATCCGCTATGTGAATGGATTAGAATCAGATGTGCAGCGAATCAATCTCATACTTGTATTTCCAACTTTTAGAGGGTATACTTTTAATATACAGAATAGCCAGCAATTGCTCTATAAGCCAGCTATGGTGATTGCTGCTATATAGATAAAACGTACTTGATGCGTCATGGTAAGAACTATCTAAGCCAATATTCCGGAAAACATCGGTTATAAAAAGGTGCCATAAAAGGAGGTTTTATTTGAATAAAAAACCATTGCCAATCGGCAACGATGAATTTAGGGAGGTACGGGAGCAGGGGTACTATTATATCGACAAGTCTCTGATGATTCGGGATTTTTTAGTGATGGGTGATAAGGTTGCCCTGATTGCGAGGCCGCGAAGGTTTGGAAAAACACTCAACATGACTATGATGCGGGAATTTTTTGACATCACAGTCGAAAGCAGACAGATATTTGATAGACTTGCAATTTCAAATACCTCATTTGCCAAGCAAATGAACAGTTGTCCAGTCATTTTTCTAACCTTGAAAAACTGCAAAGGCGCCACCGCCGATGAATTGATATTTACGCTAAAAAAGGAGCTTTTGCGTGAGTTCCTTCGCTATGAAGCAGTAGCGGAAGAAAAACTGGACCACGATTCATATGATTATGAGAACTATAGGGATATCTTAAATACGTTAAAAGATAAAAATTCTTCTTATATTTATTTAACAACGAGTCTTGTAGATTTCACCAGGATCGTGGCTGCATGTTATGGCATCTCTCCGATTCTATTGATTGATGAGTATGATCAACCCATCATGAGCAGTTACGAATACAATTATCACGACACGCTGGGAACGTTTTTTTCCACATTTTTTGGAGCAGCCCTAAAAGGTAACCCATCCTTAGGACATGCCTTGCTTACAGGCATCCAACGAGTCGCAAAGGAAAGTATTTTCTCACAATTGAACAACCCAAAAGTGTACACCGTAATGAGTCACCAGTATGCACCTTATTTCGGGCTGACAGCGGGTGAAACGGAAACGCTCTTAAACGCCTACGGGCTTTCCTTAACAACAGATGTACAGCAGATGTATGACGGCTATCTCTTTTCTGGAATTGGGATGTATAATCCCTGGTCCATCCTGAACTATGCAGATAATGCCTTTCTTGATAATTACTGGACCAATACTTCATCCAATTATCTAATCCGGCAGGCACTGGAAAAGGCTACAGCAAGTTTTTGGCAGGATTTTGATGTCCTGGCAAGCGGAGCCGAAACTACCGTCTGGCTCAACCTGGATACATCGTATGTTGAGCGGGAGAGCAATTACAGTCTTTGGGGATTATTAGTCAATGCTGGTTACTTAACCGTCATCAAAAGAAATGATGCCACCTCGACCGTGGTAAAAATTCCTAACAACGAAGTAATGACTGAATTCCTGATGCTTGGTATGTGCATGACGCTGCGCGGTTCTTATGAGGTAACCAGTAATCTGGAGGCAGGACTTGGACGCAGCGATATCACCCTGCGGGCCCTAATACCAAATAAGCCCCATATTATAATCGAATTTAAACAAGGTATTGATTTAGAAACTCTGGCAAAAGAGGCGCTTGACCAAATCATGAAACAGGAATATTATCATACTCTAAGGGGAAATATTCTATGTATCGGGCTTGCGCATGATAAGAAACGGTGTAAGATAAAGCATGAAATGATTAATAACTGATATTCGTTAAACCGGAATTTCGCGAATACCCCCCCCCCCCCACTGTCGGTCTCAGACATGAGCTTTATCATGTGCTGTCCCACCAAATGTGAATAGAAAGCATTTTCCAAATGATTTAAGGGATTTTGTACAGAAAAGCATCAAAAGCTTTACATTATATCGACAGAATATTAGAATATATAATATTATTGCCCGTATAATGGGGTTAAAACCCTCGCCTTCCAAGCGAAATCTTTGGATTAACCCCAATTCTTCGGGTTTAGAAAAAACAGGAATACTAAACCCGAGGTGAATAACATGGAAACTGAACGTGTGATATTGAATATCATTGTGTAAATGTAAGTTCCCATACGTCCCCGGACAGTCCCTTGACTATTTCTCCATATGCACACTATTCAATACAGATTTGGATATTATCTCCGCATCCATAATATGTTTCTTTAATTCCTGGTAACTGTCCTCATCATCTGACAGCCACAACTCATATAACCGCCGGTGTTTTTCAAAAAAAGTAGCTGCATATTCCTCACCATATCCGGCAGATGTATTAAAAGTCATGAGCGTATAGATAAGCTGGGCATTGCTTTCCCAGGCGTTTATGACAAAAAGATTGCCTGAAGAACGTACCTGCGCCCTATGGAACTGGACATCCAGGTCATACCAGTCAACATTCCCATCATTGGACAGGCATGCTTTCTCTATCTTTTCCAGTACCTTTGCAATTAAAGGAAACATGGAGTTTTTCTGGTTCAGCATTAATCTTAGGGCTTCCTGTTCCAGCAGGCAACGGAAATTATATAATTCCATCACCTGTTTTTCAGTAAATTCCACCACTTCCCGCCGTCCGTTACTGTGTGTGATAATCAGTCCTTCGCTGGATAGGATCTGCAGTGCTGTCCTCACGGAACTTCTGCTTGCGCAAAAACGCCGGGCCAGTTGGTTTTCCGCCAGCTTATCACCTTTCTTAATCGTCTGACGCAGGATATCCAGACGCAACTGTGTGGCTATTTTGTCCGGTGCAGCCGCAGACCCACGGTTTACCACATTCCTCTCCTGTACCATCTGATGGATTTTATTACTTAGCATCTCATTAACAGGTACTGCAATGCCGGCCTTTCTGCCCAGTTCCAATACAGTATCGCCTAATATATCCATCTCCAGAGGGCGTCCCTGCCAATAATCCTGCAGCATGGAAGACCGTCCCTGGAAGGTCAGGTTTTGCAGGCTGTCTTCCCAGGCCCTGATATTTTCTTCACTTAAGGAAACATTGAAATGATTGGCCAGGGCAATAATCTCGCGCTGGGCACTTCTCATTGTCTCCATGGCTTCTTCGCTCTCCCGCATCTGGCCATAATTCATCTGATACGCTGTACTGGTCTGATTACATCCCACATTGATAAGGAACTTCTCCCAAAGCTTGTATTCCATATCCTCCGGTATCTGGTAATCAATACCGCTGGCCTCCAGAAATGCAGATACTTCCCGCACCGGTTCTGAATATTGCCCTTTGTTTATCTTCTCTCCAAAATACAGGCATCCCGGCTTATTAAAGGTCACCTGGCTGCCGTTCCTGTTGGCATCCGCGCCTGTGACAGTTGCATACAGCACATGTCCATCACCAAACGCCTGAATCAGTCTCTCCTCACTCGTCAACCCGTTTAACAGCGACAATATTCTGGTGTCCGGCCCCACCATTGACGCCATATGCTTAATCACATCCGGCAGATGATATGACTTTACAGCCACAATAATCAAATCCATAGGATGGTTCATCTGTTCTTCAAAAGAACAGTATTGCAGAGAAAGTTTCCGGCCATTCACTACGGCAGGGTTCTCCCTATATCTCCGGGAATCCTTCACCATACCATACAGATTGACATCTTTATTACATTCTGCAATCTGCCAGGCATACCCGGCCCCCATTGCGCCCAGCCCAATTATTGCTACTTCTCTTATTTTTCTCATCATACAACCCTCTCAACTACCTTCTGACACCGCCCAGGCCTGTCACGTTATTTAAATCCTGACTCTATCTTACGAAGATTTTGACATTTACGCAAGTTTTATTTTAGCACAGGGGCACATAACCCGTATTACCAGGAAAGGCCGCCCCCAACCGGAGACAGCCTTTCCATATATGTCATATGATTCTCAGTTATTCCAAACTTCCCTCTGTTACAGCCCTTACCCAATTACACAGGATAAGCCTTACTCTCCTTATCAGCCACAGCGCCGTCCACCTTGGTCTGCTGTGCGGCCCTGTACTCGAAGAATTCCTTTGCAACAGCCGGGAACAGTGCGTAACTCAACACATCCTCATCCTGCTGCTTCCACTGTGCGCATTCCTTCTCAAACTGAGGAAGCTGCGGCGGAATCAGGTCGGCCGGACGGCAGGTAATCGGTGTCTCATCGCCGATGATCTTCTTCTGGACTTCAGCATTAAATGGCTTAACTGTCTGGCCGAACTCGCCGAGCATGATCTTCTTGGACTCCTTCGGAACCATCTTATAGCGCTCGCCCATGATGACATTCATAACAGCCTGGGTACCGACAATCTGTGAAGACGGTGTAACCAGGGGAGGCTCACCAAAGTCCTTACGCACTCTCGGGATTTCCTCCAGAACCTGACGGTACTTGTCTTCCTGTCCAGCATCCTTAAGCTGCTTAACCAGGTTGGAGAGCATGCCGCCCGGTACCTGATACTGCAGTGTCTTGATATTAACGCCCAGCACCTTCGGGTTCAGGAGGCCGCTCTTAAGCGCCTCGTCGCGGATTGGCTGGAAGTGGTCTGCAATCTCAGCCAGCAGTGTCTGGTCATAACCAGTGTCGTACGGTGTGCCGCGGAAGGTCTCAACCATGACCTCGGTTGCCGGCTGGCTGGTTCCCAGTGCCAGAGGTGACATTGCACAGTCAATAATCTCACAGCCTGCTTCTACTGCCTTTAAGTAGGTCATGGAGGCAACGCCGGAGGTGTAGTGGGTATGCAGGTCGATTGGAAGCTTGGTGCCTTCCTTCAGGGCCTGTACCAGCTCTGCTGCCGCATATGGTGTCAGAAGGCCGGCCATATCCTTGATACACAGGGAATCAGCGCCCATGTCCTCAATCCTCTTGGCAATGTCCTTCCAGTAATCCAGGGTATATGCGTCACCCAGTGTGTAGCAAAGGGCTATCTGAGCATGTCCTTTTTCCTTGTTGGTAGCCTTAACGGCTGTCTCCAGGTTGCGGATATCGTTCAGACAGTCGAAAATACGAATGATATCAATACCATTGGCAATGGACTTCTGTACAAAGTACTCTACCACATCATCTGCATAATGGTTATATCCCAGGATGTTCTGTCCGCGGAACAGCATCTGCAGCTTGGTATTCTTAAATCCATCCCTCAGTTTCCTCAGTCTGTCCCATGGATCTTCCTTCAGGAAACGAAGGCAGGAATCAAATGTAGCGCCGCCCCAGCACTCGACTGCGTGGTAGCCTACTTTGTCCATCTTATCAATAATGGGCAGCATCTGCTCAGTAGACATCCTGGTTGCAAGCAAGGACTGATGGGCGTCACGAAGGACGGTCTCCACAATCTTTACTGGCCTCTTCTCTATCTCTGCCATAGTTATAATCCTCCTATAATTGTCAAAATGTTATACCGTTATACCCCAAAGATTGCCATGAACGTACCGGCTGCGACCGCTGTACCGATAACGCCTGCAACGTTGGGTCCCATGGCATGCATCAGCAGGAAGTTGGTAGGATCTGCTTCTGCGCCAACCTTCTGGGACACACGTGCTGCCATAGGAACTGCAGATACGCCTGCGGAACCGATTAACGGATTGATCTTTCCTCCGGTAATCTTGCAAAGGAGCTTGCCGAAAAGCACGCCGCCAATGGTGCCGAAGCAGAATGCAACAAGGCCCAGGACAACAATCTTAACGGTTGTTGCATTTAAAAATGCCTCAGCGCTGGTGGTTGCACCAACAGAAGTTCCCAGCAGGATGACCACTATATACATCAGCGCGTTGCTTGCCGTGTCAGCCAGCTGCTTGACAACGCCGCTCTCACGGAACAGGTTGCCTAACATCAGCATACCTACAAGAGGAGCTGTGGACGGCAGGATCAGACACACTACCACGGTCACGATGATTGGGAATAAAATCTTCTCCAGCTTGGATACCGGACGAAGCTGTTCCATCTTAATCTTACGTTCTTTCTCAGTTGTAAGCAGCTTCATGAACGGCGGCTGGATGATTGGCACCAGCGCCATGTAGGAATACGCTGCCACTGCAATGGGTCCCATGATCTGAGTCTGTCCCAGCTTACTGCACAGGAACAGGGATGTAGGGCCGTCCGCTCCGCCGATGATGGAGATGGCAGCCGCTTCCTTGCCTGTGAATCCCAGCAGGATGGCGAAGAAATAAGCGGAATAGATACCCAGCTGTGCCGCAGCTCCCATAATGAAGCTGATTGGGTTGGCAATCAGCGGACCAAAGTCCGTCATCGCGCCTACGCCCAGGAAAATGAGGGACGGTAAGATACTCCACTCATCCAGCTGGAAGAAATACCACAAAAGCCCTCCGGTTCCATTGGATGTCTGCTCCGGTGAATACATGATCTCAGGATAAATATTAACCAGCAGCATTCCGAATGCAATCGGGATCAGAAGCAGGGGCTCATACCCCTTCCTGATGGCAAGATACAAGAACACCAGGGCTACTACGATCATTGCATAATTGCCTGCGTCCAGATGGAAAAACGCCATCTGGTTCAGCAGGTTGTTAACTATATTGCCAAAATCCATAATGTTCCCTCCATAATGAATCCCATATTACTATGGACCCACCTATTTTATTAGTTCAGAGTAGCCAAAACCGCGCCTGATTCAACGGAATCGCCAGTGGATACATTAATGCTGGCAATGGTTCCATCCTGAGGAGCCACGATATCATTTTCCATCTTCATTGCTTCCAGTACCAGGATGACGTCGCCCTTCTTGACAGCCTGGCCAACCGCGCCCTTGACAGCTACCACCTTGCCTGGCATTGGGGCCGCAACCTGCACGGAGCCAGCTGCGCCTGCCGGTGCGGGAGCTGCTGCCGGTGCAGGAGCTGCTGCTGGAGCCGGGGCCGCTGCCGGGGCAACAGGAGCTGCTGCCGATGCAGCACCTGCTGCTGCGCCTTCTTCAACGGTTACTGCATATGCTTTTCCATTAACTGTAATTGTATATGTCTTCATTATATAATTCCTCCTGAAATTAAGAATAATTACGGAATCCTGTTCCTATCTCCGCCTGGAACCCTGTACGCGGCGGATGGAACGAACCACCAGACCGTTAGAAGAAGTTCCCTCATAAGCGGCTATGGCCGCTGTGATAACTGCTACAAGCTCAGCATCACCGGATAAATCCGGACCTGCTGCCGGTGCTGCGGGCGCTGCAGGCGCTGCCTTTACCGGCGCGGGTGCTGGCGCTGGCGTCTCATTCTTTGTCTTAAGCCCTGTCTCCCACTTGTGGATGAATTTGAAGCAGGCAATCAGCAGGCTGATGAAAATCAGGACAGCAAACACTGTACCGATACCAATCACAGCATATACCGTGGCTGTCTCCAGCAGGCTTGCGACGCTCTTATCTGCTTCCGATGCATCAACCAGTTCGGTAAATTCAGATACAACCGTACCGGTGGCATCATTTACATTGACCACGTACTGCATCTTTCCTTCGGTAAATGTAACCGGAAGGGCAACCGTATAACTGCCGTCAGCCAAAAGCACCACTGATGCGCCGTCCAGATCCACATCCCTTACTTCGCCGTATTCATGCTTCGCATCAATCAGGACATTAAAGTAATTGACGCTGTCTTCGGTTCCCACTTTCTCATACATGGCCTTCTGGACATTCAGCTGTTCCAGGGATACTGACAGATCCTGTGCCGCCTGGATTTTCTTACTGATGGCCATGTTCTCATCTACGGGGGTTCCCTCCATGCTGATCTGGGCAGCCTTTGCTGCAGCATCATCCTGTTTCGCAGAGCAGGCAGACAGGCTCATCAGGCAGGCAGCCATCAGAACCGCTGCTGCCGCTCGTTTCATTAATCGTCTCATATACCTGTCACCTCTCTTTAAACCGTGCCATGCTTCTTAGACGGACGGTCCTCTCTCTTTGTGAACAGCATTTCAAAGGCCGCGATTACCCTCTGACGGGTCTCCTCTGCCTTGATGATATCGTCTACATATCCTCTCTTAGCTGCTGCAACGGCGCTGGACTGCAGTGTGGCATACTCTGCTGTCTTCTCCGCAATCAGGGCAGCCGCATTGTCGGATGCGTTGATTTCACCTGCGTACATGATCTTAACTGCTTCAGCCGGATTCATCATGCCGATGACCGCGTTCGGCCATGCGTAAACCACATCCGCACCAATGGACTTGCTGCCCATGGTCAGGTATGCGCTTCCGAATGCATCCTTCACAACCACCGTTACCTTTGGTACGCTTGCATTGGCATAAGCATAGGTAAGGCGTGCCGCTGCCTTGGCAATCCGTCTCTCGCTGCACTTCTTGGCCTTGTAGCCCTTAACGTTAACAAGGGTAAGTACAGGAATGTTGAAGGCGTCGCAGAAATTGATGAAGTCGGTGGCCTTGTCACAGCCCTTGCCGGACAGTACGGCCTCGAAATCTTCCTTCTTCTCACCGTTCTCATAAACCTCGGTACGGTTTGCAACACAGCCCACGGTTGTCCCATTCAGGCGGATGAATCCGGTTACCATGCAGGGTTCATAAGCTTTCTTAACTTCCATAAAGAAATTATTGTCAGAAATCATGGACAATGCCAGGGCCGTATCTCCTGTGCATGCATCCAGGTTCTCACAGATGCGGTTTAAATCATCCTGGCACTCGCCATAGGACATGTCATCTTCATTATTGGATGGCAAAATGGATACCAGGCTGCGTATCTGGGACAGGATAGAGGCTTCGTCCCCTGTAAAATCAGCCAGACCTGATTCCCTGCTCTGGAATTCAGCTGAGGAAGTGTCACATTTTTCCTTGTAGTTCCCGTCAATTGCATTCGGTGCATTGACAAACAGTTTGCCGGACTTCTCTTCCATAAAGGTGAAATCCGTAATGCCTGCAGATACCGCCATGCCGCCGCCGCAGGTCCCAAAGATTGCTGTTATCTGTGGAATCACGCCGGATGCCATGGTCTGGCTTAAATACAGCTTCCCAAAACCGTCCAGTGCGTCGGTTGCTTCCTGAAGACGCAGTCCTGCACAGTCTACTAGACCAACCACAGGCGCTCCCATCTTCATTGCCATGGAATAGATGTTGCAGATTTTCTTTGCATGCATTTCACCCATGGAACCGCCTAATACTGACGCATCCTGGCTGTATACATACACCAGGCATCCACCGATGGTACCATAACCGGTAACCACACCATCAGCCGGGGTCTCCTGCTCAGTCATGTTAAAGTCCGTACTTCTGGCAGTGATGTACGCGCCGACTTCAACAAAACTGTTCTCATCAAGCAGGGCTGCGATGCGGCTGCTTGCTGAAGTTTGTGCTGAATTACTCATTTTCCAGTCCTCCATCATTCATAAGTTTAACAATATCTAAGCATCAAAGCTGAAAAAAACAGCCATGACGCAAAAAAAAGCAGAAATATTGCCACATACTATTATAATAATAAATTTGTCAAATTTCAAGTTCTTTCGGTATAAAAAGGTGAAAATATTAACGAACCTCCAAATACGGGATATGGAAAGGAGTTGTAGCATTTCCAAAAGAAATAGAAAGGCTGCAACTCCATTTTTGTTAGATAGTACTCAATATTTTTTATCCGATTGAAAAAAATTTGTCATGGATGACCTGGACTGCTTTATCCGCATCCTTCTTGTCAACCAGGACCGATATCTTGATCTCGCTGGTGGAAATCATGTTGATGTTGATATTGGCATCGTAAAGCGCCTCAAAGAGCGTGGCTGCCACGCCGGGGTTGTTGATCATACCCGCGCCCACAACGGAAACCTTTGCAATATCCGTATTCGTCTCAAGCCGCGCATAGCGGATTTCGTCCCTGTGTTCCTCAAGCAGTCCGGCCGCCTTTAAAAGATCTGATCCGGCAACGGTAAAGCAGATATCCTTGCCCTCCTCATGGCCAATACCCTGAAGGATGATGTCCACATTGATGTGGTTCTGGGCCAGCAGGGAGAATACCTTAAAAGAGGTTCCTATCTCGTTGGGCACCCCGATCAGTGCAATCCTTGAAATATTCTTGTCCTTTGCCACGCTGCTGATATACGACTTTTCCATACGCTTTACTACTCCCTTCACTTTTGTGCCCGGATGGCCCGTAAAGCTTGAGAGCACCTCCAGTCTCACATTATATTTCTTCGCCATCTCCACCGAACGGTTATGTAACACCTGGGCGCCCAGGGTGGCCAGCTCCAGCATCTCGTTGTAGGTCACCTCATCCAGCTTCCTGGCTCCCTTTACCGTCCTTGGATCTGCGGTGTACACCCCGTCCACATCCGTGTAAATCTGGCAAAGCTCCGCATCCAGGGTGGCTGCCAGGGCCACTGCCGAGGTATCGGAGCCTCCCCTTCCAAGGGTGGTGATGTCCTGGTTCCTGTTTATCCCCTGGAATCCGGTGACAATGACAATCTTCTTCTGGTTCAGTTCCGCCTCAATCCGCTCCGTGTCCACCCGCTTGATCCTGGCGTTCCTGGAAACCGTGTTGGTATACATGCCGGCCTGCCAGCCCGTCAGCGATATGACAGGGCAGCCCAGGGCTTCAATGGCCATGGCGCACAGGGACACCGATATCTGTTCCCCTGTGGACAGCAGCATATCCATTTCCCGGTTTGAAGCATTGGGATTCACCTTCCTGGCCATCTCTATCAGGTCGTCCGTGGTGTCTCCCTGGGCGGATAGCACGGCCACCACCTGGTTTCCCGCCTTATAGGTGTCCGTGATGATCCTTGCCACGTTACGGAGTCTCTCCGTGTCAGCCACCGAGGTCCCGCCGAATTTCTGTACAATTAAACCCATACCTGTTCCTTTCCATACCTGTTCTCTGTTTCAATCCACGCCCAGTATATTGTCGAAGTGCGACTGCATCCTACGTAGATGCGTGGTTGACCTCATGGCAGTGGGGATACCGATTACTCTCCGCCCACCACTGCCGTTAAGTTTGTTTTTGGCAATTCATCCCACCACCTTAGAGGATGGGAGAATCCTTGCTAATATTTGTCAAAAAAGGAGCAGTGACCACCAGGGGCACTGCTCCTTAAGCCTTTTCTATTAATATTTTACACGCTGGGCCTTGTTTGTCAACCAGAGCCTTTAATTTTCCAGGTTACGCCACTTAAAGTCCGGCACCACGTCGGACCATTTACTGATTCCGATGATGGGTTTGGCAAACTCCGTTGCCTCCAGGGTGGCATTCTTCTTATCAATATCCCTGAATACCTGCCATATCTTCTTGCGCTTGGTTGCCACGATCAGGTTGGGCTGGTTCATGTCGCACTCCCAAAGCCCGAACTTCAAGCCGTCCTTTGCCTCCGAAGGCGCATCCACCTGGCGGCTCACCGTATAGGCGTCAATATATGGGTTGCTGTCCACCAGATAGTAGGAATAGGCATAGGCAGCCGCCTGAATCTCTGGTATATTGCCCCTGGTGGGGCTGTATGACGTAAATCCCTGCTCGGTCAGTATGATATGGCGCACATGGCCGGAAGGAGTGCGCAGTGTCTCCTGCACAAAGTAATCCGTCAGCACATTCAGATTGGCAAAGTTGATGACCGGGGAATTAAAATCATTGGTAAAAAGCCCGGTGGACTGTGGGTCATCCCAGAACTCCGGCTCCGTCATGGGGCATGGATACGGATGATAGGCCAGCCCCCACTCCATCTGCCCCTCTGTGTTGGCAATGGAGTTAAAACTGTCCACAATCTGCTTGCCGCCGTATTTTAACTTGCCGTCAATCTCGTTCATCCAGTTGTAGTCCAGGGAGAAGTAGACCCTGTCATTGGCATTGGTGCTCTTGATGGCAGTGTAAATCACGCGGAAGGCTTTCTGGTACGCCTTTACATAGGTGGTCAGGTCCGTGGATCCCATGTAGTTCCACTGCTGGTTATTAATCTCATTGCCGATGATCCAGTTGGACACCTTGCCGTAATTGGGGTTCTTGCCGCTGTAATGGTCTGCCAGGAAGGAGGCGATTGCCTTGGTCTGTTCAAACCCGTTCTCAGTCTGCGCATTGAACATATAGTAAAATGCATTGGAGCTCTTCTGTGTCCCCGGATAGATAAGGTCCGGGGTATTGGGGTTCCAGTCATTGAGCAGGATGACCGTAACGGTCATTCCCTTGCCGGACAGGGCGCTGATGGTCTCGTCATAGGCATCCACCACCGCTTTGTTGAAGTTATAAGTTACCCCGTCATAATTGTACGTAATGCCCGTACCCATGATCTGGGAAAATGCAATGTTGGTGGTAACGTGCTTCACGCCCAGGTCAAAGGCGTCGCTGAGCATGTCAATCTCAATATTCAGGCCCTTCTTTGTTAACGGGTCCTTGAAGGCTTCCTGGTTCTTCGCCACTATCTCAGGGTTGGTGATATAGTGGGGCTTGCTGACCGGTAGGAAGTCCGTCCCGTCATAGACCGCCAGCATGAACCTGCTGTATAGACGGTCCTGGGGTGTCCCAAGGTTCAGGGGGATGGTCACCGAGGTACTCCCAAGGGCTGCTGCCGACGCGGCATAATCCCTGCGGCTTCCGATTTCATCCTCAAAGGGCTGCATCTCAAAAATATAAATCTTCCCGTCCGTGCCAGCCGCGTCCCCGCTGCTGTTAAATCCAATCTCAATGTTCTGTTTATCTCCGGTAATCTTACAGGAGGTAATCTGCCCCGACACTGCCGGAACAAATGCCTGTTCCGCCGCCTGTCCCTGGGCCGCTGCCTGGGCTGCCTGGTCCTGGGCCGTGTCAGCATAAGCGTATGTGCTGCCCAATGACGCAGTGGAGCACAGCAGGGCTGCGGCCAGCGCCAGCATCTTTCCTCCCTTGAATTTGGTTCTCTTCATTGTTTCATTCCTCCCAGCTTTCTCCAGAATAGGATACAAGGTACATCATACAGGATTAAGTTTACATTTTCCGTGAACTTTTTATTACATGTCTCTTAATTATTGTATGACGCTCTGGAAGATTTTACGTTTGGTTATGAAAAGAATCTTACAGCTTCGACACATCAATCACCGCCCCTGTATCAGCCGAACTTACCAGCGCCGCATATTTGGCCAGCGCAGGTTTCCTGGGCTTCCTGACCGGGACGGATGTTTTCCGCCTTCTGTCAAACTCCTCTTCTGTCACCTCAATATGCAGGCTTCGGCCCGGGATATCAATCTCTATGATATCCCCGTCCTCCACCAGCCCGATGGGGCCGCCGGATGCCGCCTCAGGCGATACATGGCCCACGCATGGACCATGGGTTGCTCCTGAGAACCGTCCGTCCGTGACCAGGGCGCAGTCCTCGTCCATGCCCCTGCCCATGATAAGGGCTGTGGTGGAAAGCATTTCCCTCATGCCCGGGCCGCCCTTGGGGCCTTCATAGCGGATGACAATGACGGTTCCCTTTTCTATCCCGCCGCCGCTGACAGCCGCGTCCGCTTCCTCCATGGAATCGAATACCCTTGCCTTCCCACGGAAATGATACATGGAAGGCTTTACCCCCGACTGCTTCACAACCGCGCCTGAGGGCGCCAGGTTTCCCTTGAGGATTGCAATACCGCCTTCCGGTTTCTGGGGTTCATCCATGGACTTTAGCACCTGGTCCGGCCGGGCCTGGACCGGTTCAAGAAGTGTGCTAAGCGTCTTGCCGGTAACGGTCAGTACATCCTTATGAAGCCTGGATTCAATGGTCTTTAACACTGCCTGGATCCCGCCGCTGGCATCCAGGGATACGATGGGATAATCCCCTGAGGGCTGGAGGTTGCATACAAACGGCACCTGGCGGCTGATGCGGTCAAAGTCCTCCAGGGTCAGCTCCACCCCTGCCTCATGGGCAATGGCCATAAGGTGCAGCACCAGGTTGGTGGAGGAACCGGTTGCCATGGCTCCTGCGATACCATTGAGCATGGTCTCCCTGGTCAGTATCTTCCTCGGTGTAAGCCCCTCCTTAAGCATTTCCATCACACACCGGCCCGATGCCTTGGCAATCCGTTTCCTCTTATTGGACACGGCCGGGGCGGTTCCTGCACCGGGCAGGGCCATTCCCAGGACCTCGGTCAGCATGCACATGGAATTGGCGGTTCCCAGATGGGCGCAGCTTCCAACCGTTGGAAGGGCGGCCTTCTCCGCCTCCTTCATCTCCTCTGCCGTCACCGTCCCCATCTCTACCCGGCCCGGATACTCCCGCAGCTCCGAGGAACAGAACAGCGGGTTGCCGCCCACATTGCCGGGAAGCATGGGGCCTCCGGGCACTATCACTGCCGGAATATCCAGCCTAGCGGCCGCCATCAGCATTCCCGGGATGATCTTGTCACAGCCGGGCAGCAGTACCATGGCGTCAAAATGATGGGCCTCCACCACCATTTCCACGGAATCCGCAATCAGGTCCCTGCTGGCCAAAGGATAGCACATCCCCTTATGTCCCTGGCACAGACCGTCACAGATTGCAATGGTTTCCGACTGCCTTGGCACGCCGCCTGCTTCTATGACACCCTGCTTCACATAATCCGCCAGTTCCCGAAGATGCACATGTCCCGGCACCATCTCGCTGAAGGAACCGATGACCGCCACAAATGGCTTCTTCATATCCTCCTCATCCATGCCTGTGGCATATAAAAGCGCCCTCTGGCCGGACCGCCCCAGGCCGTTGGTCAGCATACTGCTGCGGTACCTCCTGTCCTTCATCTCAAACTCTTTCTCAAAATCCATATCACGTCCTCCTCGCTTTGCGCTGTTCCTGTCCGCGCCGTGTAAATATTCCATGGCTTTATTATAAACCCCGTCTTTTAGAAAGTAAAATTAATAGATATTGATGTATTGTTAATTTTTCTAACAGTATTATTTTTCCATTATTGTTTTTCTTCTCATTTCCTTCTATAATAAAGATAGGATGTAAAAGGAGGATTCCATGAACCTGAAGGAAATCGAATACATTGTGAAAATAGCCGAGGAGCGCAATGTGACCAGGGCAGCACAAAAGCTTTTCATCACCCCCTCCGCCCTGAACCAGCAGCTGCTGCACCTGGAGCGGGATATCGGCACCCCTCTGTTCAACCGCTCCCGCACCGGATGGACCCCCACGGAGGCCGGGGAGGTCTATCTGGGCACGGCAAGGGAGATGCTGCGCATGAAGCGGGAGACATACCGCCGCCTGCAGGATATCGCTGCCGTCAAAAAAGGCACCCTCTCCATCGCTTTCCCGCCGGAAAGAGGCGCCTTTATGTTCACGGATGTATATCCTGATTTTCACAGGGAGTATCCTGGGATTGTCATCAATGTAACCGAGGCAAGCGTGCGCAGGCAGCAGCAGATGATTGCGCAGGGCGGTCTGGATATCGGCTTCATGACCCTGAGGGACAGCCAGAAGACCGAGGATGCGTACATCCACATTGCTTCTGAGGAACTGATCCTGGCAGTCCCTTCTGTCCATCCCCTGTGCGGTCAGGCTTCCCTGACAGGCAAGGGTCCGTATCCGGAACTGGATATCAGGGGACTTAAGTATGAGCCATTTGCCCTGATGTACAGGGAATCCACCATACGGGAGTGTGTGGACAGCATTTTCCGGCAGGCGGGCTTTGTGCCCAATGTGCTCTTCGAAACATCCAGGGCAAAAACCATCATCGATATCATTGCCGCCAGGATGTGCTGCGGCCTGGTCCCCTATACGGACTCCATCCCTCCCAGGAAGGAAGTTGCCTTCTTCTGCCTGCCGGGCCATCCCACCTGGGACCTGGCTGCCAGCTACCGAAGGAACAGCTACTTAAGCATGCCTGCCAGACGTTTCATCGACCTGGCCTCCTGCTATTGGAAGAGGGAGCTTGCACTGCCCGGTGCGGACGCCGGCGGTCAGGCAGCCCATGTCAGCACAGCTTCTCCATGACGGACGCGGATGTCTTTTCATTGTTAATACAGCAGGTATCATAGTACCTTCTGTAATATTCCGTATACAGAAGGTCAATCAGGAACAGCTGGCTGATTTCCGCGGACGAGGAACCGGCCTGAAGAGGGCTTTCATTGGCGCCGCAGAGCAATACCATGTCCCCATAGGCTGTAAGGGGGGATTTGATGAAACGGGTGATACATACAATATCAGCCCCGGCCTTCTTAGCCAGTTCCGCCACATGGATGGTGTCCTTGGTTGCGCCGGAATAGGAAAATACAACAGCCGTTTCGCCCTTTGACATGGTGGAGGCCATCATGGCCTGCATGTGGGAGTCTGCCACACAGTATACCTTGGGTTCTATTTTTAAGAACTTGTCCGCAGCCTTCATGGCCGTGGTCATGCTGGTCCCCACTCCGTAAAAGCAGATGCGCTTTGCCCGGTGGAAGCACTCTATGA
Organism: Clostridium pacaense; assembly: GCF_020709765.2. Classification (NCBI taxonomy): domain Bacteria; kingdom Bacillati; phylum Bacillota; class Clostridia; order Eubacteriales; family Clostridiaceae; genus Clostridium; species Clostridium pacaense. The sequence goes on from NZ_JAJFEB020000009.1 coordinate 25,899, forward strand.
CCTTTTCAAAGTTCTCCCGCTTTAATAAGGAATGGGTCTCCCGCAGCGCATCGATATTGGAGGCCAGGACCTTCTGGGCCACCTGGGCAAATGAATCGTCCCTGCCGATATCGCCTTCAATCTGCCCCAGGCCCTGCTTTCCCTCATTAAGGCTCAGGGACAGGAGCATTTTAAATTCCTGGTATCCTTTGCAGTCCATGGTCTTGCAGAAACGGAATACGCTGGTATCCCCCACGCCGCAGGCCTCAGCCAGTTCCGTAATGGACATGAACAGAACCTTTTTGGGATTATTGAGGATAAAATCCGCCACCTTTTTTTCCGCCTTTGTAAACTGGTTATATTCTCCTCTGATTCCCACTAAAAAATCCGCTGTCATATGCCTTCCTCCTTTGGATGCCCGCTATATGAAAAATTAATTTATCTTTATTATAAAAAAAAATATTTCTTTTAGCAAGAGAGAGGTGTTCTATTATGAAGTATTTTTCCAAAAAAGAACTTTTATCCATTCCTAACCTGATGGGGTATTTCCGCCTGCTCATGATTCCGGTCTTTGTCTGGCTGTATCTGACCGCCTCCACGGACATGGATTACTACATGGCCGCCCTGGTCATGGGCATCTCCTCGCTGACCGATATGTTTGACGGCATGGTGGCAAGGAAATTCAACATGATTACAGATTTCGGCAAGTTCCTGGATCCCCTGGCTGACAAACTGTCCCACGGCGCCATCCTCCTCTGTCTCTTAAGCCGGTATCCGCTGATCCTTCTGATGCTTGTGCTCTATGTGATAAAGGAAGGCTTCATGCTGGTCATGGGTATCATCAAACTGCGCCAGGGCAAGAAGCTCAACGGCGCCAAGTGGTTTGGAAAATGCTGCACCGCCCTTTTGTATGTGGTACTGTTCATTTTCCTGATTTTCCCCCGTCTGCCCCTGGGGATTGTCAACGGCCTGATTTATCTGTGCACGGCCGCCATGGCCCTTACCCTGGTGCTGTACATACCGGTCTTCCGGAATATGTAGGCTGTGCTGCGGGGCAGTTTTATGGAACATGTATCCAGTACTGCGGGGCAGTCTTACGGAACATGTAGCCAGTACTGCGGGGCAGTCTTACGGAACATGTAGCTAGTACTGCGGGGCAGTCTTACGGTTCCCGCTGCCTTATATCCTCACTGGGCAGCATCGCCATAATCAGCTTCCTGGTACGCCGCGTCCTGATACACCCGTTTCATGGTAAAACCGCGGCCCCTGACCTCGTTAATCTGGTTTATTATCATAAATGCTTCCGGATCCTCGTTCATCACAAGCTGGTTAAGTCTTGGCAGGTCACGCCTTGCAATGACGGCCAGAATCATATCCTGTTCCTTGTGCAGATAGCCTGTCTCCATATGCAGCAGGGATGTGCCGCAGTCCAGGCGCTCTGCAATCAGCCTGTTAATCCGCTCATAATACCGGGTGACCACCTTCACCTGTATCCTCACATTGCCGGACATCAGTACCTTGTTAAGCACCATGGTGTACACGATGATTAACAGGATCCCGTACAGGATTGCATGGGAATCAGCCACAATGAACTGCAGCCCCAGAACCACGCAGTCCATCAGGTAAAGGCTGAAGGAGATATTGACGTCGAATTTCTTCTTAAGGATAAGGGATGGTATGTCCATGCCGCCGGTGGATGCCCCTGCACGCATGACGATACCGATGCCGCCTCCTATGAGGATACCGGCATAAATTACCGCCACCATCTTTTCCTCAAGCACAAAACCGCCAAAACCCGAGCCTTCCAAAAGCCCCAGCATCACAGGGTAGATGATGGTGCTGATTACCGTGGTGACAGCAAACTGCTTCCCCAGTATCCACGCCCCAAGGAGGAACATGGTGATATTGAAAATGCTGACAAAGAGGCTGATCGGTATCCCCATGGTGTGGGAGGCAAAAAGGGCCAGGCCCGTGGTCCCCCCTGTTATCAGCCCATTGGGGACGATGAACAGCACCACTGCCAGGGCGTACATGGTGTTGCCAAGGACAATCTGTCCGATTCTTATGAGTTCCCTTATTATCTTGTTTTTCTCTTCCATGTTTTTAGTCCTTTCTCACTGTAGCCGGGTAAAATCCGCAATAAAAAACAGCAGATTCCTCTGCTGTCATAATGCTTTATATGGGATGCTGCATGTAATACGGCCCAACCAGGCCCTGTATGGTGATAACCCAATCCTCATCTGTTTAACCTTCTGTTCCTGTTCTGCCAGCCGGAATCCAATCTGCCAAAGGGACATGACTGTCCGGCGTCCGGATCATCCTGCTGTATACGTATGATAACACGCAAAAGTAATGGTAACACGTTTTCTACCGCATGTCAAGACAGCTCTTTGCTGTCCCTTACAGCCCCTACAGCTCCTTACTTCCCATTTCTTTTTATTTCCATCCATCCCTCACTTCCAATCCCATCCTCCCTGTGTTAAACTAGAACTATAAAATACATAAGAGGAGGTATCACCATGAAAAAACTCATCCGCTGCGCGAACCAGTATATCTGGGAATCCGACTGGAAACTCATCAGCTTACTGAAGTTCTGCCTTCTGTCCCTTGGCATCTGCATCGGCCTTCATGTTCCCAGCCAGAGGAAGAAAACCGTATTATGCATAGCTGCCGCCACCTTCATCGTGAGCTACATTCCGCTTATGGCAAAGTTCATCCGGATTGTGTGCGCCGATGACGGAACGTGATGAAGGAAGTAAGTGATAGCAGAAGCCTGGAGTGGACGGACCTGTAATAGCTGAAAACCGAACAGAAAAAAACAAAAGCCGGTCATTCCCCATCAAATACGCGGGAATACCGGCTTTTATCCTGTATTTACCTGCTCCTCCCCTGCGATGACGGCCTGCCGTCCATACGCAAAAGAGGGTCTTTGCTTATGACCTTCATGTAGATACCGCAGAGCAGGATCTGCAGCAGGGTTGAGGCCGGCGTGGCCAGGCCAATCCGGAACAGGGAAACAGGCGCCAGCCTGCTCATCAGATAAGACACGGGAATCCTGACCCCAAACGCCCCAGCAATGCCCTGAAACATCACGAAGGCTGTCTTGCCGCATCCATTGAAAAATCCCGTCATGCAGAACATGAAGGAAACCAGCAGACAGTCAATGGCATAGGCCCTTAGATAATCAGCCGATGCCAAAACCACTTCCCTGTCCCCGGAAAAGATTCCAGACAGTATGTCTCCATGGAAAAAGGTGAACCAGGCCAGGAACACACCGGCTCCCAGGGAGGTGAGGATGCCGTACAGCAAGGCCTTCCTTGCCCGGTCCGGACGCTTTGCCCCGATATTCTGCGCCACAAAGGCGGACATGGCCTGGCTGTAGGCTGATGGGACCAGAAGCACGAAGCCAGCCAGCTTCTCCGCCACCCCTACCCCGGCTGAAGGTATGACCCCCAGCGTGTTCACAATGGCTGATATGACAAGAAATGAAATGGACACCAGCACATCCTGGAACGCAATGGGAAAACCCAGCTTCACGATGTGCGACACCAATGGCCGGTTCCAGCATATGCTCTTCCGGTCAAATACAAAGGGCAGGTTCTGTTTCCTTATGATTGCAAAGGACAGCACCACGCTCACCACCTGCGCAAAGACAGTGGCAATGGCCGCGCCGGCCGATGCCATGCCGAACACCCCGACCAGCAAAAGGTCGCCTGCAATATTGACCAGACATGCAATGGACACGGAAATCAGGGGAAGCCTGGAGTTCCCCAGCCCCCGGAATATACTTCCCATCACATTATATGCCACGATAAATACAGCGCCTGCCGAACATATCCTCACATATGATGCCGTACTGTCAAATGCTTCCCTGGGCGCCTGCATCCATCCGGTGGCAGGTACTGCCAGAAACTGCATCACGACAGTGACCACAATCCCAATCCATGCAAACATCCAGATGCCCGCACCTGCCACGCGTCCCGCTTCCTCCGGCTGTTTTTCCCCTATCCTCCTGCCCAGCAGGATGGTGGTCCCCATGGAAAGGCCCACGATAGCAGTGGTTATGGTCTGCATGATCCAGCTGCCAGTGGACACGGCGGATACCTCGGCTGCATGGCTGAACCGGCCCACAATCATCATATCCACTGCCCCGTACATGGTCTGCAGGAACAGGGCTGCCAGTACCGGAAGTGCAAATCCCATGAGGGATGACAGGATGTTCCCTTCCGTCAGGTTCTTTTGTTGGCTCATCTTCTCATTTCCTCCAAAATTTCCTCCAAAAAAACCCCTGAAATGCTTTCACATTCCAGGGGTTCAATTTACGCTTGGACACAATATCTATTCAGATATACCTATACAGGCAATTATGATTCATTTAAAATGAATTATTCAATAACGCTTACAACCCTGCCGGAACCAACGGTTCTTCCGCCTTCACGGATAGCGAAACGAAGACCCTGCTCCATAGCTACTGGATGAATCAGCTCTACGGTCATCTCTACGTTATCACCAGGCATACACATCTCAACACCTTCTGGCAGATCGCAAACGCCAGTAACGTCAGTTGTTCTGAAGTAGAACTGAGGACGGTAGTTGTTGAAGAAAGGAGTATGACGGCCGCCCTCGTCCTTTGTCAGAACGTAAACCTGAGCGGTAAACTTCTTGTGGCACTTAACGGAACCTGGCTTACACAGACACTGTCCTCTTTCGATTTCAGTTCTCTGGATACCACGCAGAAGAGCGCCGATGTTGTCGCCAGCCTGAGCCTCGTCAAGCAGCTTACGGAACATCTCGATACCGGTGATAACAGTCTTGCGGATGTCCTCGTGGATACCGATGATTTCAACTTCATCACTGAGGTGAAGTGTTCCACGCTCTACCCTACCGGTAGCAACAGTACCACGGCCGGTAATTGTGAATACATCCTCTACTGGCATCAGGAAAGGCTTATCTGTCTCACGGACTGGATCTGGAACCCAAGAGTCAACAGCGTCCATAAGCTCAAGAACTTTGTCGCCCCACTCGCTTGTAGGATCTTCCAGTGCCTTCAGTGCAGAACCCTGGATGATAGGAGTATCATCGCCTGGGAACTCATATTCATTTAACAGTTCACGGATTTCCATGTCTACTAATTCAAGCAGCTCTGGATCGTCAACCATATCACACTTGTTCATGAAAACAACAATGTAAGGAACGCCAACCTGACGGGACAGCAGGATGTGCTCTCTTGTCTGAGCCATAACACCATCGGTAGCAGCTACAACCAGGATAGCGCCGTCCATCTGAGCAGCACCAGTAATCATGTTCTTAACGTAGTCAGCATGTCCTGGGCAGTCAACGTGAGCATAGTGTCTGTTCTTTGTCTCATACTCAACGTGAGCAGTAGAGATGGTGATACCACGCTCCCTCTCTTCTGGAGCCTTATCGATATTCTCGAAAGCAACAGCCTCGCCGGTACCTAATCTCTCATGAAGAGTCTTTGTGATTGCTGCGGTTAAAGTTGTTTTACCATGGTCAACGTGTCCGATGGTACCAATGTTACAATGAGGTTTGTTTCTTTCAAACTTAGCTTTAGCCATTTTATAACGTCCTCCTTAATTTGCGCCCTGTATAATGGGCTATTATAGTTAATGTCAGGCTATCAATCATTATATTCTATTTTCCTTGGATTTACAAGCCTTTTGTTAATTATTTCTTGTGGTCGGAAAGCACCTTTTCCTGTACATTCTTCGGAACCGGCTCGTACTTATCAAAGAACATGGAGTAGTTTCCACGGCCCTGTGTCCTGGAGCGCAGGTCTGTTGAATAACCGAACATTTCTGACAGCGGAACGTATGCCCTTACCATCTTGCCTCCGCCGATATCCTCCATACCTTCGATACGTCCACGACGGGAGTTGATATCACCGATGACATCACCCATGTAGTCTTCCGGCATGGTTACTTCCACCTTCATGATCGGCTCAAGCAGGATTGGGTTGCCCTTGTGCATTGCATCCTTAAATGCCATGGAACCGGCAATGTGGAATGCCATTTCGGAGGAGTCAACCTCATGGTAGGAACCGTCGTATACATCAGCGTGAACGCCCAGTACTGGGAATCCGCCAAGGATACCGGTCTTGCATGCTTCCTCGATACCTTCGCCTACAGCCGGGATGTATTCCTTCGGAATGGCACCGCCGACAACGGAAGAAGTGAACTTGAAGGTCTCTTCTGCGTTTGCTTCCATTGGTGTGAAGTGAACCTTACAGTGACCGTACTGTCCACGTCCGCCGGACTGCTTCGCATACTTACTGTCAACATCCACAGCCTTGGTGAATGTTTCCTTATATGCAACCTGAGGAGCACCTACGTTGGCCTCTACGTTGAATTCACGCAGCAGACGGTCAACAATGATGTCCAGATGAAGCTCACCCATACCGGAGATGATGGTCTGGCCTGTCTCTTCATCGGTGCGTACGCGGAAGGTCGGATCTTCCTCAGCCAGCTTAACCAGCGCATCGCCCATCTTATCCTGGCTTGCTTTGGTCTTAGGCTCGATTGCAATGTCGATAACCGGCTCTGGGAATTCCATGGACTCCAGGATAACCGGGTTCTTCTCATCACAGATGGTATCGCCTGTGGATGTCATCTTAAATCCGACAGCTGCCGCGATATCACCGGCATAAACCTTATCCAGCTCGTTTCTCTTGTTGGCATGCATCTGAAGGATACGTCCAACACGCTCCTTCTTGCCCTTTGTGGCATTCAGTACATAAGAACCGGAGTTCAGGCTTCCTGAATACACGCGGAAGAATGCAAGCTTACCAACGAACGGGTCTGTCATGATCTTGAATGCAAGAGCTGCAAATGGCTCTTCATCAGAAGAGTGACGCTCAACTTCATTGCCGTCCAGGTCAACACCCTTGATGGAAGGGATGTCTAATGGTGAAGGCATGAACTCGATGACAGCATCCAGTAACTTCTGGACGCCCTTGTTCCTGTAAGCAGTACCACAGCATACCGGAATTGCGGCACACTGACAGGTAGCTGTCCTCAGTGCCTTCTTCAGTTCCTCGTTGCTTGGCTCCTCACCCTCAAGGTAAGCCATCATTAAATCGTCATCCAGTTCGCAGATCTTCTCTACTAACTCGGAACGGTATAATTCAGCGTCATCCTTCATATCCTCAGGGATATCAAGGACAGATATATCATCGCCCTTATCATCATTATAGATGTAGGCTTTCATTTCAAACAGGTCGATGATTCCTTTGAAATCATCTTCCTTGCCGATTGGCAGCTGAATGCAGATTGCATTCTTGCCAAGTCTGGTCTTAATCTGGTCTACAGCGCCGTAGAAGTTCGCACCAAGGATGTCCATCTTATTGATGAAGGCCATACGCGGTACGTTGTAGGTGTCAGCCTGGCGCCATACGTTCTCAGACTGGGGCTCTACACCGCCCTTTGCACAAAATACGCCAACAGCGCCATCAAGTACACGCAGGGAACGCTCAACTTCAACCGTGAAGTCAACGTGTCCTGGAGTATCAATGATGTTGATACGATGCTCTAATGCACCTGGCTTTGGCTTGCAGTTTTCCTGCAGGGTCCAGTGACAAGTGGTAGCAGCGGAAGTAATGGTGATACCTCTCTCCTGCTCCTGAGCCATCCAGTCCATGGTAGCAGTACCCTCGTGGGTATCGCCAATTTTATAGTTTACACCAGTGTAATACAGAATACGCTCAGTCGTGGTGGTCTTACCAGCATCGATATGGGCCATGATTCCGATATTCCTGGTTCTCTCCAATGGATATTCTCTTCCAGCCAAGGGATTTTCCTCCTTAAATAATCAAACAGGTCTCGCACACGACCGCAATTAGAAGCGGAAGTGTGAAAACGCCTTGTTTGCTTCTGCCATCTTGTGCATGTCTTCTTTCTTCTTCACAGATGCGCCGGTATTGTTGGCAGCGTCCATGATCTCGTTTGCCAGTCTGTCCTTCTGGGTCTTCTCGCCTCTCTTGCGGGAGTACAGGGTAATCCAGCGGAGAGCCAGTGTCTGTCTCCTCTCAGGCCTAACCTCGATTGGTACCTGATAGGTAGCTCCGCCGATACGTTTTGCCTTAACTTCCAGAACAGGCATGATGTTGTTCATTGCTTCTTCAAATACTTCCATGGCGTCCTTGCCGGTTGTCTCAGCAACACGGTCGAAAGCGCCATATACAATTTTCTGCGCAACACCCTTCTTACCATCTAACATAATGTTGTTGATTAACTTGGTAACAACCTTGTTATTGTAAATCGGGTCTGCCAGAACGTCTCTTTTCTGAGTATGTCCTTTACGTGGCACGTTACTTCCCTCCTTAATAGAGCTGTCCGGACCTGTCATGCAGATCCTTCCCAGCGTTTCATTAGATCATAGGTACTCGCATTGAGTGCTTAGCGAGGTCTTTTCGAGTTTGGCGATACATTGCACGCTCCGCGAGCAATATACCACATCCAGCAATCAAGCGCGCCTGCGAAACGGGCGCGTCTTCCAGCGCGACACCAAGCATGGTGCCCCAGCTCATTGTACTTCCTCATAAGGCCTTCCCGCCAGCCAAATGCGTTCATGCACGGTTCTACAATATATAATCCTGCAACCTACAGGTCAATATCATCAATCCGGCACAATTCCTATAATTCAAATATGCGGTCTAACTGATTACTTCTTGTCTTTTGGTCTCTTAGCGCCGTATTTGGAACGGGCCTGCCTTCTGTTAGCAACACCTGCTGTATCCAGTGTACCTCTAACGATGTGGTATCTGGTACCTGGCAGATCCTTTACCCTTCCTCCACGAATCAGTACAACGCTATGCTCCTGAAGGTTATGACCCTCTCCTGGAATGTAGCTTGTAACCTCGATGCCGTTGGAAAGACGGACTCTGGCAATCTTCCTCAGTGCTGAGTTAGGCTTCTTAGGGGTAGCAGTCTTAACAGCGGTACACACGCCACGCTTCTGTGGTGCGGATGCGTCTGTTGCCTTCTTCTGTAAGGAGTTGTAACCCCTCTGCAGAGCTGGTGCAGTAGACTTCTTAACGCTGGTCTGTCTTCCCTTTCTCACTAACTGGTTAAATGTTGGCATTCTTTTCACCTCCTGTGATATTGTCTGCGGTTGCTGTATATCAGCTTTTTGCGCACGAAAACATTACGTGTTCAAGCACGCCATATTATTATATACATGTAAAAATATTCTGTCAAGGAATTTCTTTTTATATTCCTGAAATATTCCCAAAATTCCCTTAAAATACACCCAGAGCCGCCGTATACACAAGGGTAATTGCAAAAAACAGCAGTATCATAGGTATATTCCGCTTCACCAGGCCGCCCATATTTACCTTAAAACACTCCGCTGCGATGAACAGGCATACATGGGTAGGGCTTATCTGCATGGCAGCATAAGCGGAACTCATGAGCAGCACCAGAAGAGGCACGCCGCCCTCCGGCATGGCCGCCATGGCCATGGGCATGCACAGGGGAATGATTGCATTGGAACCGCTGATGACAGTCCCAAAAAAGAAAATCAGCGCAAACACCAGAGGCATGGGAATCGGCAGGCCGCCAAAGAAGGCGGGCAATTCATGGATTACCCCGGTGGATGTGATGATATCCTTGAACATCATGATTAATATGGTATTAAAAATAATGATGGGTTCAAAGGCAGTCCTGAACATGGGTTTAATCTCCCACGGCTTCAGCCTGTCCACAAACACATTCAGCACCGCCACCAGCGGCGTGGCTATGTAGACCGGTATGTCAAATGCAATGATTAGCACCACAATCAGTATGATGGACCACAGGCTGCGCACCAGCAGCTTTGCAGCCTCTCCCTTGCCGCCCTCCGAAACCATCCCCGTGGGTTTCGGCACCTTGCGCAGGAAAAAAAGATAGCCGATGAAAAACAGGGCCGCCACCAGCGGGATCATGGCCACCACAAACTCCCCGGCCCCTATGCCGGACACGGCCAGGGCAATCAGGATGGAGGAATAGGTGGGCAGGAAGCTCTCCGGTATATGCCTGTAAAAGCTGGTGACTGCCGTCATATCCTCGTCGCTCAGATAATCCTCGCAGGAGGACCGTACGATTTCCGCACATATGGTCATGGCCCCGGCCGAGGGCAGCAGGCCGATGACAGCAGGGGCGGCTGAGGCATTAATCCTCCGGTTGTTGAACAGGCCGTTAAGGGATTCCTCTGCCTGTTTTAACCGGTTCCTGCGTTCCAGCATACGCTGGAGGAAGGTGATGAAATAAAAGCTGAGCACCACCGTAATGGTGTCCTTGCTGACCATGGATTTCCCCATGATCACAAGGGCATCCGGCAGACGGATGCCGTACAGCAGCACTGCCGCTGCCAGACCGCCGGAAATAGCCAAAAAAAGAGGCCGTTTCATCCAAAGGATTGCGATGATGACCAGAAAGACAAGACAGAGTTTCAGTATCAGAATGTTCATTTTAAATCTCCCATACCCATTATTCAGCCGCCTGACACAGGCGTTGCATCAACAGCCCCCTTATCCCCTGAAGCGGACGAAAAACAGCTGTCATGATTCCCATTCTATCATGACAGCCGTCTTCCCCACAACCACTTTTTCACTTACTGGCAGCGGTCCAGGATTCCCTTACAAAACCAGCCCCTGTCCGGGCCATGTCAATGAATCCCTCAGGGTACCGAAAAATCCTTCCCAGTCCATATGGCTCTTTCCGGTTCCCGGAACCCTTCGGTTGGCTTCCCCAATATGGATCCCTCCTATTTTATCATGCATGTGGGCATGACGTATGGCTTCCCCCATATCATCCTCTTCTATATTCATATGGAATGAATCCAGCAGCACCTTGCAGAAACCGCTCTCCGTCTCCTCTGCCATCCTCACCCCTTCCCCGGCCGTGTTCAGCAGGTAATGCTCATACCGGTTAACCACCTCCAGGCTCAGGGTCACCCGATAATCCCGGGCCGTCTTCAATATTTCATTTAGTGAACCGACACTGTGTTCCCAGGCCTGTTTCTGAATATAATTTACAGTATCAGCCTCCGGAGTTCTTCCGCTTCCCCATCCTCCAGATGATATATCTCACTGTTGGACATGCCTGTCCCCGGGTCTTCAATCAATACCATCCTGGTTCCCGGGACCGTGATGGTATTGTGCCACAGCCCCTGTGGGATATTGTATACCTTTCCCCGCTCCATGGAGACGGCGCCGAACTTCATTTCCCCATCTGCCCCGTCTGCATATACAAGGGTGCATGCCCCTGCTGTCAGTACAAACAGTTCATCGGTTTCATTGTGGCGCTCCAGCTCATTAAAAAGGGATTTATCATTCGCTGGTTTGTAATTCTTGATTCCCACGGTCCATTGTCCATTCTCATAGACCCGGCTCATGCCTTCGCCGGTATATCCAAAGGATTCTATCTTCATCCTGCCCTCCTTACTGTCCGTTCAGGGACTGGTTCATGACCTCCAGCGCTTCCTCCGGGGTGACCTGTCCCAGCAGCGCCTGCTGGTTGGTGTTGGACCATACGCTGTTGATAAACTCTGTTACCGTATCCGTTGGAGGCAGCACGCCTGCTATGGGTATGCTTTGTGCGGAAACCTCCTGGAACGGGTTGGCCGCATACTCAGGGGTAGAGGTTACGTTGTCTGTTCCCAGGCCCTTGCCGGTGCCTTTAAACCATTTGGTCCCTCCATCGCCCGTAATCATATATTTGATGAACTCAAAGGCCGCCTCCTTGTCCCTGCACTGCTCATATACCACCAGTTCCGTGTCCCCGGTACAGGTCCACTGCCCCTTTTGCGTGCCGGGCATCACAAATGCGTCCACATCGTCCCCGAAGGTTTCCAGCCAGATGCTGCTGGAGCCGACGTGGTGAAGCATCATGGCCGTCAAGCCTGACTTGAAACCGTCCACCAGCTCCGCGTACCCTGCATTGGGAGCGGATTCCGGCGCCCATCCGTTTTCATAAATGCCCAGATATGCCTGATAGGCTTCCACCGCCTCAGGCGTTATCAGGTCGCTCCAGTCCGCCCCGTAGGCGTAAAGGAAGCTTCCCAGATGCTCCTGTCCCCCGTTAGCGCCTCTCAGGCCGTAGCCGTACACATCGGTCTGGCCGTCCCCGTCCGTGTCCATGGTACACTTCTCAATGCACTCCAGCCACTGGTCAAAGGTAGTTGGTACGCTGACCCCTGCCTTCTCAAAATAGGAGGGCCTGTAATACACATACAATGGTTCCAGGGTCCAGGGCATGACGTTCAGCTGTCCGTTTCCCGTGCTCTCCTTCACGATGTCCCAGGCAGCATCGCTGATCTGGCCCGCGTCATCCCAGTTTTCCACATAGGATGACATATCTGCCAGCAGCTGGTTGGCCGCGTACATTTTCCCGGCCGACAGTTTGAAGGTGGATACATCCGGGCCGCCTCCGCCCATGACAGCGGTAAAGGTATCCTCGCTGAAGCCGCCGCCGTTCCAGGGATACTCCTCTGCCTTTACCGTAATCCCCCTGCTATTGTCCCTGTTAAAATCCTCCACAATGCCCAGTATCAGATCTGACTGTTCCGTGTTGTCAGCCCAATACCAGAACATCAGCTCCACCTCCTTAGCCCCTGCCTCATCCATACCTTGGGCAGGGCTGTCCGTCCCGGCGCCTGTGCCTTTGGCGTCCGCGTCCGGGGAACTGGCGGCCTCTCCGGCGCCGGGACTTCCTGCCCCTCCGGCACCGTTCCCTCCGGGACTCCCTGTACTGCCGACAGAACCGCCTGAGCATGCTGACAGCGTCAGGACTGCCGCTGTCACTGCTGCGGTCATGATTGATATTTTCTTCATAAAAATCCTCCTTTATGTCATTCGTCTTATACTGTCTTTTTGTATTCCGTCTTCCAATCTTTCTGACTTCCTATCTTCCTGACTTTCCATCTACCAAAACATCAGATTATCCCAGGCCATGCAGGGAGGACACCCCCTAGCCCTTCACTGCCCCTGCGGTCAGCCCTTCCACCAGCCTCTTCTGCGCAAAGAAGAACATGACGCACACCGGAAGGATGGCCACCATGCCGCCTGCACACAGCATATCCCACTCCACCCCCAGCTGTCCGATCAGGCTGTTGAGGGCCACTGGTATGGTCCTTGTCTGGGGGTTGGTGAACATGGAGGACAGCGTGTATTCATTCCATGCCTGCATGAATATATAGACCCCGGCTGCAATCAGGCACTGCTTCATAATCGGAAGGAACACATGGAAAAACGCGGTCAGCCGGCTGCAACCATCCACCAGGGCCGCCTCCTCCAGGGAAAACGGGAAGTCCCGGATAAATCCCTGCAGCAGCCAGATGGTGAATGGGATGGTAAATGTTGTATAGGAAAGCACCAAAGCGCCCGGCGTATACAAAAGCCCGATCTGCCGCATGATGGAATAAAGGGGTATCATCAGCAGCACGGTCGGAAACATATTGTTGGACAGGAAAATGCACATCAGCAGCTTCCTTCCCCGAAACTGGTACCTGGAAAACGCATAGGCCGCCAGAAGGGATACGCACAGTGACAGAAGCATGGTAACCACCGCCACCACCAGGCTGTTCTTCATGTACCGGAGAAAGTTAAAATATCCGAACAGTTTCCCATAGGTTGTCCAGATTACTTCCTTTGGCCAGTAAACCAGGGGACTGGCATAGATTTCCGCATCTGTCTTCACCGATGTCACAAACATCCAGTAAAAAGGAAACAGTAAGAATACCAGGAACAAAAGGACAAGTATCCATACAAAGATGGATCGTTTCCGGTTATGGTTCATCTGCACCCCTCCCTTCCTAATCATCAATCTGGCGGAAGGTATACCTGAGATAGGGAACCGATACAGCCAGAAGGATGATTGTCATGATTACTGCCAGCGCGGAAGCGTAGCCCAGGTTCAGCACCCTGGCCTTCTGATACACATAGATGCCAATGGTCTGGGTGGCATAGGCAGGCCCTCCCGCCGTCATGTTCTGTATAATGTCAATGGAATTGGCAACCCAGATGACCCGCAGCAGAAGCGTTACATATATGGTATTCCGGATGGACGGGATGGTGATGTAAAACAGCTTCTGGAAAAAATTGGCCCCGTCAATGTCAGCCGCCTCGTACATTTCCGTGGAAACGCCCTGTAGTGCGGCCAGGAGCATCAGGGCAAAAAATGGGATTCCCTGCCATACGACAGAGAAAATAGCCGCGGGAAGCGCGGTATCCACCCTGGACAGATAGGCAATTCCCCTGGTGAGGAATCCCATCCGTTTGAGCAGGTCGTTGATGACCCCGTAATCCCCGTCATACAGCCATCTCCAGATCAGTCCGATCAGGACGCCCGGCGTGACCCAGGGTACCATGGCCGCCGCGCGGACAATGCCGCGGAACCGGAACCTGGTGTTCAGTACCAGGGCCAGCACGAACCCCAGAAGGAACTGGAACCCCACGCCAAATACAACCCACAGGATTGTCCTGTATAAAGAAGGCCAGAACTGGGAATCCGCTGTCAGCAGGTCGGAATAATTCTGAAGCCCCACCCATGCCGTCCTGTTTGGATAACGCAGGTCATGGTATTTAAGGCTGGTGATTACAGCCTCAATCACGGGAATGAATACCACACAGATTACCACAATCAGCGCAGGCGCAATGAGCAGGTAGGGCCATATCCAGGAGTATTTCTTTCCATTCATCGGGCATATGCCTCCTTTCCCCGGCCGTCTGGCAGGATCATAATAACCCCTTCACTTTCATTACCGTATCCCCGGCAGTCATATGATAATACTTCATCAGGTCCGCCGCGTCCCCGGACTGGCCAAAGGTATCGTCCATACCGATGAAGGCCATCGGCACCGGGCAGGTTTCAGAGAGGGCTGCCGCCACGGCGGAGCCAAGGCCGCCCACAATGATTCCTTCCTCCATCACAACCGCCTTTCCTGTCTTTTGGACGGACTTTGTGATGATTTCCCTGTCCAGGGGCTTGATGGTGGCAATGTTGATGATTTCAGCGGAAATACCTTCCTGTAAAAGGATATCCGCCGCCTTCACCGCCACGTCCAGCAGGCAGCCCGTGGCTATGAGGGTCACGTCCCCGCCTTCCCGCACAACGGTTCCCCTGCCGATTTCAAACCGGTAGGTTTCCCTGTCAAATACAACAGGAACCGGATTCCTGCCAAGGCGCACATAGACCGGCCCGTCGTATTCCACCATGGCCTTCACGGCAGCTTCCATCTCAACCGCATCCCCTGGGTTGAGCACCACCATGTTGGGAATGGCCGACATGATGGCAAGGTCCTCTATGGCCTGATGGGTGGCGCCGTCCTTGCCCACCTGTACCCCGCCGTGGCTGCCGCAGATCTTCACGTTCAGCCTGGGGTAGGCCACTGAGTTGCGTATCTGTTCAAAGGCGCGCCCCGCTGCAAATACGGCAAATGTGCATGCAAAGGGAATCCTGCCTGTCATGGACAGTCCCGCGGCCGTATCAATCAAATCCCCCTCTGCAATTCCCACATCAAAAAAGCGCTCCGGATATGCTTCCTTAAACCTTACGCTCATGGTCGCCTTGGCCAGGTCCGCATCCAGCACGACAATATCCTTGTTCTCCCCGCCGCAGGCAATCAATGCGCTGCCAAAGGCATCCCTTGTTGCTATCAATTCTCCCATGGTCAATTCCCCTCCAATTCTTTCAGCGCCAGCTCCACCTGTTCTTTGGTTGGGGCTGTCCCATGCCATCCGGCCTGGTTCTCCATGAATGAGACGCCCTTGCCCTTTACCGTGTTCATGATGATGCAGGTGGGCAGGCCCTGTGTCTTTTTGGCTTTTGCAACAGCGTTCAGGATTTCTTCCATATCATGGCCGTCAATGGTCATGGTACGCCAGCCAAATGCCTGGAACTTCTCCTCAATCCTGCCATTGCCGATGACTTCCTCAATGGTGCCGTCAATCTGGAGGTGGTTGTAATCCACGAATCCGATTACATGGTCCAGTCCGTAGTGCGCGCCTGTCATGGCTGCTTCCCAGACCTGGCCCTCTTCAATCTCCCCATCCCCCAGCAGGCAGTACACATAGTAGTCCTTATGGTCCAGCCTGCCGCCCAGGGCAATGCCGTTGGCAATGGACAGTCCCTGGCCCAGGGATCCGGTGGAGACATCCACCCCCGGCGTCTTGCCGGAATAAGGATGGCCCTGGAGCATGGAACCCAGTTCCCGCAGATGATCCAGTTCCTCCACCGGGAAATATCCCTTTAACGCCAATGCCGCGTACAGCGCAGGGCACGCATGTCCCTTGGAAAGCACAAAACGGTCCCTGTCCTCCCACCGGGGATTCCCCGGGTCGATGTCCATGATATCAAAATACAAAGCCGCAATCAGGTCCGCACAGGACAGGGAGCCGCCAGGGTGTCCGGAGCGGGCCTGTCCAATGGAACGGATGACCAGTTTCCTGATTTCTTTTGCTTTTGTCTGCAATTCCCCTATATTGCCCATGATTTTTCCCTTTCTTTCATTATAGGATTTTCTTGTCGCCCATTGCCTTTTTCCAGTCGCTCATAAAGCCGTCCAGACTCACGTCCGTCATTGGATGCCAGAACAGTTTCTTCATGCACTCATAGGGAATGGTGGCAATATCAGCCCCTGCCTTGGCAGCCCCCACGACATAGGCCGGGGTACGCATGCTGGCCGCTATGATTTCCGTCTTTATATTATGGATGCGGTAAATCAGGGATATCTCAGCCAGCATCCCCAGTCCGTCCATCAACACATCATCGGACCTGCCTACAAAGGGACTTACATAGGTGGCGCCTGCCTTGGCTGCAACCAGGGCCTGGGCAGAGTCATAGACCGTTGTCACATTGGTCCTGATTCCCTTTGCCGACAAAGCCCTCACTGCCTTGATTCCCTCCGGCGTCATGGGGATTTTTACCACCATGTTACGGTGCCAGCCCGCAATCTCCAGGCCCTCTTTAATCATGGTTTCCGCATCCAGCGCCAGCACTTCCCCGCTGATCGGGCCGTCCACCATGTTGCAGATCCGGATCAGGGTTTCCTTTAAGTCCTTCCCCTCCCTTGCAATGATGGAGGGATTGGTGGTAACCCCGTCCACGATCCCGTAGGCAGACATTTCCTCAATCTCTTCCAGGTTTGCGGTGTCGATAAAAAATTTCATACTGTTTTCCTCCTTTGTGAGTTTTCTTTTTTCCTGTTCCGTATCTGAATTGCCAGGACAGCCGCCATTAACAGGATTCCGCCTATGTCCGTGATGGTTTCGGGTATGATTAATAATAAGGAAGCCGCCACAGCCGCAATCCGTTCCATCTGCTTCATGGGTGCAATCCCAACCCCGATTAACCCCATACCCAACCCGTAAGCGCTGACCAGACAGGTAAGGCTGGCCTGTAAAAGCTCCGTGACCGCCCCGATTCCCAACATGGCCGGACTATATACAAAGGTGTAGGGGATAATGAAAATAATGAAGCTATATTTAAATGCCGAAAGCCCAAGCTTCCACATATTGTCATTCACAATACCGGCCGCAGTAAAAGAGGACAGGGCCACAGGCGGCGTAATCATGGACAGGTTGGCAAAATAAAAAACAAAAAAGTGCGCTGCCAGCGTAGGCACGCCCAGCTTGATGATGCTTGGACACAGCAGGGTGGCGGACATGATATAGGCCGCGCTGGTCGGCATGCCCATGCCTAAAATCAGGGCCATCAGCATAGTGGCCATGAGGGCAAACAGCAGATTGCTGCTGGCCAGGGCATTTATCATGCTGGAAAAGCGGATGCCAAGGCCGGTGGCGGTAATCTGACCGACAATAATACCTGCCAGGGCACAGGGCAGCGTGACAACAATGGCCTGTTTCCCGGTGGAAACCAGCGCCCTGACCGAATCAAACAGACTGAGCCGTGTATCCCTGCGGATCATGCACAAGGCCACAAGCACAATGGTGGCATAGGTACAGCAGCGCATCATGGAACCGCCCCGGATAATGAGTGCCACAAGGACTGCCACACTGAGAAGAAGGTAAATGTTCTTCCCGATTTCCCTCCGGCATTCTGCCGCATCAATCTGTGGCTTAGGCAGTTTATATTTCCTGGCGTACATGTCAACCAGGAAATATAGGGCTACCAAAAAGATAAAAGAAGGGATTACGGCAGCCAGCATAATGGAGGAATAACTGATTCCCGTCATATCAACCATGATGAAAGCAGCAGCCCCCATCACGGGAGGAATCAGCTGGCCCGCTGTTCCGCCAATGGCCAGGATGCTTCCTATGAACCGGTTCTCAAAGCCCTGCTGTTTCATGGGCCTGTACATAATCGTCCCGATGGACGCCACATTGCCCGGGGCGCTGCCGGAAATCATCCCAAAGAAAGCAGAAGCCACAATGGTTGCCTTACCTGCGCCGCCGTTGGCCCTGCGGGTAAGGAGGGTTGAAATATTAACAAACAGCCTGCCTGCAGGCGTTGCTGTCAGGAACGCCCCGAATAAAAGAAAATAGAACACGGTACCGCAGGCAGTGCTCACAGGCGACCCCAAAACACCTGTGGTTGAATATATCTGGACCTCAATGAACTTTGCCAGCGGCATATTGGAGTGGGCCAGCAGGCCAGGCATCATTTCCCCGAAAAAGCCATAAGCAATAAATATCAGCACAATTACGGTCAGTGCCATATTTACGGCACGGCGGCTGCATTCAAGCAGCAGCAACAGCATGGCTATGGCTACCGCATGGTCCATGGCGGTAAGGGGGTCCACGTAAGCCATCCTGGTATCATATCTTGCGCAGTTCATCACGATATAGATGCCGCAGAAAATGGTTATGATAAAAAATATGTATTCATACCACCGGGGGATGTATTTCTCCCCTTTGGGGACCTTATGCCTTTTTAAGGCAGGAAAGGTGAGGAATACCAGCCCCATTGCAAAACAGACATGGACAGAACGCATGATGAGGGCGCTGTAAGAGCCTCTGACCACAACCCAAAGCTGGAACATGACCCAAACCAATGCCCAAACTGCTCCCGGGTTACAGAAGGCTTCTATGTATTTATTTTTCTTCATATGTCAGGTCTATATCCTTTCTTATAGGTGGACAGGAAGATCCGTCATTCCAGCAGCCCGGCTTCTTTGTAGTATTGTTCAGCTCCCGGATGGAGTGGGATTCCCATCCCCCCGGGGTCACAGGCGCTTTCGGCTGTAAACCGCTGAAGGGCAGTATGCCCGGCCCTGATATCCTCCACATTTTCACACAAAGCCCTGGCAATGCCGTAAGCCACATCGTCGGGCAGTTCCGTGGAACAGAACAGGGTGGACGTGACGCCGAATGTGCGGATGTCCGTGTCCTGGCCCTTAAAGCAATTGGCCGGCAGGGTTTCGGGGCTGAATCCCTTCTCACCCACAAAGGTGTCAATCATGTCCTGAGGAAATTGGATGAAGGTCATGTCAACCGTGGATGCCAGTTCCGTCACGGCGGCGTGTCCCTGGGTAATATTGTGGCAGATGAAGTCCGTGCGGCCATCCTTTATATTCTCCACACTGGTGCTCCAGTCCGCGTACTCGACCTTTCCGCCCCAGGCAATGATATCGTCAAAGGTCATACCGTAATATTCAAATATCATGGAAGCCACGATATTGCCCATGTTGCCCGCGGGAAGCACACTGATGTTGATGGGAATATGATTGGCGGCAACATCAGCCAGATCGGTCCATCCGGCATCGGTGCGCACCACTGCAATATAATAAAATGTGTCTAAATATCCGGCTATGCCGCGGAGGTTATCATAGGGTTCCGTATACAGGCTTTCCCCGCCAAAGGCCCATTTGTCAGACAGATTGTATCCGATTCCCAGCTGGTAGGTACCATTGGAAACCTGAATGGGATTGGAAGTGGCGCCGCCTTCCGCAGCCGCATTAATCATGGAACCGGAAGGCAGTCCCCTGGGAAGGACCTCTGCAAATGTGGCGCCGTAGGAATACCAGGAGGTACCTGTGCTTCCGGTAACAAGGTCAAGCGTAACTGCCTGACCGGAGGATCCGCCGTCCGCCCCGCCGCTGTTCCCGGCAGCCGTACTTTGAGTATCAGCCTTGTCGCCGGCAGGGCTGCCGTTGTTTTTACTGCTGCCGCCGCAGGCAGACAGGGATATGGCCATAGCCGATATCAGGATCAGAGAAAGACATTTTCTTATTTTCATTCCTTATACCTATTCCTTTCATTTAAGCAGACCTATAATACACCATAATATATAAGAGACATCATGGATTTTCAGCGGATTACGACCAGATCACGTATGATTGTCCCATCTGCGGGACTCAGATGCATTGTTCCGGCGGCGGCATCCACCTCCTTTGCACACGGGAGGATGGCCCTGCCATCCAGCTTACAGGCGCAGCGCCCGCAGATTGCCTGACAGCAGGATGAATGCCTGTAATATGCCAGTTCATGGTTCAGATTGGCATGGATATAATCCAATACATCCATCACCTTCATCCCCTGCACAACCGGAACATCATAAACAGCAAGGCCTGCGCTTTCCTCAATTTCCACTTTCATCACGTCCCTCCTTTCAATATGGCCTTAGCTATGTATTCCTGCACGTTCGTATAATCATCCGTGTCCAGCGGCAGATAGGCCGGTACAGGGATTTCCTTTTCATAGACAGGCTTTCCGTCCTTTAATCCAGCGGTCCAGCTGAACAGATATTCCTTATTGTTTACCTGAGGTTCGTCCATCCTCAGGTGGCATCCACGGCTCTCCCTGCGGTTCAACGCGCAGTAAATCCCAATCTCAGTGCACAGCGCCAGATTACGGAGCATTACCGAATTCATCCATTCCAGGTTGTACTGCCCAGGTCCGGGAGCCGCCATATAATCCAGGGAGGAACGCAGTTTTGTCATCTCATCATAAGCTTTCTGCAGGCGTCTGCCGTCACGGACAAACCCAAAGCCTTCCTCACTGACCTGTTCCAGCTTTTTCCAGGCTTCAACAGGGCTGATGCCCTCGGACCGTTTCCGGGGCGCTGTCAGTAAATCCACAGCCGCTTCCACGTTTTCAGGCTGTGCGACGGAAGCCGCCCGGGCGTAAACTGCCGCGTTTTCCCCGGCCGCCAGGCCGTTGGCCAGCATTTCCGTAAGACCGTCGCCGCTTCGGAAGGCCCCGAACAGGCCTCCTGTGACTTCCCCGGCCGCATAAAGACCTGGGATATCAGTCTCAAAGTCTTTGTTGATGATGATTCCGCCCATGGTGTACTCATTGCCAAAGCCGCACATCAGCCGTTTCCCGTTGGCAATCATGTCCCGGGCCAGTCTCTGAAGGTCGATGTGGTGGTATTTGTCCTTTCCGTGCCACCAGTGCTGATTTTCATAAAATATCTTAAAGCCGTCCCGGATTTCTTCATCTGTATAAGCGGAATAATCCATGTAGAAACGGTTTCCATATGTATCCCATTTTTCGTACATCCCCGGGGCGTAAAAGGCGCAGTAGAGAAGCTTCTTGACCTTACTGTTGGAGGCATTGGTCCTGAATCTCTGGTCATTGGGATATATCAGTTCTCTGCCGTCCAGGTCTGTGGCCTTATGCCGCAGCGGAAATAGATTGGGCATGGTCATCTGGAACGGCAGGATGGAACCTTTTGCATAAAGGGGTTCCTGTATGGTGGGAATGGCCAGCACAAACTCCATGTCCCTGACCCTGGCGCCTGCCCTCAGGGCCATTCCTATGCCATCCCCTGTCATGTCACTGTCCGTATTCTTCAACTCATACGGCTGCCAGCCGCCCGTGGCCAGGATAACCGCTTTGGCATGGAACTCAATGATTTCTCCGGTAAATACGTCAAAACCAATAGCGCCGCAGACTTTACCGCTGCCGGTCAGAAGGTCGGAAATGATGATATCCTCATAGGCACTTATCTGGTCCTGGGTTTCCAATCCGTGCTTTAAAGCCCTTCCAAAGGCCACCCCGCCTGCCCTCCAGCGGCAGGCCTTGGGTGAAAATACAAAGGTGCTGCCGCACTCTTTGACCCATTGAAGTAATTCCTTCACCGCATATGGACCGTCCTGCACAAACCGCTTCTGAAGTTCCTGGTCCCCCAGTCCAAAGCCGCAGGCGGCCATCTTCTCAAACAGGCTTTCCGGCGTATACTCCTGGTTGGCCTCAGACTCGCCGCAGATATCCCTGGCCCCCCTGCCGTCCACCCCGAAGCTGCCTCCCAGCATGATGGCGTTCCCGTTCTTTCCAACCCTGCCCTTTGAAACCAGGACCACGTCAGCCCCTTTCCTGGAAGCTGCCACCGCACTCATCACCCCGGCCCCGGAACCTCCGATGACCAGGATATCACTTGTAACTATGTTCCGTGTCATTCCATCCCTCCTTTATTCTCCAATATCCGCTTTCATCCCCATACCTGTTCCCTGTGCCCTATTTCCGGTTCCCGGTTTGGCCCCCGTCCGTCCTCCTGCGTCACTTTGGGGCTGCCAGCCGATAGGCATGGCGGTTCACCGTCATATTGATGGTGTAAGCAATCCCTTCCGCCGTATCAAAAAAGCTTTGATCCAGGCTCCCCTCCATCCAGTCCCTGGCGGCCTGGCGCAGATGCCCGGTAAAATAGCTGCGGAAGGTGCTGATTCCCTTTTCCGTAACGCCTCCCTTGGTGGCCCGGTGCCTCATGTCCTCCTCCATTCCAGTACGGTCAGACAATTGGGCAGCCAGGGAAAATGCCTCAAAATTAGCGCCGTGGAACCCCTGTGCCAGGGTCTCATCGCATCCCAGCGACAGAATGTAGCGCAGGATGCCGTCATACCATGCGTCTGACATGCGGCACACAAACTCACGGATATATGCAGGAACGTCCTCCTCTGCGCAGGGATACATCCCCTGTCCCTCCAGCCCGGTATGCCGGCGGAAAGCTGCCCGCCACCCGGATGCAATGTCCTTTACAGGGACCTGGCAGCCCATGTCCCCCAGGCCGTCGGCAATGGCGCAGACACAGTCGGAAATGGTATAGGTGGTTATCTTGCTGGAAAGACCATATAGACTCTGGTCCTGGTCCACAATGAAACTCCGGCTGAACATGTCGGAAAACTCAATGGCCCGGGCTTCCCGTTCCCTGGGGAAGGAACCTGCAAAGGTGAGGAAACCTGCGCCCAGCTTATGCAGCGGGACTCCCTGTTTTTCTTTGATCATGCTGGGAAGGAATTTTGCCGCCAGGACATCCTCCCCCAGAAGATCAAGATACATCCGTGGCTCCGGTGTGGGACCAAAGGTATATATATCCGGCAGGTTCCAGCCCTTCCTGCGCGCCTCCTCAAAATAGGGCTTAAGGTCCTCCTGCGCCACAAGAGGGATGACCGCAGGCGGCGTGGAAACGATTATGATATCCGGCCGTTTCTCCCGGAGCAGCCGGCCGGTATTGCCTGCCGATACAGGGAAGGGAACCTGCTTTTGAAGTTCAGCCACCTTGTCCGGGTTGCGGCGTACCCCGAATACATTGCTCCCTGCCTTGTCTCCCAGAAGACAGCGGTACCCCGGCATCAGATACTTTCCGATATTCCCCATACCGATGACTACGATGTTATAATTGGGTTCCATGATCATATATGTTAACCTCCTTATTCTTTGTCAGGACGTGCAGGCGGCCGGTGTGGATCATTAAACAGCCCACCGTGCAGAAGCAGCCGCTGTACGGATCCGTTCCGTTCCATTTGTATATTTCAACTGTTTCCTTCCTCTTTAACCGCAAACTTTTGTGAGCCTTTTCCTCCAATTATACTCGTTATAGTTAGCTTGTCAATGAAAATATTATATATTTACTCACAAATGTTGATTTTTTAGACTATTCTGCCAACCGGAAACAAGCCGGGACACAAAACAGGGATGTAATACCGTAAGCCGGATTCCATCCCTGTAACTGTTTTTTATGTTTTTAAAAAAATGTCTCACCTTACATCCGTCAGATACCGTTATGTTCCAGCCATCTGTCAGCGCAGTACGCATACCCCGCCGCCCCCAGAGGCAGCATATCCTCATTAAAACGCACCTTCGGGTTATGCTGGCTGTAAGGATATCCGTTCTCCCTGTCCGGCCCCGCTCCTATGAAAAAATATGCGGAAGGAACCCGCATGGTGACGCAGGCAAAGTCCTCCGACCCCATTTTCATGATTGGCGGTTCCACTACCGTGCCTTCATTTCCCAGGGCCTCCTCCAGGTATGCCCGAAGTTCGGTTTCCAGCTGCCTGTCCACCAGAAGGGGTTCCTGCTGGTGGTCAAAGGACACCTGGCCCGTGCAGTTAAAGGACCTGGCGATTCCTTCCACCACCTCCTTCAGGCGGCTGACAAGGACGGCCCTCTGGTCCGGGTTGTAGGTCCTTATGCTGCCTGTCAGTGTCACGGTTTTGGGGAACACGTTAAATGTCTTGCTGTCGCTCTCAATGGAACAGACCGTCAGCATGCAGGTTTCAGTGGGAATGGTCTCCCTTGCAATCAGGGTTTCCAGACCAGTGACAATATGGGCCGACGCGTTAATGGCGTCAACTGCCTGATGAGGGCGTGCCCCATGTCCCGACCTGCCGCACACCAGGATTGTGAATACATCATTGGAACAGAAGGTGGGACCCACACTGTAATTCAGCCTGCCCAGGGGCAGGGCGGCGTCCACATGGAACGCCACCGCCGCGTCCGGCCTGGGATTTTCCAGCACCCCGGCCTCTACCATGGCCTGGGCGCCGTTGCCGGTTTCCTCTCCCGGCTGGAACATCAGCTTCACCGTCCCTTTCAGGCCGGACTCATTTTCCTTTAACATCCTGGCAGCGCCTAACAGCATGGCAGTATGTGTGTCATGCCCGCAGCAGTGGGCCTTGCCAGGGTTTAAGGAGGCAAAGGGCAGTCCGCTTTCCTCATCCATCGTAAGCGCGTCCATATCGGCCCGCAGCAGGATGACCGGGGTTCCCTGGCCAACCGTGGCAACCAGGCCAGGCCCCACATGGGCAGCCTGATACCCCATCTCCCTCAGCCGTCGTTCAATATACTCCATGGTCACCGGAGTATCACAGCCGGTTTCCGGGTGTTGGTGCAGATATCTTCTATCTGCGGTAATCTCCTCTGCCAGTTGGAAGGCTCTCTCTAAGTAATCTATGGCAATTCTCCTTTCGCATTCTATAAAGCCTGCTATCAATCCATTACGATACCGCTTCCTTACAGCCGCCTTACAGATGGATCATGGTGGCAATCACCACCATGGCGCCGCCGATGCACAGGTTGGTCACAATGATCCTCCAGATGTACTTCACATACTGTCCATAGGTAATCCCCGCAATGGCAACCGCCCCCATGGTGGCAGCGGACATGGGCAGCAGCAGGTTGGTGAGGCCGTCACCGAAAATGAATGCCGTTACAACGGTCTGAGGCGTAAGCCCCAGCACATCGCCCAGAGGTCCCATGATCGGAATGGTGGCAGCAGCCTGGCCGGAACCGGAGATGATGAAGCAGTTCATGATGACCTGGAATATGTACATGAACAGCGCGCCGATTACCTTTGGCATGCCGCTTAACAGGCTGGAGAAGGCATACACGATGGTATCCGTGATGAACGCCTGGTCCATGACAAGGCTGATGGCCTTTGCAAAGCCCACCACCAGGGCGCCTACCAGGACCCTTCTGGCCCCGGCCACAAACTCGTCGCATATCTGGTTGCCGTTAAAGCCGCCTGTCAGTCCGCATACAATGGCCATGATAAGGAACACGGCCGCAATCTGGGTACCGAAATCCCACCCGTTCAGGGCGCCGTAGATAACACAGCCGATACCTGCCGCAAACTCAACAAGGACAAGAAGCCTCCTGGTGGTCAGCTGGGAATCAATTTCATTCACCTGTCCCGCATCAGCCTGGGCCGCCAGCTCAACATCATAGCAGCAGCTCTTTGCAGGATTCTTCTTAACCCTCATGGCATACCATACGGTCCAGAAACAGACGGAGCACAGCAGCAGGATATAGCCCACGGCGCGGAACCACAGACCGGAAAACATCTCAATCCCCAGAAGGGTCTGGGCCACGCCGGTGGTCATGGTGTTAAACAGTCCGCTGGCAAATCCAGCATTGCCCGCGGCAATGGTGATGGATACGCCCACCATGGCGTCAAAGCCCAGGGTCCTGGCAAACAGTATGCCCAACGGGACAAAGGCCAGCATGCTCTCGGCATTCCCGGTAAATGCAGGAAGCATGGAGAATGCGATGATCACAAGCGGAAGCAGGGCCGCGCCCAGATGTCCGCCCATCTTCAACACCTTTGCCAGCATTGCCTTGGTAGCGCCGGTGGCCTCGATGACGGCAAAGGAGCCGCCGATGATAAGAACCATGTTCGCGATGGAGGCCACTGCCTTCATACCGGACGGAATGGCGGTGAAGATATCAAACAGGGAGGCCGGGTTGGCGTCAACCATATGATAGCTGGCAGGGTCGACTACATTTCTTCCGGCTACTTCAATACGGTCATATTGCCCCGCCGGGATGAGATACGTCAGGACTGCCGCAAATACAATCATGATAAGTATGATGATCAGTGTGTGCGGAAATGCCATTTTCTTTTTCGTATTCGTATTGTTCATTTCAGTCACCTCGTAATTTTATACTGATTTTATCTCTTAATCGGCCTTGATGACGCGCAGGTCCTTGCTCATCCGGTTCAGGCAGTCACAGCCGTCCTCCGTTACAGCCACCAGGTCCTCTATGCGCACGCCGCCCAGACCAGGTATGTAAATGCCCGGTTCCACGGAAAAGACCATGCCCGGCCGTATCTCCATGGTATTGCCGCCTCCCACATCCGGGAACTCATGTCCGTCAATGCCGATGTTGTGGCCTATTCGGTGGGTAAAATAATTGCCAAAGCCATGTCTGGCAATCACGTCACGTCCGGCCCTGTCAATATCGCAGAATCTTGCGCCTGGCTTCACAGCGTCCATGGCAGTCAGCTGGGCCTCCTTAACCACCTCGTAAATATTCCTCATCTTATCTGGAACGCTCTTGTAAAATACGGTGCGCGTCATGTCCGAGCGGTAGCCATTAAGGCGCGCGCCCGCGTCTATCATGATGCAGTCACCAGGGACAGGCTTTGTATCATCCGGCTTATGGTGGGCGTAACCGCAGGATTTCCCGTAAGCCACCACGCCTATGATGTTATAGCCGTCCGCACCGTAGGAACAATATGCCTCATGAAGCATGCGGTGATGCTTCTGCTCCGTCAGGTCCGGATCCACATATTCAAACATCTGCCCGATGACCTTCTCATTGACTTCCTGGGACTGGCGCAGCAGCTGGATTTCCCCTTCGTCCTTTACCATACGGATATAATCAATCACCCGGCTGTTTAACACATAGCGGGCCTCCGCCTGGGACATCAGGCCCAGCAGAAAACCGGAGGACCAGTTCCTGTCCACGCCCACCACTGCGCCGGGGCGGATTTTTCCGGCAAGAAGCCGGATTGGATCGTCGCTGTCTGAATACCAGACAATCTCAGCGCTGCCCGCCATCCGGGCGTAGTCAGTCTGAAGGGTATTCATGAAAAAGGCGAGGCCGCCCTGGGTATCCAGGTAGAGGGCAAACAGGCGCCCGCCGGAAGGAGCGAACCGGCCTGTGAGGTAATAAAGGGTGGAGGGGTCGCTGATAATCATCTGGTCCATGCCATGCTCCCTCATTCCCTTGAGGATTTTTTCAATACGGTCTGTTCTCATTTGGGGTTCTCCTAAATCTGAACTGTTGTTGCAATGAGGAAGGAGGACGTGGTCAGATTACCTTCTTCTCCTTCCATCTGCCTGTAAGGTACCTTGAAAATGATATTATATAGTTGGCGATCCATCCCATGGGCGCGGAATACCACACAGCCGCTATTCCCCAGACAGGGGCAAAATAGAAAGCGGCAAATACGCGGATTCCCAGGTTCACCAGATTGGATACAGTGAATACCAGCATGTCGCCGGAACCCCTGAGCACGCCATCCGCACACGTCTTCAGCCCCACGAACAGGAAGAAATAGCACACCCCGGACAGGTATCCGGTGCCTGTCTCAAAGGCGGTGACGGAAGCAGATGCCCCGGTCCCCGGCACGGCGGCAGCCCCTGACAGGATTCCCCCGGCGGCGCCGGCTCCTGTGCCCGCGGCCCCGCCGCCCAGGAACGCAGCAATAAGAGGTCCTTTAAAAAGCGTCAGGACCAGGGCAATGATCAGTGCAAAAACTGCCACGATGATGTAGCTGGCCCTGTAGCCCTGCCTGACCCGTTCTATCTTTCCCGCCCCGATGTTCTGGGCCGTGAACGTAGCCATGGCATTGCCCGTGGCGCTCATGGGCACGATACAGATGGACTCGATGCGTCCCCCCGCGGAGTAGCCGGCCAGCGCAGCGGAACCGAATCCGTTTACCACGGACTGGACCAGCAGCCTTCCCACGGAAACAATGGATTGCTGGAGGATGGAGGGGACCGAGATCCTGGTCCCCTTTCCCAGCATTTTCATATCGTAATATGTAAATCCTTCCTTTTCCTGTCCCCCATAACCTTTGAGCCTTCTGATAAGAAGACAGAATAACAGCAGGGCAGAAAAGCCCTGGGCGAACACAGTGGCAATTGCAACCCCGTCCACACCCATTCCCAGCCAGGTAACTGAAAACAGGTCCAGGGCCACATTTAACAGAGATGAAAAGACAAGAAAGCCTAAAGGAGTCCTGGAATCCCCCATTGCGTTAAAAACAGCGGCCAGGATGTTGTACATGAAAAGGAAGGGCAGTCCCAGGAAGTAGATTCCCAGGTACAGCCTGGCCTGCTCCAGGATATTGTCCGGTGTATGCAGGGTTTTTAGGATTGCGCCGTTGAAACCGAACCCCACTCCGCCTAACAGGAGGCTGATACAGAGGAAGGTAATCAGTGATGTGGAAACAGAGGTCTTCATCCTCCCATACTGTTTCGCTCCCAGATACTGGGAAATCAGTACAGACACGCCGTTTCCCCCGCCGATGGCCACCATGATGAACACGTTGGTGAGGGCGTAGGAGGCCCCCACGGCGGCCAGGGCATCCTCCCCCACAAAGTTTCCCACAATCATGGAATCAGCCATGTTGTACAGCTGCTGGAACAGATTCCCCAGTATCATGGGGAGGGCGAAGAGAAGGAGGCTGATACCGGGCCTCCCCTCCGTCAGGCCGGCCCGTTGTTTCCTGCCTGACTTAAACATTTATACCTCAGGCGCCCATGATTTGATGTTTGCAATGGAAAGCCCCATGTCGCAGGCCTGCAGTTTCACACAGATAGCGTCAATGAGATAGCAGCGGCCGGAGCTTTCCGTGGATGCCTTGGCCCTTACCAGCGCGTCCTTCAACCCATCCGGGCTGAATACGCGTTCGGCCACGCAGCCATAGGCCTCTCCCAGCTTCACATAATCAATGGTACCATCCTGGTTGTATGGCATATCCACGGCATACTCAAAACCGTAGCCGCTCTGGTTCTGGCGGATCAGGCCCAGGTATGCATTGTTCACCACCACAATGATGATTGGTTTCTTAAAGGCGGAAGCAACTGCAATCTCCTCTCCCATGAAGGTCAGTCCGAAGTCCCCGACCAGGGTCACGCTGTGGCACCCAGGCTGGGCCACCTTCACGCCAAAAGCCGCCGGCACCTCATATCCAAGGGTTCCTGCACCGCCGGACGGCAGATATTTTCCGGCTTTGTTGATGGTCTGAAGCTGTCCGCTCCAAATCTGGGTAATGCCGCATCCCACCGTAAAATAGGTCTCATCGTCAAATGCCTCATTGACTTCCTGGAACACGCGGTGGGGCATGATGGGGCTGCAGTCATAATCCATCCTGCGCGCCAGCTCTTCCCGAAGGGCAGGTATGGCCTCTGCCCTGGCCGGATTCACAGGGCCAAGGCCCGCTGCCTCCACTTCCGTGATCAGCGCCTGTACAGCCAGCCCTGCATCGGATACGATTCCCAGTTCAGGCTCAAATACCATCCCAATCTGGCTTGGCTCGATATTGATATGGATGAACCGGCGGCCTTCGCAGTATGTCTTTAAATCCCCGGTGTGGCGGTCTGAGAAACGGTTGCCGATGCCGATGACCAGGTCGGAATCCAGGAAAACCCGGTTGCCGATGGGCTGCCCCACCTGGATACCCACATGGCCCGCGTTCAACGGATGGTCCTCCGGTATCCCGCCTTTGGCCTGGTAGGTGGTAACCACCGGAATCTGAAGCATTTCCGCCAGCTTAACAACCTGGTCCGTGCAGCCGTCTATCAGGCATCCGCCGCCCATGATGAGGACCGGCGCCTTGCTTTCCTTTATCATCTGGACTGCCTGCTTAATCCGGTCCATGTCCGGGCCAGGAACAGGAACCTCCCTGGGCACATAGCTGTCGATGTCAAAGTCCAGCTCCGCCTTCTGTACATCCAGAGGAAGCTCCACCAGTACCGGGCCTGGACGGCCTTCCCTCATCAGGTAGAATGCTTCATTCATGATGGCCGGAAGGTCCTCCGCCTTCATCACGCACCACGCCTTCTTGGTCACGGTCTTGACAATGTCAGGCATGTCCACGCACTGGAATGGTTCCTGGCCCAGCTGGCCGGTATTGGCCTGTCCCACCACGCACAGCACCGGCATGGAATCAATGAATGCCGTATAAAGCCCGGTGACAAAGTTGGTGGCGCCGGGGCCTGCGGAGCAGATTGCCAGCGCGATCTCGTGCTTTGCGCGCTGGTAGCCGTCGGCCGCATGGACGCAGGCCTCCTCATGGCGCATGGTGAAATGTTCAATGGGCGCATGCTCCATATATTTATACACGGGATTGATGGCTGCTCCCGGGATGCCGAAGGCGGTTTTTATGCCTTCCTTACACATGATCTCCACAATAGCTTGTGCAACTGTCATCTTCATATTTCTTTCTCCTTCTTTTCCCTTCCACGGTTTGTTTTTATCGTGGACTTTTATTGCCCTTCCACGGTTTATTTCATCGTGGACTTTCATTATCAATGGTTTCACTTTGCATTTTACCGGTTCACCACATGGATGGGCGCGCCTGCAAGATATGCCTTCACATTCTCCACCGTGCAGTCCATGATCCTCTGTCTGCTCTCCTTTGGCGCCCAGGAAATGTGAGGCGTGATGATGCAGTTCTTTGCCTTTAACAACGGGTTGTCCCCCTTAATAGGCTCCGTGGACACCACGTCCAGGCCGGCCGCATACACCTTGCCCGAATCCAACGCATCCGCCAGGTCCTGTTCCACCACCAGCGGTCCCCTGGAATTGTTAAGGATGATCACGCCGTCCTTCATCCTGGCAATGGATTCCCTGTTGATGATGCCCTGGGTATCCGGGAACAGCGGGCAGTGGAGGGCAATGACATCTGACTGTGCAAAGAGCGTATCCAGATCCACATACCGGGCAATGGCCCTGCCCGCGTCATTCTGGAAGCTGTCATATGCAATAATGTCCATTCCCATTGCCTTGGCAATCTTCCCTGTCTGCTGCCCGATACGGCCAAAGCCGATGATGCCCATGGTCTTGCCGTCCAGCTCAATCAGCGGATAATCCCAATAACACCAGTCCTGGCAGTTTTCCCATTTCCCAGCATGCACGGTATCGCTGTGGTGGGCCACATGATGGCAGATTTCCAACAGCATGGCGATTGCAAACTGGCCCACGGCGGCAGTCCCATAGGAGGGCACATTGGACAGGGGAATGCCCTTTTCCTTCGCATATGCATAATCCACCACATTGTATCCGGTGGCCAGCATGGCAATGTACCTGATAGACGGGCATGCATCAATCACCCGCTTTGTGATGGGCGTCTTGTTGGTAATGACAACCTGCGCATCCCCGATGCGTGCGATGGCCTCTTCCTCATCGGTCAGGCTTGTGCGGTCATAAACCGTTACCTGGCCCAGTTTCTCCAGTTCCCCCCAGCTTAAATCTCCCGGGTTTTCCGTATAACCATCCAGAACCACAATTTTCATAGACGTATCCTTTCTATAATTAATAGTGCCCCATCAATCCTCCAGCATGGCCCATGCGCGGTTTAACACCCGCTTTGTGTTGGCCAGGACAATCTCTTCATCCTCGCCAGGCCGCAGGGTGACCTCCATGGACAGCACGTAAGGGCTGGTGGCGTCTAAAAAGCCTTCCTCTTTTATCACCCTCAGATAGTCAATCAGCTCCGGCGTATCATTGGCGCTGTTTGGATATCCGAAACGTGGATGCAGGTCGCCGTACCCGTCAAATCCCTTCCTGACCACCGCATTGCCAAAGTGGAAATGGGTAATATAGGGCCTGAGAAGGCGGATTACAAACTGGCTTGTCTCATAGGTGGTGGGGAAATGGCTCAAATCCACCAGAAGTCCGAAATTATTGTGGGTGGTGCGCATATCAGCGGCAAATCTGGCCGCATATGGGGCCGGGCCGATTAACGCGGCCTTGTCCATGTCAAAGTCAAATACCTCCAGCTCCACCGACATGCCCTTGGCGCCCGCATAATCGCAGACCGCGCGGGTTGTCTTGAGCAGCTGGGCATAGGCCTGTTCCTTTGTCTCCGGCTGCCACTTGCCTGCCAGGAATGCTATCCCCCTGGCGCCCAGGTACTCTGCCTCATCCACCGCTTCAATCAGGGTGGCCTCCGCTTTCCTGCGCTCCTCCTCGTCTATGTGGTTGGGGTTCAGGTTCCCTCCAAGCAGGCGGGGCTGGGCGCCGTAGCATACCTTCAGGTGGCTCTGTCCCAAAAGCGCCCTGGCTTCCTCATTGTTGACCCCAAAACCCTTTACCTCGACGGCGTCAAAGTAATCATCCCTGCATATGGCTTTTAATGACTCCATGGGTTCCCTCCTGGGATAACTCATCCACTGGATGGTCCCTACCTGAAAATATTTATGAATCGATTCCCTCATGGCTTTTTACTCCTTATCTGACTGCTATGTACGACTACAATTCCACTGCCTCCCGCACAGCCCGCAGGTTCTCCTCAGGGGAACGCGGGTCTGCCACGCAGCCCGGGCCGACTAACAGGCCCTTTCCGTCCACCATGTCAATGGCTTCCCGTATATGTTTCTTTATCATGTCCGGCGTGGTTCCCGGCTTGGACATGATGCTGTCATACTCCAGACTGCTTCCCACAATGGCCGGGCCTTCATAAAGCCCGCCCAGGAATGCCTTCGAACACTTCGCCCTGGCTTCTTTTAAGGACGGTCCGTTCTGGCGGTCATGCCAGTTCAGCACATTGCAGGGATATCTTGACATTTCATCGAAACGGATGTTGCTGCCATGGACATGGAGCACGTTGAACCAGGTAACATCCTTGTAGGAGTTGATGACCCGTAAATCATATGGCTTGCAGAACTCGGCAAACATGGTGTCGCCCATCAGGTCATAGCTGGCGCACTGGCTGGCAAAAAAGAAGCCGCTTACCCCTGCCTCGATGTTGGCTTTGACGAAATTAATGGTTGTCTGCGTAATGGCGTCCAGGGCCTGGTGCACCAGATCCGGGTTTTCCAGCATGTCCTGGAGCATACGGTTTCCCGCCAGCTTCTTAAGGGTGGTGGCAGGCGAGAAAATGGTCTGGATATAGGGTGTTCCAGGCTTAACCAGCCGCTCCATCCACTGGGAAAGCTGGAGCACCTTGCCCCAGGTGCCATAGATGGCGGGCAGCGGTTCAATGTACCTGTAATCTTCAATGCTTGAGATACCCGAGGCAGCAATCTCCACCTCTTTGTATTTATCACAGTAAATATCCAGCTTGGCGCCCCAGTCAGGGATGGTATAAGCCCCGAACGGCATCATTTTAATAAAGTCATAATCATACTTCTCGTTAAATTCCACCATGGCTTCCGCCAGTGAGCGGGAATC
Source organism: Clostridium pacaense (assembly GCF_020709765.2). Classification (NCBI taxonomy): domain Bacteria; kingdom Bacillati; phylum Bacillota; class Clostridia; order Eubacteriales; family Clostridiaceae; genus Clostridium; species Clostridium pacaense. The sequence continues at coordinate 59,740 of NZ_JAJFEB020000009.1, forward strand.
CTGGTCCTTATCAGATATGTGCATCCAGACGCTGACAGGCACCCGGTCCGGTTCCCGGCCTTCCACAGCCGCGCGTACACGTTCTTCCCTGGTCATAAACTATCTCCTCTCTTTAGTCAGAAATCATGATTCTCAGGATTTCCCGGTCCGTCTCAGCCATGCCGTCATGGCCCAGGCGTCCCACGCTGGCAATCATGTTCTCCACGCCCTTCTTGACAATGCCGTCGCCGCCCACGAACTGCTGTCCTTCCAGATGCATCTCATATCCAAGGATTCCGTTGTCAACCGCCAGGGCAATCTTGCCCGCGCAGGATGCCTTGGCTCCGTCGCACACAACACCGGAAGCAATGGCCAGGGCATTGACCAGCGTATGGATGATTCCATCCAGGTCAGCGCCTTTGAGGTAGGCAATTCCGCAGCCAGCGGCAGCGCCTGCATTGATTGCCCCGCAGTAAGCGCTCAGGCGTCCGATGGGCGTTTTCTGATGGATGCCCAGAAGGTTGGACAGCACCAGGGCGCGGTACAGCTTTTCCTGGCTTACGCCCATGGCCCTTGCGTATACGATGACCGGTACGGAAGCGGTAATCCCCTGATTGCCGGAACCGGAATTAATGATGACCGGCAGCTCGCAGCCGTTCATGCGTGCATCGCTGCCCGCAGCTGCCATGGCCCTTGCCTTCAGGCGCAGCGCGGACTCCCCGCCATGTTCCATCACATCCTTGTTGGCCTTTAAAAGAACGGAACCTATGTTGGCGCCGTAATCACTCTTAAGGCCTTCCTCGGAAATGGCCATATTATAATCAATCTGGACATCCAGGACCTTTTTCACATCCTCAAGTTCCACCGTATTAGCAAAATCATATATCAGTTCCACTGAAAGGAAGGAGCGGTCCGTCAGGTCTGACTCGCTGTCATCCTTAATCTCACTGGACTGAAGGACTTCACCATCCTTCTCAATCAGGACAATATTGGTATGGTAGTTGGCAATGCGGACCTTGGCATAGGACTCACCTGCGTAAACAATGACATTGATATCGAAAATCAAAGGTGACGAAGCTATCTCCACCTGAATCGGAACTGTTTCCATGAACGTGCGGATATCCGCCTGCTGTGCTTCGCTGACTTCAGCAATCACTTCCAGCTGTTTCCCCGCATCCCCGGCAACAATGCCGGCTGCGGCTGCGGCCGGGATACCGCGCAGATGCCCGGTGTTGGGCACGATGACACTCTTTACATTCTTAATGATATTGCCGCTGGCTTCCACCACCACGCGGTCAGGCGCTTCCCCCAATGTCTCCCTTGCCACGGCCGCGCAGTAAGCAACCGCAATCGGCTCCGTACAGCCCATTGCGGGCAGCAGTTCCTCTTCCAGGATTTTTATACAGTCCTGATACTGGATATCACTTCTCTTCATTGAACGTTCTCCTTTACTTTTCCACGATTCTCTTTATCGCGGACTTTCCTTATTCTTATCCTGACTGCAGGAACACCCTGCCCCACAGGGGCCAGGGGCCTGCAATCCTTGTTTACTGGAAATCAGATGCCTGCCAGCGCTTCCTGCGCCCTGGCCAGACGGTCTTCCGGAACATATAAGGGCACGCAGCAGCCTGGCGCAAGGATAAGGCGGCCATCCGGCACCTGCTCAAGGGAGGACTTAAGATGCGCTTTCAACTGCTCATCATCCGCTTCTGCCAGGACCTTTAACTCTTCCACTCCGCCGATCAACAGCTTATCGCTCATCCTGCGTCCATCGGCCAGGGAAATGTCCACCAGCTGGTCATGCCAGTTAAGGGCCTGTACCGGATACTGGGAAAGCAGCTCAAACATAGGGGCATTTCCATGCATATGCATGATATTGAACCACATATCCTGTGCCGCCTCCAATACGCGCAGGTCGTATGGACGCCCGAATTCCTCATACTCAGCCACGCTCATCTTGTCGTAAGTCCCCAGCTGGCTTGCAAAGAAAATGCCGTCTGCCCCCAGTTTGGACATCTCTTTCACCAGATTGATGGTTGTCTGGCAGATAATCTCAAGGCCCTTGTGGAACGCCTCAGGGCTGCGGCGCATATGTACCAGCATCTTATCCCCGCTCATCTTGGCGGCCGTGGTCAGGGGATTAAAGATGGTGATGACAACAGGGACCTCTCCCTTATAGTGGTCAACCACGCCCTTTGCAGCTTCAATGGTAGCCGCCATGGAACCCTGGTCCATGGGAAGCACGTTCAGCTTTGTCCAGTCCTCATCATGCTTGATGCTGCAGTCTGTCACGACACCTACGCTGGAGCAGGTTTCCGGCCATACATTATCGCGCACCGGCCATTTGATGGTGGAGCCCCAGTCCTGGATGCTGAAGAGTCCCTGATATGTCACTTTAACGAAATCCCACTGAAAACGGTCCTGGAACTGGATGATCTTCTTGACCAGTTCCTTCGGATCTTCATCATAAGGAGGAAAATGCTTCCAAAGGTTCATTGATGGTGTATCCAGTTTCCTGCCCTCCAATAAAGCTTTAATTCTCTCTGTCTTAGTCATAGTTTTTAATCTCCTCTCATATTGTGTTAATATTATTTATCATGATACCGTCCGGACCACCGGAACCACGGTTGGAACCAGCCGTCCGGTCAGTAACATAAACATAAGTAATTACAGATGTATTATCTATAGAAGCGAAGCTTACATATAGGGCATCCGTCAGCCAGGGTTTCAGTCAGATCCAGCTTCAGTCCCATGCCCTCGGCGATACCCCGGTCCCCGTCCATGGCAATGTCGCAGAACAATGCGCAGGTTTCGTCATCAAAGCCCAGCTTCTTCCATGCGCTTAACAGCGGACAGTAATGGAAATCCACAAGGACCTCTGACTCTGACATCTCAATGATTTTCTTTTCAAAGGTCTTTCTTCCCAGTTCATTTAAGAACACATCCGCAAAATCCCTGCAGTCCTCCGGGTTGGCGCAGGCCGCCTTATAGTTCTCACCATGGATTTTTCCACATTTCCAGATTGCCCTCCTGATTGCCGGTTCAGGATTAATACCGTCCTTTTTCAGTTCGTCATAAATCAAAGCCATCCAGGATGCCCTGTGCTCAATCGCCGACCTGTTGACATTGGCCTGCGGGTCATCAATCAGTAATGCCACATTCTTAATCTCTCCCATGTTCCTTTCATCCTCCTAATCCTGTTAATCCACGCTTAATCTAGTGCCCCATCCAGTCTGATCCGCAATATGGATACCCGTTGTTTCAAATTGCCGCGCCGGGCTTCACATATCCTTACAGATAGAACACTGCACAAAGAATTGTTGTCACGATGCCGAAAATGATGCAGAGCGGAAGGCCGCACTTAAAATAGTCCTGGACCGTGTATCCGCCCGCTTCCCATACCAGAAGGTTTGGACCTGTTCCAAATGGGGTTGTAAATACGCCGGATGCTGAAACTGAAACCGCCATTGCTCCTGCAAGCGGATTAATTCCTGCCGCTTCACAAAGCATCAGGGCAATCGGAAGCATTAAGACCGTTGCCGAAGAGTTCATGAAGAACTGTGTTGCAAGGAGCATGAGGAAGGTAATCCCGCCCAGCAGGATGACCGGAGGCATTCCCTGCAGCATGGGGCTCAGCTTCGTAACCAGAAACTCGGCAGCGCCTGTGCTTACCAATGCCTTGCTCAGAGGGAAAATGCCGCCAATGATGAATATGGTTGATACCGGGAATGACTTAACGGCCTCTTCCATGCTGATACATCCGGTCAGGACAACCAGGATGGCTCCGAACACGCCTGCCACATGCATGGGCACAAGGTTTGTTGCCATGGCCACAAGGACTCCCACGAATATGACGCCTACCGTGATCATCTTTTTAGGATCATTGTTGCTCTCCCGGTCCCCGCCCTTAATCTCAATGTCCTTGGCAGGAAGAAGCTTTATACCCACGAAACACATGTAGAGCATACCGACAATCAGAAGGGGAAGACCAATCTTCGTATATTCGAAGAAGCCAAGTTCCCGCAGATTGTTCTCCTTCAGGATACCGTTGGCGACAATGTGCGGCGTGGTGCCTACCAGGGTAATGGTACCGCCGAGGGAGCAGAAATACGCAAGGGCCATCAAGAGCTTTGACTTCTGCACATGTGCCTTTTCCGCCATGGAACTTACAATCGGCATCAGACAGGCAGTGGATCCCGTATCATTCAAAAATGCGGAAAGCCCGCCAGCCACGATTCCCGTCCCAAGGATAAGACCCTTTTCAGTCCGCCCCAGAAGACCTATGATTTTGCCTCCTATGTACCCCGCAAGTCCGGTCTTAAAAAACGCTTCCCCTACAACCACTAACCCCATGAAAAAAACAACTGTGGTATTACCAAATTCCATATAAGCGCTGTCCGGCTTAATCAGTCCAAATGTTGCCAGAACCGCAGGAATCAGAGCGCCAAGCATAACCATATTCATCTTCTGGCTGATTAAAAGAATAACCGTAGCCGCAAAAATCAGACACGCCAGTATTGCCTCAAAAGACATAATAAAATCCCCCTTTTAATACAGATTCGTTTTATTTCGTTAATGCCTTATCTGTTACATCCAGCGGTCCCCACCCCTGTTGGCGCCGCCTCTTTTTCTCCTGACTGCACGCTGCCTCAAACCCCAGCGGCAGCATAAAACCCTTTATTATCCTCCTTTTTATATTTAGCGCGCTTATTGTCTTTTTATCTATATGACATAATGACATATCATATATATGTATTAGCAACTTATCAACCTGTGCTTATTATACACATTCGCCTCTAAAAAGTAAACGGTAAGTTTTATTTTTGTGATTTTGTACAAATAGGCAGCATTTATTTGGTGAAAATGATGAGAGCGCCAAGTGAAGCCCCAAAAACACATACAAGCAAAGTCCATCCCACCTGCCCCCTCTCTGCCTCCATATTTCTTTATTTCTGTATCATTTAATCTCAAAGAGGTAAAAAAGGGGCTGACAACTGGGTCGAAAAGGATGAGGATGATGAAATATAACGGACAAAAAAATAGGGATAAGAAACGAAAGCAGCGAAATAACCGACTATTAAAAAGTGAAAAAGAGGAGTATGACAAGCGATATTACCTGACCTAAAATGCCAGGAAACTGCTATGTGACAGGCTGTTAAAACTAAGTATAAAAAGCAAAAAACTGAGTATGGCAAGTGATGATTTCTGATTATGAACAGCAAAAAAAACAATAGAAAACAGGCAATTAAGCCTGATTACAAGCGGCAAAAAGCAATGATTAGCAGGCCATGAATCTTGGCCAGGAGTGGCAAAATACAACAGATAACAGTCAATAAACCTTGACCTTGAATGGCAAACGTACAACAGATAACAGTTAATAAACCTTGACTTTGAACGTCACAATACAACATATAATAGCCAATAAACCTTGGCCCTAAATGGGCAAAACTCAACCGATAACAGCCAATATGACTTGGCCTTGAACAGGCAAAACTCAACCGATAACAGCCAATAAGTCTTGACCTTGAATGGGCAAAACTCAACCGATAACAGCCAATAAGCCTTGGCCTTGAATGGGCAGAATGCAACAGACAACAGCCTATAAGTATTGGCCTTGAATGGGCAGAACACAACAGACAACAGCCAATAAGTCTTGACCTTGAATGAAAAAAACCGGGATATGATAGACAATAAATCATAGCTATGAATATTGAAAAAATAGAATGTAACACACGTCATACCAGACTATAGAAGGTTGAAAACAATATATAAAAGAAAAAGACTCACCACAAAAAGGGCATAACAGGCAGACCGATATCCTTCATCTTCCCGTTGATGTTTTTTTAGAGGCAGTGGCCGGATGAGACAGCAACCTCTTCATAACCCTGGCCAGGAGGCTGGGGTGGGAGGCGGACGGGATTGATGTGACTGTGGAGGGTGTTAGGGATACTTGCCGGGAAAGGCGGCGGGGACAGGGTCGCAGAGAGGGCGTTCAGCGTCCGAACGGAGCCCGCCCACGGACGGGAAATCATCAAGATTTCCCGGTAGTTGGCGGGTTGCCCTGTCACCGGCGGCTTTCCCGGCTAGTACAGCCTTGCGCAAATAGCGGTGAAGTCAGTGCCTGATATCTGCGTCAGGAGTGCGTCTGCAAAGCGACGGCGTAGTGGGCGCTACGACTAGCTTTGCAGGCGTGCTCCTGGCGTAGATAGCGGGTGCTGAATTCACTGGTATTTGCGCAAGGCTGTACTAGTATCCCTTACGCCCGGAACCCGGAACATCAATCCCGTCCGCCTCCCGCCCCTGACTCCGAAAACAAACCAGGCAGAGGTTGCGTACTATCCCGCACACACCCCTGCCTATAAAACCCCATCATCCCACCTCAAAACTCCAACGTAATAAACGGCTTATTCGCCTGCGCCACACAAACCGTGGTTGTCAGCGCCAGGACTTCATTTCCCTTATACACAAAGTTATCCCATGTAAACAGATCATCCTCTTTATCCACCGGGAGGGAAGTTATGTCCATATCCTCCGTAATCTGTGTATTCACATATATCTTGATATGGGTGGGCTTTTCATGGAAATATTTCCGGATATATTCATGCAGGAAAATCTTCTCAAGCGCCTCGCTGTCAAAGGTGTGATTGCTGCATACGGAAAGAGGGAGGTAGTTGTAGTCCAGTTCGTTCGGCTGGCCCTCCAGACAGACACAGCGCACGATTTTATAAACATATGACCCCTGAGCCAGATTAAGTTTTTCGCATAACGCCGGACCTGCCGGGATAATCCCATGTTCAATCAGCTTGTGCGGTCTGTAAACAGACTGCTCAAAGGGGGCAATCTTAATCTCGCTGGCAAATGCCATTGACTTCTTGTCGGTGTTTCCCTCCGATGACAGGACATATGTCCCTTTTCCCCGAATCCGTTCCACCACCCTTGCATTGGCAAGTTCCTTGATTGCCGTGCTGACTGTAATCCGGCTGACATCAAACTGTTTGGACAGCTCTGCTTCAGAGGGAATCCTGTCACCCTCCGATAATACGCCATCCTTTATCTTCTGCAGGATGTAATTCTGTATCTGAACATATTTAGGAACATATGAAATATCATCTTCATTCAACATCTACGACTACCTCTCTCTCACTATCTGTCCTGTTATCCGGACACCCGGACATATCCAGGCCCGGCACACATCAACAGAATAGCCGGAAACCAGTACAGCCATGCCCTAAATCCACAGCTATCAGCCACTGATTACCGCAGACCCCAAGCAAAGCCGTACTGGTATCATCAATTCTTCTCGTGTGCCGCCATAATAAATGCCCTTAACTCATCATCATATGTATTCAGGGCCAGCGAACAGTCAGGCGCCAGCATGAATGGAATATCCTTCATACGCTTTAACGTATTTCTGGTCATGGCCCCAATCTCATCCGCCTTATGCTGCCCAAAAAGCCGTTCGTCACAGCCTCCCATAGGAGTGATGGTTCTGTCCAGCCAACGAGGTGCACTGTCTAAGGCTGGATTGCCGGTTGCACTCTCCGGCCAGTGCAGGATATCGATGGGATAATGGGCAAAATATTCAGGATTCACATCCAGCCCGCAGGCATGTACCATTATCTTGCAGGGTTTCAGGGCATCCATCATCTCCAAATCATATGGTTTTACAAACTCCTCCCACTCTTCCTTTGTCAGATAGGTGGAGCGGGAAAGGCCTGTTGCACCATAAAACACCCCAAACAGACCATTATGAATCAGCTGTCTGGAATAATCTGCCATGGTAGCAGTTATATTCTTTAAAGTACGGTGTACCAGCTCCGGCTGCTCATGCATGAGCGTAACCATTAAATCATCCCGGCTGGCTGCACGGTAACGCCCGATTGGATTTACCGCGCACAGCTTTTGCAGGATACTGGTGGGACACATCATGGTCTGGAAAATAGGGGCGCCGTCCGCAACCCCTTCCTGGATTGCTTTTACCGCCTCAATCTGTTCTGCAAAGGGTCCTTTATTTCCGGGCAGTACCGTGATTTTATCCAAATCCTCCGCACTTCCCACCGGTCCTTTTATGCATTTTGGCAGAACGCCCTCATAGTTTTCAAAATCAAACTCTCCTCCCCATGCCTCCTCATAATAGGATGCCCTGGGCTGCAGCTTGACATAATCCCAATCATATGTCCTATGCCAATCCAGCATGGTTTCGGCAAAAAGTCCCACTCCACTGTGTTCTTTCTCGATAAAATGACGCCACGCCGAAACCGGAGGACGGTCTGCCAGTTCACCATTGAGTACCGCTAATACACGTTCCTTCTTAGTCCACATAATAAACTCTCCTTCAAATTTTTGGTTTTAGGTTTGATAAGCTGCCAAAAATCCAAAAAAGAGCCATGCTGTCACGCTATAATCGACATTATAGCATAGCTTTCTTTTTAGGGCAATTATATTTTTTCCGGCCTGTTTGGGAGTTTTTTTTGTAAATATTGCAATATACAAAAAAATCCTCCGGCTGAAAAGCCGAAGGACTGGTAATCTTACCATTCATAAAAATAGCTGCCATTTCATATTGTCTGAATTACTGTCTCAATACCCTCATCCTGGCACTGCCCGCCCTACGCCGGAAATGCCGTTGGAACCAGTAGCTTTGGCAGGAACAGGAACAGATCCGGGAACACCATGCCCAGGAAAATAATCAGCAGGGTCACACCGATGATAGGGGCCACGCCCTTAAATGCCTGCGGGATGGTTATTTCGCCAATCTGAGAGGTAATCATCAGACAGGTGCCGTAGGGCGGCGTAACCATGCCCAGGGACAATGTAAGTACCACAATCAGCCCCAGATGGATATCGTTGATGTTAACCACGGCCCCCAGCTGTTTAATCACTGGAAGAAAGATGATGATGGCCGTAATCGGACTCAGGAAGGTACCGATAAACAGCAGGAACAGCACCAGAAGCATGTACACTCCCAGATAGGAGCTGGTGACGCTTAAAATAGCATCCGCAATCATCTGGGGCGCATTCAGGTAGGCGATGAGCCAGCCCGTGATTCCCGCAGCCGCCACCGCAAACATGCTCAGTGAAAAGTCCATGGCTGTCTTTAACAGGATTTTCGGGACATCCTTCACCTTGTAGGTGCGGTATACGCCAAACATCAGGACCAGCGCATAAAAACAGGATATTGCTGCTGATTCAGTAGCTGTAAACAGACCGCTGGTGGTTCCGCCCAGGATAATCAGCGGAAGGAAGATAACCGGAAGGGCTGACTTAAGCGCCTTGCCCCTCTGCCCCCAGGTGTATTTCTCACCCTTGGGATAATTGTGTTTCACTGCCATATAGTATGTATACAGGCACTGGGCAAGGGCAATCAGGAAGCCCGGTACAAAACCAGCGATGAAAAGTGCGCCGATGGAAGCCCCGCTCATGGCGCCGTACACCACCAGCAGCACGCTTGGCGGGATGATGACGCCAAGGGTGGATGAGCAGGCGGTGATGGCCACGGAGAATCCACTGTCATAGCCGGACTTCCTCATGGCCGGGATAATCATGGCGCCGATGCCTGCGGCATCAGCCTGGGCGGAACCGGAAAGATGTCCGAACAACAGGCTGATCAAGACATTCACATGGCCCAGGCCGCCCCGTATATGGCCCACGAATGCGTCGCAGATAACAAACAGCCGGTCGGTGATACCGCCTTTATCCATAAGCTGGGCCAGCAGCATGAACAACGGGACTGCAAGCAGTGAGTAATTATTGACGGAGTTATACATGCTGTTGATGGCGCTGGTCATAGGAATCCCCATCTTCACAATCACCACCAGGGATGACAGGCCCAGGGCATAGGCAATGGGTATCTTGACCATGACCATGACAGCAAAGCCTGCCAACAGAATCAATAGCAGTTGACCGTTATCCATTGTTAACCTCCTTTTTGCCGTTCACTAATAAAACCATTTTCTTAACATCGCTGACAATGTCAAGAATGGTATACCACATCATGAAACACCCTGATAAGGGGATGCACATGAAGAAATATGCCTGAGGAATATTAATGGCCGTGGACATACGTTTCAGGCCCATTATGGTATAATCGTAACCATAACGGATCAGCACATAAAAGAAGATGATACCGGCGATATCGCCTACGATATCCAGAAAACAATTTGACTTTTCAAAACGTTCCGGCAGAAAGGCCAGCACATAATGGGCGCGGTGGCGTACAGCGATGGCGCTTCCGAGGAATACAGCCCACACAAAACACACCACGCTGATATCATTGGCCCATACCATGGAGATTTTCAGGAAATTACGGCAGACAACCTGCAGGGAGATGACAACAACGAAAGCGGCAACTGACAGTATGCCGATACCCTCGCATATTTTCTCAATGGCATCCGACAGTGTTTTTATAGCCTTTGAAATAGTATCCATATGAAATTTTCCTTTCCCATTGCGAATAGGTACTAAAAATACCAACCTTCAACCCTTGTTACTGGATGAGGCCGTTAATCAGGTCCAGGAGCTCCTGTCCGTCACAATCAGAAGCAATCTTAGGATACAGTTCTTCAACAATCGCCTTAAACTCGGCGGGGTCAGGCTCACAGACAATCAGTCCATGGTCCTCTACCAGGGAATCCAGAAGGGTATCATCCGCTTCATCAGCAATCTGGCTTCCAAGCACAGCGGCTTCCTTGCCCACTTCCATGAGAAGGTCCTGGAACTCTTCCGGAAGCCTGTTATAGCTGATTTCACCTATGGTGATATGGGTAGGCGTGAACTGGTGGGCTGTCTTGATGTGGTAATTCGCAACCTCATACAGCGCATTGGTGTCAAATGCAGCCAGTGTGCACTCAAATGCCGCAACGGTATTGCTCTGGACCGCGGAATAGATGTCATTAAAACTCATGGCCGTGGGTATGGTCCCAAGCGCCTGCCATACCAGGGCTTCCGTTGCCGAGGATGTGGTCCTCATCTTAATGTTCTTCAGATCAGCCACCGACTCAATGGGCTTGTTGGTATGCAGGTCCCTCTGTCCGCCGTTGCTTAAGCCCAGCAGTACCAGGCCAAGCCCGTTGGAATCATACAGGCCCTGGATATATTGGAACAGCTGGCCATCCTGGTCCAACAGTCCCTCGAATACATCGCGGTTGGGAAACAGGTATGCCAGGGACAGGATCTGGAACTGGCTTACAAATGGAGCTGCGTTCTGAGTGGATCCAATGACGATATCCAACGCCCCCGTGCGCATATCATCAATGGTCCCCTCGTCATTCCCCAGCTGTCCGCCCGGGAAAACAGTGGCTTCTATGGCCCCGCCGGAACGCTCCTTTAACTGTTCCGCCATATACTCTCCCATCTGTACCCATGCATGGTCTCCGGTAACCACGGTGGCAATCCTCAGATGGAACTGTCCCTCTGCGTACTGGGAACCGGTTGTCTCCTCCTGCTTTGCCGCATCCCCTGCCGGTTCCGTGGCTGCCTCACCGGATTTGGCGGTGGTTCCGGCATCGGATGGTTTGGCCCCGCTTGGACTGGAACCGCAGGCTGCCAGGGACGATGCCACTGCCGCCGCCAGGATCATGGCGGCAAACCTCTTTTTCAGGCCCGTTCTCTTAAATCCTGTGTCTGTTCTGTGAATCATGTTTACTCCTCCTCCTTAAATCATGTTGTTTTTGCAGATATGTAATGTAAATACCCCACTTAACACTTAGGCCGGACGCCCTGCCGGATGCTTGCAAAGGTGCTTTAAATCAGCTTTCCCCTCCTTTTTCATAAGACAGTGTATCCAGCCTTTCAGATAGTAGTAGTCAGCTGGAGACTGTATATAAATCGCCCCAAGCTTGACAGCTATTTCCCTCACATCCTCTCTTTTTTCACTTCCCATCAGCACCCCTCCCTTCTTTTGTTTTCAATGAAATCATATTAGCATTCTTTGAAATCAAAGTCAATAGTTTTCCTGGTTTTGTGTTTACTTTGAAAACAAAATGCACTATAATTCATTCATGGAGGTGTAACTGTGGATATCCATGAACGATTAAAGTACCTGCGCACACAATTAGGGCTCACCACCCGTGCTTTTGGCGCATCCATCAACATGACCGGCGGAGCCATAACCAATATGGAAAAGGGCTTAAGGAACATCACTGACCGCACACTGAAAGATATCTGCCGGGAATACAATGTAAACCCGGAATGGCTGACAGATGGCAGGGAACCGGTATTTCTGGATACCGTCAGCTCCCTGGACGTGGAAGAAGACGTCAAGCAGTTGGCAAGACAATACAGCCTGTTAAATGATAAAGACAGGGAATTGGTGAAAAGCATCATCCATTCCTTATATGAAAAAATAGAGCCGCAGAAAACAGCCGATAAAAAAACAAAATCTTGAATTTCCCAAACGAAGGGGGGAATCCGGAACCAGCATGGGTTCAGGGTATGCCCCGTTCTTTTTGTCTGACAAATGGTTCCATTGTAATCATCCCCCCATAACGGACCTGCTTAACCCCCTTCCTCCTGTGGCCTACCAGATAGTCCAGGGAACAGTCAAAAAGATCCGCCAGGCACTCAATCTCATAAAGGGTGAATTCACACTTTCCATGGAGCTTATAAACCAACGCGCTTAAAGGAAGTCCCAGGATGGCTGCCATCTGATGGACCGTATAGCCACCCCGTTCCATCTCAATACGGATATTCGGATAAATCATGTGGTCCCACCTTCCTCAATCATCTAACTTTTGTGAGTTACATAGCTTTATTATACTCGCTTTAGATAGTTTGTCAATAAAAGATTGACGCTTCTGCTCTCAAATGTTAATATCGTTCTGGAGGTAAGAATATGGAATTTAATGAAAGCCTGAAACGGTTATTGATTGAAAAAAACATGAAACAGGCAGACCTGTGCCGCCTGGCCCACATCCAGACATCCCTTATGTCCGAGTATATCAATGGCAAGAAAAGTCCCACCATCGGCAATGCCATCCAGATGGCCGATGCCCTGGACATATCCCTGGACACCCTGGCCGGCAGGGAGGAACGCGTCCGTTACTCAGATTCTGTAAGCAGTGTCTATGTATCCCGGCTGAACGAATGCATGGATGGATTATCTGAAAATGAATGTACATTCGTGATGGACGTCATACGCGCAATGAAGGAAGATTTGAGGTAGATAAAATAAAAAGCAGGGGGCGCAGCCTCTAAAGCCACGTCCCCTCTGCCTTGAATCTTCCATGTCACAACAACTGCTTCAATCCCTCCGGATATATTTTCCCATACTCAGCTTTCAATTCCAGGAGGTTCTCCGTGCAGATCATACGTCTGCCTTCCTCTATCTCCTTCACCATGGATACCAGCCTCCTGTTAAGCGGAAGGTCAAGACCCAGGCGTTCACCCATCTGAACCACAATCCCTACTGTACCGTCAATCTCGCTTTTGCGCCTGCGCACCGCCAGGTCCCGGTATAAGCCGGTATAGTTCTTCACCATGGGACGGTAGTGGTCCGCTGTCACCTTCAGGGCTTCCCTGTACCTGCCCTGACGGTACAGGTCCGGGCGGAAATCATCAAAGGATATCAGTTCTATGTTCAGGGCTTTTGGTACCTGCATGGCTTCCAGGGCGATACAGGCAATGGTTTCCTGGGCCGGTTGGTACTCCATTCCGCCCGGAATCAGCAGGTGGGTTATGCCGGTGGCAAACATGGCGCATATATTGACCTGCTTGCTCCAAAGTTGGCGCATGATCTGACTGCTTATCTCCACTTGTTGGAAGGAACTGCACAGTTCCTGCAGATGCATCAGACGTCCGGTCACCTTGCCATCCAGCTCTCCAATCACAAAATTGCTGTGGCCTCCAAACTGTATGACACCAGGCTCAATATAATCCGCAGCCCAGTTGACAAATGCGCCTATGACCCTTTGTTCCCCCACGTATTCCGCAATCACATATTCGTTGATGCCGTTCTGCAGGCTGACCACATAACCGTTGTCCTTTAACAGCGGGGCTATCCGTTCCATGGCGGCTCTTGTATGCTGCGTCTTTGTAGCCAGGAACACCGCCTCCAGAGGTTCATTTAACCCATCGATAAGCGCAGCCTTTACCGGGACCGTGAAATCCCCGTTTACAGGATCCCGGATTGTCAGGCCCCGCTCATTCATGGCACGGACATGTTCCGAAACCGCATCCACATACAGGATATCCGTTCCCGCCCTGGACAGCCAGGCCCCCATGGAAGCGCCAATCCCTCCGGCCCCTATCAGTGTATATTTCATCTGCTTCCTCCCATTTGGTTTACCGGCCGTCTGCTTCCATCCGCAGAAGGGCCTGTCTCAAAAAGTAATGGACCCGGTTGCGCTCACGGATCAGCTGACGCTCCAGGAACTTAAACCCATCCTGTTCCTTATCCATGGAGGCCAGCTCTGGAATCTGGTCAAATTCAGGGAAGGCCGGAATGGGAACAGCCAGGTCCACCTGGAATAAATCCCCGTTTTTACAGTAATGCACGGGAATGAGTATCCTGTTTAAATCCATACACAGCCGGTTCACCCTCTCCGCTTCCCTGCATAGGGCTTCATCCATCCCGTCCAGCTGGTTCAGGCGGATGATATGCTCATCCAAAAGCCGGAATTTTTCTTTCAGATGCCGTACCATTTCCATGATTCCTGTTAAGTCAAAGGTCCCGGCAGCCTCCTTCTGATACTGTTTTAGATTCCCCAGCATCTCATCCGCCAGTCCCTCATAGGCAAAGGGATACACGTTGGACATAACGGCCCTGCTGATGGCCAGGGCGAAAATCTGCGCGTCCCTGCGCAGTTCCTCCTCCCCCAGCTGTCCGAATACATCCTGGGTGGTATGCCAGTACCAGGGAAGGCCCGGCATGAACGTCCCCTGGCCCTGTCCTTCGGAAGGCTGCAGTGACAGGCATTCAAACAGGGTGGGAAGGCCGTGGCCCCAGAAGGACTGGTCGCCATTGCGCTGGATGCGCATATAATCCGGGTCCTGACCGGTCCTCTCCCTGACCACCTGGCGTCCCAGGGCGTAACACTGCCGGTTGCACTCGATATGGGAGAAATCCACGGATCCTTTTGTACCAACGGTATCGATGTCAAAGTTCATTACCCCATGGTCGTGGATGTCCTCCCAGTACGTGTCCGCATACCAGTTGCTGCCGCTGTACCGGCCGTTGCTGTGGCCGCTCCACCAGACAAACCGGATGTTGGTGTTCATCCTGTCCGTATGTCTGCTGAATACCCGGGCCAGCTCCAGCACCACCGCATTGGAGCCCCCGTTATCCGTCCCTCCCTTGTGCCACGAATCCACATGCCCGCCGAACATGACAAACCGGTCCGTGGGCCTTAACGCCTTAAGTTCTGCCGTACACACAGGCACGGTCCTGAACCGGGTGGAAACCTCCGCCCTTATCCTGACCCTGGATTCCCCTTTTTCAAGGCATTCCAGCAGCTGACTGCCATCCTCTGCATTGATTGTCACCACCGGTATCCTGGACAGAAGGTCCAGGGTGGATGGGACCGGCTGTCCCCATATGGGACTGATGGACATGTTGTACGGGTAAGCCCCGCCCGTGATGCAGATAATGCCCACGGCTCCCCTGTCCTCCAGGGCCTTGCAGGGAACTGCCGAAGCAAGGCCTTCCATCACTGCTATCTTCCCCTTAATATCCTGTCCATCCCGGACATACACGGCTTCCCCCTCCAGGCCGCCGCATCCCGTGGATGCCCCATAACTGTGAGTAATACAGGACTTAAGCGCCCTGCCGCTGCCCAGCGTCAGGCTGGCTGATACGGGAAGGCTGATATAATTCTCCACATAGTGTATTTCCACATCCAGCCCCAGGTCCTCCATGACCTGACGGAAATATTCGGCCGCCCTCTTCTCTCCCGGACTTCCTGACTCCCTGTCCTGGCTGGTAATATATCCTGCATGTTCCATGAGCCTGGAGGCGCTTATCTCCTCCAGGAATACATGTTCAAATTCCTTTTTTGTCATCTGCCGCACTCCTTTTTATCCGGCGTCCCTTACACAGTGTTCCCTGCACGCAATGCCCTTTCAATACAGCGCCTTTCCTACATTGAGCCATTCCTATGCAATGCAATTCCTATAGAGCGCCATCCCTACATTGAGTCATTCCTAATGCAATGCAATTCCTATACAGTTCCATCCCTATACAGTGTCATCTCTTCACAGCGTCTTTCGTTTATCCGTCCTCATATGGCACCCGGCCGCAGGATTCGCCTCCGTCAATGATGAAGTCGCTTCCGGTAATCCAGTCCCCACACCCGCTCACAAGAAAACATACCATACGCGAGATATCCCTGGGACTCCCAGGCCGCCGCAGAAGGATGCGCGGGATGATATTGGCCCGGACCGCATCCTTACCCGCATCGCCTTCCCAGCGTCCCACCTCCACATATCCTACGGACACTGAGTTCACATTAATATGGGCTGGGGCCAGTTCCAGGGCCATTGCCCTTGTAAGACCCAGTATGCCGGCCTTACTGGCGCAGTAATTACTGAAATCCACCCTGCCGGAATGGGCAGCCCCGGAGGTGATGTTGACCACCCGGCCCGGCAGGCCCGCGTCAGTCAGACGGCGGCAGATTTCCCTGGACATGTACATGGTCCCTTTTAAATTAACATCGATTGTGTGGTTAATCTGCTCATCGCTCATGCGTATCAGCGGCGACACATCATAGAAATACCCCGCGTTATTCACCAGGATTCCCACCGGGCCTCCGTAAAATGCCTGCGCCTCCTCCGCCATGCGGGCGCAGTCCTGTGAACTTGAGATATCCCCCTGAAGTATGCACACCCGCCTGCCCATGCCCTCAATCTCACGGGCCAGTTCCTCACATTGCGTCCTGGAAGTCCTGCATGTCAGGACCATGTCCGCTCCCAGTCCCGCCAGGTCCAGGCTCAGCGCCCTTCCTATACCTCCGCCTGCGCCTGTGACCATTGCCACCTGATTGGTTAAATCCATGGATATCATATTCCTTCTCCTCTCTGTTTATCTAAAGCATGCTGCCAAAACCATCGTCCCACATATGCCGCCTGCCTTCCATACAGTACACCTGCCCATGTGGTTCCTCATTGAGACAGTTCCCCGTCCACACAGTTCCCCGTCCACACAGTTCCCCCTCCAGCGCAGATTCCTGTCCGCACAATCCCCTGACCAATCAGTCCCCTGTCATCACAGGAAAATACCGGCCCCCGGTCCAAGGGGCAGATTCAGGAAATAGAAAACCAGTACCAGAAGGAAGAACACCAGCAGATATGCAAGGGCATAGGGGATTTCCATGGAAATAAGGGTACCGATGCCCACCTTGTCCTCCTGGCTCACCTTATATGACTCCAGCAGTCCCAGGGCAATGGGTACATTCAGCTCCACCGGCGAAAGGATGTTAAAACAGGAATCGCCGATACGGTACAGGATCTGGGTCATGGCCGGGCTGATATCCAGCATGGCCAGCATAGGCACCAGGAAGGGTGCCAGCATGACCCACTTGCCGCTGTTGCTGGTGATGAACAGGTTGCAGAAACAGGAGAGCAGGATAATCAGTATGAACAGCCCCACATTCCCCATATTCAGCCGGATTAACAGGCTTGCCCCCTTGGCCGCCAGCACCGTGGCAATCCCGCTGCGGGAAAACAGGTCCACAAAGATGCAGGCTGTCAGACAGACAATCATGAAGGAAGCCGCCATGTCCAGACACTTCTCCATCAGGATGGGGATATCCTTCCACTGCCTGATTGCCTTAACCCCCACTCCATAAGCAGTTCCCACTGTCATGAAGAAAAAGAACAGAAGGGGGATGATCATGTTCAGGAACGGGGAATTAGGAATCAGGGTTCCGTCCGCGCTCCGCATGAATGACGACTTAGGGATACATGCAATGACGATCAGGGCCAGATACGCCAAGGCCGCCCAGCCCGCATACTTAAGCCCTCTCCCCTCCTCCTTTGTCACCCTCATCTTCTCCAGCTCACCTGCATCCTTCTTAAGGACCAGCTCCGGGTGCTGGCGGTTAAGGTGGGGTACCGTCACATACTTAGTGACCAGGACACAGGCCGCTGTAATGATAAATGTAGCTGCCGCCACATAGTAATAGTTGATTGCCGCATGGGTGGGCGCAAGGGCGCCGCTGGCGTCCACAATGTGGTTGGCCTCCACAATCTGGGCCGATATCCCGGCCAGCGTGGTGTCTGTGGCCGCAATCATGAGACAGGCCGTGTAACCGCCGTTAGCTGCCGCATAGCCCATGATGATGCCAATCCATGGATGCAGTCCCAATGACTTAAAGACAGCCGCTGCGATGACCATGGTAAACACCACACCCGCCCCAAAGCCAATACTGGAATTAACGCCTACAAAGGCAATGGTAATGAACACTATCATAATCGGCGCGCCGATTACCGCCTTGCGCATCAGGGCGTCAAACAGGCCCAGTTTTTCAGCATAACCAACAGCCACCGTCATGAATATCAGCATGCCCAGCGGATAATAATTGACGAAAATGCTGATAAAGTTGGTAAGGTAATAGGCCAGGGTATCAAAGGTCATCAGGTTGGTGACCTGGGCCGACGTAACCTGTATGGCCCCATCCACCACATTCTCATAAGAAGCAGACCAGCCCATCCCGTACAGGACGGCGCTGAGGACCACGGTGACCAGAGCCAGGCTGGCAAACAGCCAGAAGGGATGGGGCAGCAGGTTCCCCACCTTCTCAACCGCGCCCATGGAGCGCTCCAGCCAGTTTCTTCTTACTGCCCCTCCATCATCTTTACTCATTTACATCCTCCTTTCCATATTGCTATCATTTGTTAGTTTTATATATCAATTATACTATCTTTAGTTAGTTTGTCAATAAAATATTGACTGCGGCACACACAAATGCTAATATCTTCCTGGAGGTAGGAAACATGGGATTTAATGAGAATTTAAGATTGTTATTGATACAGAAAGAAATGAAGCAGGCAGACCTGTGCCGCATGACCGGCATACAGACCTCCCTTATGTCCGAATACATAAGCGGCAGGAAAAGCCCCACCATCAGAAACGCCATTCTCATTGCTGATGCTTTCGATATCTCCCTGGACACCCTTGTGGGAAGGGAAGAACGGGTCCGCTATTCAAAACGCGCCGATCATGCATATGGGATACAGCTGAACGAATCCATGGACGGATTGTCGGAAAAGGAATATACCTTTGTGCTGGATGTGATAAAGGCCATGCGCCAGCACCTTAAATAGGAAAGGGCCAGGCGCATTAACTGCGCCTGGCCTTTGTATACACAAACTTCATTATATTAAATGTAATCATCCCATGGACTCCAGGGCTTCCCGCACCCATATAAGATGCTTCCAGTCAATGGAGAACGGCAGCGAACAGTCCGCGGCCACCACCAGCCCTTCCCGGCCTGCATCCTCAACAATCTTTTTGGCAGCAGCCTTAATCTCCTCCTCACTCCCCGTATTCAGGATTCCCTGGACCGTATTGGCAAAACCGCCTACCACGCATCGGTTTCCAAACAGCCTCTTACCTTCTGACAGAGGAACCCCTTCCACATTAACAGCCCAGTTAACCGCCTTTGACTTATATCCGGTCCACTGGTCCACATGGTTGTGCCTTCCCTCATAACCGCATACATGTAAAATGGAGCAGTCATTGATGGCATTGGCCGCCTCCAGCACCTGCCGGTCCGCCTCGCCGAAATACGTTTCATGTTCCTCATCGCTGATAAGATCCACATTCTGGTTCTGCACACAGTAGTAAATACCATCCATGCCGCCGTCCTCCATCAAAGCGCGCACCAGGTTCACGGTGCCCTCGCTTATCCGCTTCATGGCATCCCCCATCTTCACCGGATTTTCCCGGAACGCAGCCATGAACACCTCCTCACCGTGCAGTATGCGGAACAGCATGGAAGGCGAGAACACATTATAGATATAAACCGTCTCATCACGCAGCTGTGAAATACGCCGCGCGCTTTTCACATGTGCCTGGATCCAGGGATGTCCCCGGTCCAGGGCCTCAATCCCCGCAAAATCCTCCACGGACTTAAAATGGACCAGCCCGTCACTTGGATATCTGAACAGCCCATCGCACATGACCTTCACAAAATCCGGCTGCACTTCATTGATATAGCGCCGGTGCCCCTCATATAATGCATCCAGGATTTCCGGATTCTCCATTGCATCGGCTTTGTCTTCATTCTTTACAAAATGGAACCAAAAGGAAAACGGTACACGGTCAACCGGCTGCCCGTTAAAAGCAGCCATAATACGTTCGCGGTGATTCATCATAAGCCCTTCTTTCTTCAATTTATATGGTAATCCAATGATTTACATTTCCCTGTAATCTAAATCTCGATATAGCGCCCTTCCCGGTTGGAACGGTAAACCGCGTCCACAACCTCCATGACCCGCAGCCCGTCCCTGGCGGATACAGGCGGCGGCCCGTCATTAAGGATGCATTGAAAAAACGCCTCATCCACAAGGGTTTTCTCCACCTCCCTCTGGCTGGGCACATCCGCCAGACAGAAGTATTCCGTCTGGCCGTCCGCCAGTTCCACGCAGACCGGCGCCTTCTGGCCGTATAAGGTAATGCTGCCTTTGGTGCCAAATATCCGGGTGGTGCGGTCATTGCCGTTATAACTGACACGGCTGGCCGTCAGACTGGCAATCACGCCGTTTTCATACTGGAGGATTGCCATGGCGGTGTCATCCCCGCTGGTCACGCAGCGGCTGCGCCCCTGTGCGTCAACCCGGGTCAGACGCGCCGTCACCCCGCTCACAGAGGATGAGAGCAGGTAATGCATCAAATCAATCCGGTGGCTCAGCACCTCGCTTGCCGCATTGTAATCTTCCGGACAGGCATCATCCATGGGCAGATCCAGTCCCAGGCAGCTGCGCACATTCAGCACTGTACCAATCACACCTGCATCCAGTAATTCCCTGGCCTTTATGTGGGGTCCGTAATAACGCTGGTTATGGGAAACCATCAGTTTGGCTTCTGCAATATCCGAAGCCTCCAGCATGAGCGCTGCCTCCCCGGCCGTAACACTCATTGGCTTTTCACACAGGACATGTTTCCCAGCAGCCAGTGCAGCCAGCGTATACCTGCAGTGGGTAGATGCCGGGGTACAGATGATAACCGCGTCCACGCAGCTGTCCGCCCAGATTTCATCCAGACACCCATAAGCTTTACAGCCCAATTCACCGGCATCCCTCCTGCTGTGTTCCAGGCTGCGGTTATAGATTCCGTGAAGGACCGCCAGACCCGACCGCCTTATATTAGGAATATGCCTGGTATGGGCAATATTCCCGCTTCCGATTATAACTGTGCGTATCATAAAATGCCCCTACTTCTTTTGTTTGGACACAGAGCTGGACAAATCGCTTTTGCCCTCGTCCCTCAGCTGCGCCCGGTACAGTTCATACCACTCTTCCCTGGTCAGCTCCACATCAATGCCCGTGCATATATCCTTCAGCCTCTGTGCATTGGTGGTGCCGATAAGGGGCTGGATTTTCGCAGGATGGCGCAGGATCCAGGCAATGGCAATAGCTGATTTGGAAACCTGTCTTTCCTCCGCCAGACGCCCGGCCACCTGGTTCAGCTCAGGATACTGTTCATTTTCCATAAAAGGTCCGCCGTAAAAGCCGAACTGGAAAGGGCTCCATGCCTGGATGGTCATTTTATGGATGCGGCTGTAGGTAAGGACATCCCCATTGGTATCCGCAAGGGCATGGGGCTGCATGCGCAGGGGCTGGGACGCGTCCACCAAATCGGGATGCGCCACGGAAAACTGAAGCTGGTTAATGATAAGCGGCTGCCGCACGCAGGTTTTCAGCAGTTCCACCTGCATGGGCTTGTGGTTGGAAACGCCGAAGCACCGCACCTTTCCGGTGGAATGGAGATAATCAAATGCCTCTGCCACCTCCTCCGGTTCCACCAGTGTATCCGGGTGGTGAAGCAGGAACAGATCCAGATAATCCGTTCCCAGGCGCCTTAAGCTTTGCTCCGCAGACTTGATGATATGCTCCTTTGACTGGTCGTTATACAAGGTCTGTACCTGGTCGCGGATAAGGGTGCACTTTGACTGGATTTGGATGCGCTCCCTGACGGAAGGCGTCTTCAGATCCAGTATTTCCCCAAAAATCTCCTCACTTTTCCCAAATCCGTAAACATCCGCATGGTCAAACAGGCGGATGCCCAGGTCCAGGGCCTGATGCACCACCTTCTTCGCATCCTCCAGGGGAACACGGCAGATGCGCATACACCCCAGGGCCGCTGCCGAGGATTCCACCATGCCGCCAATCATGATCTGTTTCATAAATACTCCTCTCCAAAAAACATTTTATTCCGTATCCATAGCAATCAGGAATGGGCATTGCCCAGATATGCCTTCCTTACCTCTTCATTGCTGCGCAGTTCCTTAGCCGGTCCGTGGAGTGAAATCCTTCCTGTTTCCAGGACATATCCGTAATCAGCCACCTTAAGCGCCATATTGGCATTCTGCTCAATCAGCAGGATGGTCACGCCCTGATGGTTGATATCGCGGATCAGGTCAAAAATCAGTTTCACCAGATTGGGTGCCAGGCCAAGGGAAGGCTCATCCAGCAGAAGAAGCTTTGGATTACTCATCAGGGAGCGGCCGATTGCCAGCATCTGCTGCTCACCGCCGGACAGGGTGCCCGCCTGCTGTTTCAGACGTTCCTTCAGCCTGGGGAATAACTGGCAGACCCGCTCATAACCGTCGCTAATCATCTTTTTCTGGTTCCTGACGGGAAATGCGCCCAGGCGCAGGTTCTCCTCCACCGTAAGGGACGGGAACACCTCCCGGCCTTCCGGTGAAAGGCTGACGCCCCGTTTAACAATTTTGTGAGGCCCCATATTGGCAATATTTTCACCGTTAAGTTCGATAACAGAGCCTTCCGCCACCTTTAAGATTCCTGTGGCGGAAAGGACCGTGGTGCTTTTTCCCGCGCCGTTGGATCCCACCAGGGTAACAATCTTCCCCTCCGGCACATCCAGGTCAATACCCTTCAGCGCGTGGATTGCTCCGTAATAAGTATTCAGATTCCGTATTTTAAGCATCCTCATCCTCCTCCTGACCAAGGTAGGCTTCGATGACCCTGGGATTGGCGGCAATTTCCTTAGGCAGTCCGGAAGCTATCAGCTTGCCGTAATCCAGCACATAAATGCGGTCCGAGATATTCATGACCACGTTCATATCGTGCTCGATCATCAGGATGGTATATCCCTGGTCCCGCAGTTCTTTTATGAAATCCAACAGATCCTCGGACTCCTGTGGGTTCATGCCGGCAGCCGGCTCATCCAGAAGCAGTACCGAGGTGTCCGTGGCAATGGCACGGGCAATCTCCAGCCGGCGCTGCAGGCCATAGGGCAGGTTCTGGGCATAGTCATTGGCATAATCCGCCAGACCTATGGATTCCAGTATGTCCATGGCCTTCTGGGTGCTTTCCCTTTCACCCCTGCGGTATCTGGCTGTCTTAAACACCAGGTCGGGAAATGAATACCTGATATTGATACTGCCGCCTATAAGGACATTTTCAATGACACGCATTTCCTTAAACAGCCTGATATTCTGGAAGGTACGGGCAATACCGGCCCCCACAATCGTCTGGGGCCTGTTATTCTGGATTGGTTTTCCCTTGAATATGATTTCCCCTGATGTCACCTGGTAGACACCGGTCAGCATATTGAACAGTGTTGTTTTGCCCGCCCCATTGGGTCCGATGATGCTGATGATTTCCCCCTGTTCCACATGGAGGGAAACGTCATTGACAGCCACAAGGCCCTTAAACTTTTTGGTCACGTTTTTCATTTCAAGAAGACTCATACCGTGTCACCGCCTGGACTAGATTTGTGTTTAAAAGTTACGCCCTTTGGAAATTGGTAGGGCCGGTCGGATAAGTTGCCCAAGAGGCCCTGGGAGCGGAAACGCATCATGACGAGAAGTATGAGTCCGTATACCACAAACCGGTATAATGCAAATGACCGCAATACTTCGGGGAATGCCACTAAGAGTACCGCTCCAAGTATCTGCCCCTTGATACTGCCCATGCCGCCCAGAATACAGATGCAGACAATGAGCATCGAAGTGTCAAAGTTAAATGTGTTAGGATCAATGTAACGGTTCATTGCCGCAAAGGTTGCGCCCGCAAGCCCGGCCAGTCCCCCTGCAATGGCAAAAGCCGTTACTTTATAGCGTTCCACACTGACTCCCATAAGAACGGTGGCCAACTCGTCGTTTTTAATTGCCCGCAGGGTCCGTCCCAGTTTTGAATTGTCAATAGCCGCGCAGAATGCAATGGAAAGGATGAGGAAAAACAGCACCAGCAGATACAGGCCGCCATTCGCCGTTGTCAGTTCATATCCCATGATCCTGGGACGGGGGATCTGCTGAATCCCAAATGCCCCGTTGGTCACATCCTCCCAGCTGAGCAGGACCATCCTGACAACCTCGGCAAAGCCCATGGTGGTAATGGCCAGATAAGAACCGGAAAGCCTCATGGTGGTCAGTCCTAACAGCATACCAAGAACCACAGAGAACAGGACGCCAATGACTGCGGAACTAAAGAAGCCCATACCGTACCGGGTGCCCATGATAGCCGATGCATAGGCGCCGATGGAGTAAAATGCAGCATGTCCCATGGACAGCATGCCGGTCAGCCCAAGTATGATATTCAGGCTCAGTGCAAGCATGGCATACAGGCCAATCATAATCAGCACGCGGTACATATACTGGTTTACATTGAGGAAATAGAGGGCCACCAACACCACGGCCAACGCCAGATGGACCGTTTTGTCATATTTCCAGTAAAGTTCTTTCAGATTGCGGAATATATTCTTCATGGTATCCATTCTACACCTTCACCGTCACTTTCTTACCAAAGACCCCGTTGGGGCGGATGATCAACACCAGGAACAGGATGATGAATGCGGTGGCGTCCCGGTAGGCCCCGCCTAGGTAGGTGACGGCAAGGGCCTCTGCAACCCCCACCACCAGTCCTCCCACCACTGCCCCGTGGAGCACGCCGATTCCGCCAAGAACAGCTGCGGCAAACGCCTTAAGCGCAATCTGTACCCCCATCGTGGGATAAACAGTGTTGTAGTAGCCTGCAACCAAAAACGCTGCAAGGGCCGCTGAAATCCCAGAAAGGGCAAAGGTAAATGTTATGACATTGCGCACATTGACGCCCACCAGCTGCGCCGCACGCACATTCTGTTCCGTCCCCCGCATGGAAAGCCCTATGCTTGTCCGGTAAATCAAGAGGGTAAATACAGACAGCATCACAAGGGATACAAGCGCAATCACCACCTGTGTGGAATTCAGCCGGATTCCGGCCACATTCCATACCCCGAAATCGAATATCTTTGGAAATGGTTTACGCTCACTTCCAAACGCAATCATCAGAAGATTCTGTACAATATAGGAAAAACCCACCGTACTGATAAGCGCCGCAATGCTGGGCGTGTTCTTTTCCCTCAGGGGAGCCAGCACAATACGGTCAAAGCCCACATTTATAATGGCCGTCAGGACACATGACAGGATGAGCGCGGGTCCCCATCCCCATTCCAGCGTCACAAACAGCAGCGCCACATGGGCTCCCAGGGCATATACTGCGCCGTGGGACATATTGACCAGACGTAAAATCCCGAATACCAGTGAATACCCCACGGCAATCAGTGCATAAATCATGCCAAGAGACAATCCGTTAATAAGCTGCTGAAATAACATGTACTTACCCCCAGTCAATTCATTTAAATAACAATCCGTTTTCCCTTACAGCGAAGCAACAAACTCATTCCACGGCAGGATTACCATGTCCTTTAACTCCACGAACTTGCCACCGCTCACTTCAAATACCAGCAGGTTCTTCTGTGCATCGCCAATCTCGTCAAAGGTGATATGTCCTGTAATGGCGTCATAATCCGTATCATACAGTGCATCCTTAATGGCTGAGCGCTCAGCGCTTCCAGCCCGTTCGATGGCCTGGGCAATCATATTCACATTCTCATAGGTCTGCACCGCCATGTTGTCCGGGTCATGTCCTGTCTTCTCATTGAACTGCTGCACGAACTTCTGGGCTGCCGGGTCAGGATTCTCAGGGTTGAATCCTGCACACATGCGGACGCCTTCCACCGCGCTTCCACCAAGGTTAATTAACTCCGTAGAGTAGGCGGAACCAACCGAGAACATTTTAATATCAGGATTCAGGGTGCGGTACTGGTTTGCAAATGGCGCGAAGGTGGCGTACATGGTCAGCACGAAAATAGTATCGCAGTCCTGTTCCATGAACTTGGTGATATTGGCTGAGAACTCCTCGGTTCCATCCATGACCTCTTCCTGAAGCACGATTTCGAAATCCACTTTTCCCTTGACCTGCTCATAGGCAGTCTCCATGGCCTGCAGGGCGCCCTGTCCCCAGTCGTTTTTCAGGACCAGGACACCAACCCGTTTGCTGCCGCTGTTCTGGCAGATCTGAAGGACCGTCTCAACCTCCTGTGAAATCAGTACATTATTGCGGAAAATGTACTCACCCATGCCGGAATAATCAGGATGTGACGCGGATGCGGATAACAGCGGTATCCCTGCATCCATATATGTATTGGCTGCCGTCATGGCAACGCCCGATGAAAAATGTCCCAGAACCGCCGCAATTGAGTCGTCGGACGCAATCATCTCCGCAATGGCTCCTACCTCTTCCTGGCTGTTCTTGTCATCAAACTGCAGCAGTTCCACGGGAGAACCGTCCAAAAGGCCGCCGTTACTGTTGATCTCATCCGCCGCTATCTCGCAGGCAGCGTAGAAGTTCTGGCCGTATTCCGCATAGTCGCCTGTCATGGGACCGGAAAATGCGATTTTAATCGGGGTCTTGCCGGAATCAGCCACGGTTTCGCTTGGCGCATCTGCATTCTTGCTGGCAGCCGGTGCTGCTGCTGTTTTGCCGCCGCAGGCCCCCAGGGTGCTGGCTATCATCAGGAGTGACAGGGCAATACTGATCTTTCTTCTCATAAAATTTTCCTCCATTTTCACTTTATTAAGCAAATATCCACTAAATCATGGATAATCCTGCTGAAGTTATCCGCGTCCCAGGCGCTCCGGCCAATAAAAAGGCCATCAATATCCGGAGCCTGGATCAATTCCCGTGCATTCATGTTGTTGACGCTGCCGCCATAAAGGATGGGAATCCTGTCCCCGGCCTCCCCGCCATATATCTCCCTCAGCGTCTGGCGGATTACCGTATACATCCGGCTGGCGTACATGACTCCGGCCGGCGTCCCTCCAACCCCGATGGCCCAGACCGGCTCGTAGGCAATCCAGATATGCCGCGCCTGCTCAGGGGACGTATCATGCAGCCCCACCTTCAGTTGGCTCCTTAAAACCTCATTCTGGATTCCCAGTTCCTTCTGGCTGGCCGTTTCCCCCACGCATAGAAGAGGGGTGAAATGATGACGCAGGGCTGCCAGGACTTTCTTGTTCTCAACCTCGTCGTCCTCACCGAAAATATGCCGTCTTTCACTGTGTCCGATGCAGACCAGCCGCACCCCTGTCTCCTCCAGCATAAGAGGCGACACCTCTCCGGTAAACTGTCCTTCATCCTCCCAGCTCATGTTCTGTGCCCCCAGGGTGATGGCCTGGGCCTGGGCGGTCCTTGCCGCTGCATCCAGGGCCGTATAGGAAGGAATCACAAACAGTTCCAGCAGATTCCTGTCAATATCCCGGGTAAGGCTTCCCAATTCGTCCAGGAACGCAACGGTCTGGCGTATGGTCTTATACATCTTCGTATTCGTGCCGATATACAGTTTTTTCTGCATTTGCCGTATCTTCTTTCTAAAGGATTCTTCAGCGGAAATTCGCTGATTCCAAATTCGTGATTACCTTTATTTTGGGAGTGGAAGGGCCGTCAATATAATCCAGTTGCAGCCATTCCTTTAAAATCGTTTTTGCCAGCTCCGGCCCAATGACGCGCGCCCCAAAACAGATGACATTGCCGTTATTGCTGAGCACGGAACGCTGGGCGGAAAAAATATCGTGTCCCACGGCTGCCCGGATTCCCTTAAATTTATTGGCTGTCATGCACATACCGATTCCAGTACCGCATATCAGCACCCCCCGTTTCTCATAACCGCTGTCAATAATCCTATCGCACACAGCCTTGGCAGTCAGGGCATAGGGCAGCTGGTCTGACTCGCTTGACACCCCCATGTCCTCCACAGTAATGCCCATCTCCTCAATCGAGCGCTTTAAAATATCCTTCATAGGCACCGCAGCATTATCACAGCCTATGACAACGCAACTTGTCATGTCAGTTTCCTCCATTCCGTTTTGTCAAGATTCATTGTTGTTCCACAAACTCCCGCATGGACCGCAGGATAATCCAGACCGAAGTGGCTCCTGCATCCTGGTGCCCGACGGAACGCTCCATCAGGGATTTGGCCCGCCCATATTTGGCCTGATACTGTTTGGTGTTTTCCACGCCCTGTGCCGCAGCCTTTTCCGCGGCTTCCAGCATGGGAAGCAGTCCCTGGTCCCAGGTCATGCCCATGGCTTTTACTGCTGGTTCCAGGGCATCCACCATGGTTTTGTCCCCCAGCTGGGCCTTGCCCCTTTCCTGGATGACAGCAAGGCTTTTTTCCAGCATCAGGTACAGGTCCTTTGCCGTAAGCTCAGACGCAGGCCCTGTATTCTTAGCCCCGCCCAGATAAAGACTTCCGAATATGACACCGGAAGCCCCTCCCATGCTCATCAGCATGGTTTTCCCGGCCAGTTCAAATAAGGCGTATGCATTCCCGCAATCCGATGCCGCTGCCACCTTATCCTTTGCCTTCTGCATCCCCAGGGCCATGCCGATTCCATGGTCCCCGTCCCCAATGGCGCTGTCCACTTCCGTTAAATACGCCTTGTTCTCAATTATCCTGTCAGCTATGTATGTAATCAGTTCCCGGACATTCTGTTCATTCAGCGTTCCCAGCATTGTCTCACCTATCCTCTCTCGTATAATAAGGGCTATGGCAGGGGGCATCATAATACTTTTTCAGTTCATCATCCATTTTCATGACGGAAATTGAAAATCCTCCCATTTCCATGCAGGTACAATAATTGTTAATGTCCGCGTCATATACAGTGACGCCGTCCGAATCCAACAGTTCCTTAAGCTTGCGGTAGACAATGCTCATCTCCATGATTGTGGTGGAGCCAAGACCATTAACCAGTACACAGACCTCATCGCCTGGAGCTAAAGGCATATCCTTTACCAGGTTCTGGTACATAACCTGGGTCAGTTCATCGGCCGGGCACATTTTGGCCCGCTTGATTCCCGGTTCACCGTGGATGCCCATTCCATACTCCAGTTCATCCTCCGCCAGCTGGAACGTTGGCTTCTCAGAGCCGGGTATCTGTCCCGGGCTGGTGGCGACACCGATGGTCCGCAGCGCGGCCCTGGCTTTTTCAGTAACCCGCACCACCTCCTCTAATTCAAGGCCCTCATCACAGGCAGCCCCGGCTATCTTGATGACGAACACGTTCCCCGCAATCCCCCTTCTGTCCTCCACACGGTCAGGGGGCGCGGATGCACAGTCATCCCAGGTCCGCACATGGGCGGTTTTAATCCCTTCATCCTGAAGCATTTCTTCCGCCATATCAAAGTTCAGATTATCTCCCGCATAATTACCATAGATAAAAAGGACACCCTTGCCTCCATGGACGGCCTGCCCCACTTCCATGATGGTTCCCGGGTCCGGGGAGGCAAACACATTTCCGCAGGCAGCCGCATCAGCCAGCCCCCGTCCCACAAAACCGGCAAACATGGGGTCATGTCCGCTTCCGCCCCCAATCACCAGCCCAACCTGGTTTTCCCTGTGCTTTTTATAGAGCACACCGTTCACATCATCAATCCTCTCATAATAACGGCTATAAGCAGCAATAAACCCTTCCATCATCTCCGCTACAACATCATCTGCCTGGTTGACAATTTTTTTTGACATTAAGCTTCCTCCCACGAAATATTTGTTCGTTCTTAGTTTCTTTTTGTTACTTTTTGCGTTTTATGTTTGATTTATATCAATATTAGCACATAGTTTTTTTATAGTCAACATTTTATTGTCCATTATTATAAAAATTGTGCATAATATCAATCATTTCATGGTGTGTTTGTCAAAACTGAAACATTTTTATTTCATTCTTTTTATTTTTGTTCGTTTCTTTATCAGATACCAAATGATTAGGTCCACTTATGAAAATCATCCGGAATGCACTGCAATTATTTCCATGAACCCATATTCCCTCATCTTCCAGCACACATTCCGACGGCCCTGATACTTCCCCTTCCTCTGAACCCCCAGCCTCTCTTAATCCCCCCTTCGCTGCCACTCCTGCATTCCCCATAGGGTCCATAACACAAACTTTTTGAGCAAAACAAACATATACTTTAAAAAGTCAAACATTTTTCTTCCCTTTTTGGATTGACAATTTCTTTTACATTGTATAATATGAATACAGGGGTAATTGTATCTGCTTGTTGATGCCCTGTTCGTTTGTTCGTTTTCATCATGCAGGCAAACAATATATACCGTAGGCAAACAGGCAGGTTCAAGACATTTGCCCATCAGGAAGAGGTAATTATGGAGAAAAAAAGGCAGCGGCTTTCTAAGATGGTGGACATCCTTCGTAGCCAGGACACTATGACCGTGCGTGAGTTATCAGAACGTCTGGAGGTATCCCTTATGACGGTTCGCCGTGATTTAGATGAGCTTCAGGCAGAAGGTATCGTGGAACGTTCATATGGAAAAGCGGTTCTTTGCAAAAACGCGCCACATAGCCTTTATGAAAATATTGAGAATATTTACAGCCTGTCATGGGCAAGCGGTTCCATGGACGAACAGAAAAGCCGCATTGCAAAATATGCGGCCAGCCTGATTGAGCCAGGAGAGGTCATAATCCTTGACAACGGATCCACCACGGACCGGATTGCTGATTATATCCCCTATGGCATGGACCTGACTGTGGCCTGCTATAACCTGAACATACTGGTCAAACTGGCTAACCGGGATAGGATGAACATTATTTTTGCCGGTGGGTATTTCCATCCCAGTGACCAGATGTTTGAATCAGCGGAGAACATTAATTTCCTGGGGACCATCCGCGCACATAAGCTGTTCTTATCTGCATCGGGTGTACATACCGCTTTAGGCATGACGTGCGCACATGACTTTGAGGTTGCAGTGAAACAGACCGTCCTTAAGTCTGCCCTCAAAAAGATATTAGTGGCGGATTCCAGCAAATTCGGAACCGTGAAAACCGTATACTTTGAAAAAATGGATGTACTTGACATGATCATCACCGACACAGGACTTTCCGGCGAATGGGCGGAGATTATCCGCGGCAAAGGGATTGAACTGGTAATGGTCTGATGAGGGTCCGGGTATCAAAAATGTGGGAGCGGTGTACATATCTTATATGCCGGCCGCTCCCCTTCCAGATATTTCATCCTGTTTTTACCAGAACTTTTTCACCACGACGCAAAAAAACCATGGTCCTCCCTCCCGGGATTCCCATGGTTTTTCCATATCCATATCAGATTCTATTCTTCCGTCACTTCAACATCGTCCTCATCAATATCCGCCATATCGTCCAATGCCAGGACTTCCTCCGCAACATTGTCCTCAGTCAGGTTGATTTCGTTGTCATCCTCTGAAGAAAGGATGATCTCGTCATCCTCTGACAGCAGGATATCATCCGAAGCCATGTCGTCCGTATCCAGCTTCACATTGCGGTAGCGCTTCATACCCGTACCAGCCGGGATAGGCTTACCGATGATTACATTTTCCTTCAGGCCAATCAGATGGTCAATCTTACCGTTGATGGCTGCCTCGGTCAGGACCTTGGTGGTCTCCTGGAAGGATGCTGCCGACAGGAAGGAGTCGGTTGCCAGGGATGCCTTGGTGATACCAAGCATTACCTGCCTTCCGTCTGCCGGTGTCTTGCCGTCTGCAATCAGCGCCTCATTCATCTCATTATAATCAAGGACATCCATGGATACGCCCGGCAGCACATCGCTGTCGCCGCTCTCCTCAATCTTGATTTTCTTAAGCATCTGATGGACAATCATCTCGATATGCTTATCATTGATTTCCACGCCCTGGAGACGGTATACACGCTGGACTTCCTGAAGCATGTAATCCTGTACCGCACGCACACCCTTAATCTTTAAGATGTCGTGAGGATTGATGCTTCCTTCCGTCAGCTCATCGCCGGCTTCCAGTACCTGGCCGTCCAGGACCTTAATCCTGGAACCATAAGGGATGAGATAGGTCTTGGAGTTGCCTGTCTCGTTGTCCGTCACCGTAATCTCGCGCTTCTTCTTGGTGTCCTTGATCTGCACCACGCCGCCGAACTCAGTGATGATGGCAAGACCCTTTGGCTTACGGGCCTCGAAAAGCTCCTCTACACGGGGAAGACCCTGTGTGATATCACCGCCGGCCACGCCGCCCGTATGGAACGTACGCATGGTCAGCTGTGTTCCAGGCTCACCGATGGACTGTGCCGCAATGATTCCGACCGCTTCACCTACCTGTACGGGCTGGCCTGTTGCCATGTTGGCGCCGTAACACTTGGCGCATACGCCGATATGGGACTTACAGCTTAAGACGGTACGGATCTTGACGGTCTTACGTCCCGTCTTATTCAGCACCTTCATGACAGCTGCCGCGCGCTTAGGCGTGCACATATGGTTAGCCTTAACCACGACCTCGCCTGTATCCGGGTCAGTGATGGTCTCGGCAATATAACGTCCTGTAATCCTCTCTTCCAGGTCCTCGATGACCTCATTGCCGTCCATGAAAGCCTTGATTTCCATAAACGGGATATCCCTGCCCTCACAGCAGTCCACTTCACGGATGATCAGATCCTGTGAAACGTCTACCAGACGCCTTGTCAGGTAACCGGAGTCAGCCGTACGCAGGGCCGTATCGGACAGACCTTTACGCGCGCCGTGTGCGGAGATGAAGTACTCCAGTACGTCCAGGCCTTCACGGAAGTTGGACTTGATAGGAAGCTCGATGGTGTGTCCTGTGGTATCCGCCATCAGTCCGCGCATACCTGCCAGCTGTTTAATCTGCTTATCAGAACCACGGGCGCCGGAGTCAGCCATCATGTAGATGTTGTTGTACTTATCCAGGCCGGTCAGCAGGTCATGGGTCAGCTGGTCATCGGTGGTCTTCCATGTCTCGATAACCTCTTTGTAACGCTCCTCCTCAGTGATGAGGCCGCGGCGGTAGTTCTTGGCAATCTGGTCCACGGTTGCCTGGGCATCCTCAATCAGCTTTGGCTTGCTTGCAGGCACGGTCATATCGGAAATCGATACGGTCATGGCTGCCCTGGTGGAATACTTGTAACCGATTGCCTTGATATCGTCCAGTGTCACGGCTGTCTGGGTAGCGCCATGGACATTGATGACCTTCTCAAGGATCTGCTTTAACTGCTTCTTGGCAACATGGAAATCCACTTCCAGCTTCAATTCATTGCCAGGAACGCTCCTGTCCACAAATCCCAGGTCCTGGGGAATGATTTCATTGAAAATGAACCGTCCGATGGTGGATTCAATGATATCTGTCTTCACCGTGCCATCGGCCATGGTCTTTGTAACCCTTACCTTCACACGTGAATGCAGGGTTGCCTCCTGGTTCTCATAGGCCAGGATTGCCTCGTTGACGTTCTTGAATACCATGCCCTCGCCCTTTGCACCGGGACGTTCCTGGGTCAGGTAGTAGATACCAAGCACCATATCCTGTGAAGGAACCGCAACCGGGCCGCCGTCAGAAGGCTTTAACAGGTTGTTAGGGCTTAACAGGAGGAAACGGCACTCTGCCTGGGCCTCTACGGACAGTGGCAGATGCACGGCCATCTGGTCGCCGTCAAAGTCGGCGTTGAACGCAGTACACACAAGAGGATGCAGCTTAATCGCCTTACCCTCAACCAGAATCGGTTCAAATGCCTGGATACCAAGCCTGTGGAGCGTAGGGGCACGGTTCAGCATGACAGGATGCTCCTTGATGACATCCTCCAGCACATCCCATACCTCGGGCTGCAGCCTCTCCACCATCTTCTTGGCATTCTTTATATTGTGGGCGGTTCCGTTGGATACAAGCTCCTTCATTACAAAGGGCTTGAACAGCTCGATGGCCATTTCCTTGGGAAGTCCGCACTGGTAAATCTTAAGTTCAGGTCCAACCACGATAACCGAACGTCCGGAATAGTCAACACGCTTACCAAGCAGGTTCTGACGGAAACGTCCCTGCTTACCTTTCAGCATATCGGAAAGTGACTTAAGGGCGCGGTTGCCGGGTCCTGTTACAGGCCTGCCGCGGCGGCCGTTGTCAATCAGGGCGTCCACTGCCTCCTGGAGCATGCGCTTCTCGTTGCGGACAATGATGTCCGGAGCGCCCAGTTCCAGCAGTCTTGCAAGACGGTTGTTCCTGTTGATGATCCTTCTGTATAAGTCATTGAGGTCAGAGGTGGCGAAACGTCCGCCGTCCAGCTGTACCATGGGACGGATATCCGGCGGGATTACAGGAATCACATCCATGATCATCCACTCAGGACGGTTGCCGGAGGTCAGGAATGCCTCCACTACCTCTAATCTCTTGATGATTCTTGCACGCTTCTGTCCCGTGGAATCGGCCAGTGCCTTGCGCAGGTCCTGGGAATCCTTCTCCAGGTCGATGGAGCGGAGCAGTTCCTGGACTGCCTCAGCGCCCATTCCCACACGGAAACCGCCGGTGCCGCCGTACTTCTCAACCTCTTCCCTGTATTCCTTCTCGGACAGGACCTGCTTATACTGCAGGCTGGTTGAACCGGCGTCCAGCACAACGTAGGAGGCGAAATACAGCACCTTCTCCAGTGTCCTGGGCGAGATGTCCAGAATCAGTCCCATACGGCTGGGAATACCCTTAAAATACCAGATATGGGATACGGGAGCGGCCAGCTTGATGTGGCCCATGCGCTCTCTACGGACACTTGCCTTTGTAACTTCCACGCCGCACCGGTCGCAGATAACACCTTTATAACGAATCTTTTTGTATTTACCGCAATGACACTCCCAGTCCTTACTAGGCCCGAAGATTCTCTCACAGAACAGTCCGTCCTTCTCAGGCTTTAATGTCCTGTAGTTGATGGTCTCAGGCTTCTTAACCTCGCCATGGGACCACTCCAGAATCTTATCAGGGGAGGCCAGACCAATCTTAATGGCATCAAATGTCATTGGATGATAAGTTTCATTAGTTTCTGGCATGAGCATTAACTCCCTTCTTATTCTTCGTCTTCACCGTCAACAGCGTCGTCCAAAATCAGTTCGTCCTCCGCATCGTCGGTGTAATCATCGGCCAAATCGTCCTCTACTGCTACTTCGTCCTCCACTGTCACAAGTTCATTATCCTTGAACTCCTGCTTCTGGTATCCGAACTCAGCATAGGGCTCCTCAGAAGAGCCAAAGCGGCGGTCGCCCTCTAACATGGCGCGCAGCTCAGTATCGCCGTAATCAATATTTTCCGCCATCTCAACCTCGGTGCCGTCATCCCTCAGGACCTGTACATCCAGGCCAAGGGACTGCATCTCCTTAAGGAGTACCTTAAAGGACTCAGGCACGCCCGGCTCAGGTATATTCTCGCCCTTGATGATGGCCTCATAGGTCTTTACACGGCCTACAACGTCATCGGACTTAACTGTCATGATTTCCTGCAGGGTATAGGAAGCGCCGTATGCCTCCAGTGCCCAAACCTCCATCTCACCGAAACGCTGTCCGCCGAACTGTGCCTTACCGCCCAGTGGCTGCTGTGTAACCAGGGAGTATGGTCCGGTTGAACGGGCATGGATTTTATCGTCAACCAGATGGTGCAGTTTCAGGTAGTGCATGTGTCCGATGGTAACGGCACCGTCAAAGAACTCCCCGGTACGTCCGTCGCGCAGGCGCACTTTTCCATCCCTGCTGATTGGAACACCTTTCCACAGTTCCCGGTGCTCTAAGTGGGCGCCAAGGTAATCCATAACAGAAGGCTTAATAAGGTCTTTATATTTAACTTCAAACTCTTCCCATGGCAGGTTAACGTAATCGTTAGCCAGTTCCAGGGTATCCATGATGTCATTCTCGTTTGCACCGTCAAAGATAGGGGTGGATACATTAAAGCCCAGGGCCTTGGCTGCAAGGCTTAAGTGGATTTCCAGCACCTGTCCGATGTTCATACGTGACGGCACGCCCAGAGGGTTAAGCACGATATCAAGGGGACGGCCATTGGGCAGGAAGGGCATATCCTCAACAGGAAGCACACGGGACACAACACCCTTGTTGCCGTGACGTCCGGCCATCTTATCGCCCACGGAAATCTTACGTTTCTGGGCAATATAGATGCGTACGGTTTCATTCACGCCAGGTGAAAGCTCGTCTCCATTCTCCCTTGTGAATACCTTTGCATCCACAATGATGCCGTATGCGCCGTGGGGTACCTTAAGGGACGTGTCACGCACTTCCCTTGCCTTCTCACCGAAGATGGCGCGCAGCAGCCTCTCTTCAGCAGTCAGCTCAGTCTCTCCCTTAGGAGTAACCTTACCCACCAGGATGTCTCCTGCGCGGACCTCTGCACCGATGCGGATGATTCCGCGCTCGTCCAGATCCTTCAGGGCATCCTCACCCACACCGGGAACATCCCGGGTGATTTCTTCCGGTCCCAGCTTGGTGTCACGGGCTTCCGCCTCGTATTCCTCGATGTGGACCGATGTATATACATCTTCCTGAACCAGACGCTCAGAAAGAAGGACAGCATCCTCGTAGTTGTAACCTTCCCATGTCATGAATCCGATTAAGGGGTTCTTGCCCAGCGCGATTTCACCGTTATCAGTGGACGGACCGTCCGCAATGACCTCGCCTGCTTCCACATGGTCGTTCTTATAAACGATTGGCTTCTGGTTGTAACAGTTACTCTGGTTGCTTCTCTTAAACTTGGTCAGATGGTAAACATCCCGGTTGCCGTCCTTATCCCTCTTGATGATGATCTCATTGGAAGCAGAACGCTCTACAACGCCCGCATTCCTGGCAACCACACACACGCCGGAGTCAACCGCTGCCTTTGACTCAATACCGGTTCCTACCGCAGGCGCTTCCGTGGTCAGAAGGGGCACTGCCTGACGCTGCATGTTGGAACCCATGAGGGCACGGTTGGCATCGTCGTTCTCCAGGAAAGGAATCATGGCCGTTGCCACGGAGAATACCATCTTAGGGGATACGTCCATCAGGTCAATGGTCTTTTTCTGGAACTCGGATGTCTCTGTGCGGAAACGTCCGGATACATTATTATGGATGAAATGGCCTTCCTCATCCAGGGCCTCGTTGGCCTGGGCCACCACGAAGTTATCTTCCTCGTCCGCGGTCAGGTATACAACCTCATCCGTTACCCTTGGATTGGCAGGGTCCGTGGTCTTATCCACCACACGGTAAGGCGCCTCGATGAAGCCGTACTGGTTCACCCTTGCATAGGTTGCCAGGGAGTTGATCAGACCGATGTTAGGACCTTCAGGCGTCTCGATGGGACACATACGACCGTAATGTGTATAGTGTACGTCACGTACCTCGAATCCGGCACGGTCCCTGGACAGACCGCCAGGTCCCAGGGCGGACAGACGGCGCTTATGGGTCAGCTCTGCCAGCGGGTTATTCTGGTCCATGAACTGGGACAGCTGGGAACTTCCGAAGAACTCCTTTACGGCCGCGGTCACGGGCTTGATATTGATCAGGGACTGGGGGGTGATGCCATCCATGTCCTGGGTGGTCATACGCTCCCTTACCACACGCTCCATACGTGAAAGACCGATGCGGTACTGGTTCTGAAGCAGTTCTCCCACCGCACGGATACGGCGGTTGCCCAGATGGTCAATGTCATCCGCATTGCCCACCTGGCCCTCCAGGTGCATATTATAGTTAATGGAAGCAAGGATATCTTCCTTTGTGATGTGCTTTGGTATCAGGTCGTGGATATTCCTGCGGATGGCTTCCTTCAGCGCCTCCGGATCCGTGCCAGCTTCTTCCAGGATAGAAGACAGGGCCGGGTAGTATACTAACTCGGTAACGCCCACTTCCTCCGGGTCAAATGGAACATGTGCGGAAAGCTCAACCATCATGTTGGAGAGGACCTTCTGCTTCCTGTCGGGTCCGTCAACCCACACAAAAGGAACAGCCGCGTTCTGGATCTTCATGGCGGATTCCTTATCCAGCTTGGTTCCTGCCTCTGCAAGAATCTCGCCTGTGGTGGTATCCACAACATCCTCTGCAAGTATCTGGCCGTTCAGACGGTACTTGAAGGAAAGCTTTTTGTTGAATTTATATCGGCCTACTTTTGCCAGGTCATATCTTCTGGGGTCAAAAAACATGCTGTTCAGCAGACTTTCTGCACTGTCAACAGATAAAGGCTCACCGGGACGAATCTTCTTATATAATTCCAAAAGGCCATCCTGGTAATTATCGGATGTGTCCTTGCCAAAGCTGGCTAATAATTTGGACTCTTCACCGAAGAGCTCCAGGATTTCTGCGTTGGTACCAAATCCCAGGGCACGGATTAAAACAGTCACTGGCACCTTACGGGTCCTGTCTACACGTACATAAAATACGTCATTGGAATCTGTCTCATACTCCAGCCATGCGCCACGGTTAGGGATGACGGTACAGGTATACAGTTCCTTACCTACCTTATCATGGCCAATACCGTAGTAGATACCAGGGGAACGTACCAGCTGGCTGACAATAACACGCTCAGCACCGTTAATTACAAAGGAACCGGTATCTGTCATCAGGGGCAGGTCGCCCATGAATATCTCGTGTTCGTTCATTTCATCTTTATCTTTATTGTACAGTCTTACCTTTACCTTAAGTGGTGCGGCGTAAGTTGCATCCCGTTCTTTACACTCTTCGATGGTATATTTAATATCATCCTTACACAATGTAAAGTCAACGAATTCCAGACTTAAATGTCCTGCAAAGTCTGCTATCGGAGAGATATCATCAAACGCTTCCCTGAGTCCTTCGTCGAGGAACCACTGGTAGGAGTCTTTTTGAATCTCAATCAGGTTTGGCATCTCAAGAACTTCTTTCTGTCTTGAGTAGCTCATTCTTACGCTTTTCCCGGCCGGTACCGGACGTATTCTGCTTTTCTCCATTGACGTTTCACCCCTGTTTTCTAATTTGGTTCGCAATATTTTCATTCCGTTCATACGGTATGGACGCACCATACGCCATTCCGTAAAAACACAAATATCACTGTCGTTCTCTGTGATTGGGCGAGAGGCACAGGCCAAAGGGCGCAAAAAGCCCACCTCACCACAATAGTGCACACTCCATAATAACACAGCCTTGTCAAGGTGTCAAGCATTTTTTGCTTGCAATTTGTTTATGAAAATGATATACTATTATAGAATGTCTCCTGAGGGGTTGTAGTTTTTTTACCCTCGTTTTGCCAGGGTAACAGGGGCAAATGATAATATATTTACGTTTGGAGGTATACCTTTATGGCAAATACCATTATGCACGTACTGCTTGTGATCTTAATCATTGCAGTGGTGGTTCTGGCAGTTCTCTATTTTCTGGGGAACAAGCTTCAGAAGCGTCAGGTGGAACAGCAGCAGCTCCTGGACGCGGCAGCTCAGACCGTATCCATCCTGGTGATTGACAAGAAGAAGATGAAGCTCACACAGGCCGGACTTCCAAAGGCAGTGACAGACCAGACGCCCAAGTACATGCGCTGGGCCAAGGTACCGGTTGTAAAAGCCAAAATCGGTCCTAAAGTCATGACTCTGATTGCTGACGGACGGGTATTCGAATCCCTTCCCATCAAGACAGAGGCCAAGGTTGTGATCAGCGGGATTTACATCACCCAGATTAAGAGCGTGCGCGGGGGCGCTATCCCAACTCCTCCTAAGAAGAAGGGATTCTTCGCAAGATTCAGGAAGAATAAGTAACTAAAAAGAAGCGGCATGACCGCTTCTTTTTTATATGTCCCTGTTGGATTCCTGTCCGTCACAGTCCTTACATGGATGCATATGACTGGGGGCATGACTGTACATCCAGCCGGATGCTGCAGTCTGACAAATG
Source organism: Clostridium pacaense (assembly GCF_020709765.2). NCBI lineage: Bacteria > Bacillati > Bacillota > Clostridia > Eubacteriales > Clostridiaceae > Clostridium > Clostridium pacaense. Next base: position 99,883 of record NZ_JAJFEB020000009.1, read on the forward strand.
CTCATAATTAATATCCAGGGAATAATCGATATCCACCTTCAGTTTATCGGGCTGTTCATTAATCTTGATCTTATTGGCCTGGATGCCCACCACCATGTCGCCCAGGGGCGTGGTATAGCAGGACAGGTTCTTCTTGTTTTTCTCGAACTGCATATGGGTGTTGGCTATGCCCTTTTTGATGATATCCATCCCGACCTGTGATATCTTAATCACATTCTTTACCTTGCCCTCAAAGCCCTCCATCACTTCCTCATAGAGGATATAGTGCTTTCCGTTCTTCTGATAATAATCTCCTCTTACTATCATCTCAACATCGGAGTCTTCTTCGTCCATCATCTGGATACCGCTGATTGTGATCAGCACATCTTTTGTCATCGTTCATCCTCTTTCCATTATGCGTAGCGTTCCATACCATGGGACAGCAACATCCCTACCAGCTGGTCCTTCCCGATTCCCCTGGCCTCCCACAGCATGGGGTACATGCTGATGGCTGTAAAACCAGGCATGGTATTAATCTCATTGAATACTACTTCTCCGTTATCCTTTACAAAAAAATCCACCCGGGCCAGACCGTATCCGTCCACTGCCCTGAATATGTCCATGGCCGCCCGGCGTACCTTTTCCGTTGCCCCATCCGGAAGCACGGGGTCCGTGACCGTCCTGGACTCCTCATTAAAATACTTGGCGTCAAAATCATAAAACTCCGCGGCTGCCAGGATTTCTCCCACGCCCGAGGCTTCAATCCCGTGGCTGCCACCGCCGAATACCGCACACTCAACCTCCCGGCCCACAATGGTTTCTTCCACCAGGATCTTCCGGTCATGGCGGGCTGCTTCCAGAAGCCCTGCCTCCAGTTCCTGCCTGTTCCCAGCCTTGCTGATTCCCCTGGAGGAACCTGCGTTGGACGGCTTGATGAACACGGGGTAAGGGAAATGCTTCTCAATCCTGGACGCCACCTGTTCCATATCCCCTAACTCTTCCCTGTAAACCGATTCATATTCGGCCTGGCGGATTCCCAGGTCTGATACGATGATCTTGGTATACAGTTTATCCATGGAAACAGCAGACGCCAGGACACCGCAGCCCACATAGGGGATCCTGGCCAGTTCCAGAAGTCCCTGGATTGTGCCGTCCTCGCCGTAAAGCCCGTGAAGGATGGGGAACACGATATCCACTTTCACCTCTTCTACATTGTCTCCATCCATTAGTAAAATACACTTCTTAGTTGCATCAGGCGGGAGGACTGCCCATACCTTCCCGTCCCTCCACGCACCGCTTTTCACATCTTCCAATGATTCCGTCTTTATCCAATGGCCTTCTTCTGTAATACCAACCAGTACGATATTGTAACGTGTGCTGTCTATGTGTTCTATGACATTGACCGCCGACATGCAGGACACGATGTGCTCTGATGACTGGCCGCCAAATATAACCGCCACTGTTAGTTTACTCATGTCAGTCTCCTTTATGTACGCAAAAAAATGCGTTTGCTTCATGATTATAGTATATCATATGTGGCAATAATTACAAACAGAAATTAATTTGGCATCTGCTTGCAGATTATTGAAAATCTTTGATTCCGGGAGGATGAACCATATATGAAACATAAAATCAGTCTGTGCATTTCCGCTCTTTGCTTTATCACCGCATTCCTTATCACCATGTCATCCCGCACAGCGGGCGAGGAAGCCCTGGCCTCCCGCATTGCGCCGGAGATACTGCGTTTCCATATCCTGGCTGAAAGCGACAGCGCCCATGACCAGGAACTGAAGATTGGCCTGAAAGGCCTTGTACTGGACTATGTCCACAGCCAGGTGCCGGACAGCACCGGCAAGGACGGACTGATAGAGTGGCTGGAAAACAACAGAACCAGTATTGAAACCATGTCCGAGGACTGGCTTGCTGACCAGGGCGCGCCCTATGGGGTCACCCTGGAGGTCACAAAAGACTATTTCCCCACAAAGGCCTATGGGGACATGGTGTTCCCCTGCGGCACCTATGACGCGGTGCGCATAACCATCGGACAGGGAAAAGGACACAACTGGTGGTGTGTCCTCTATCCTTCCCTCTGTTATACGGATTCCCTCCACGCCGTTGTCCCCGAGTCCTCCAAACAGACACTTTCCTGCCTTCTGGACCAGGATGACTACGGCGCCCTTCTGCCTCGGAAGGAAAAGGGCACAGAAAAGCCGGAAGTCCGTGTCCGCTTCCGGCTGCTGGATCTGCTGCATTAAGTGCCTGGTCCGGCTGGCTTCAGCTGGCTCCTGTACCGGCTGCCTGCACCAGGTTACTGCCCTAACTGCCTGCACCAGGTTACTCCCCTGACTACCTGCACCAGGTTACTCCCCTAACTGCCTGCACCAGGTTACTCCCTAACTGCCTGCACCAGGTTACTCCCCTAACTGCCTGCACCAGGTTACTCCCCTGACTGCCTGCACCAGGTTACTCCCCTGACTGCCTGCACCAGGTTACTGCCCTGACTGCCTGCACCAGACACCTCATCCCTTCTGCCCGTCCAGCATATCCTGGAGCGCATCATCGCTCTCATCAATCCAGACATCCTCTTCCTCCGCATTCAGGCCCAGGTACTGGGCCAGGGTGCGGGGATCGTCGCTGTTGTTCCAGCGGCTTATATACCGGTCTATCTCCTCAAAGGGAATCTCCCCTGCAAGATACCGTTCCTTAAATGTGCCTTCTGCCATCATTTCCTCCCCCGTCCTGAAACCACGGTATCCTGTTCCTTGATATTGCGTGAAACCGTGATTTCCTGGTTGTCAATATGTTCCCTGGTGGCATTCTTCGCATCCGCGATATTGCGGCTCCTGAGTGCCTTCAAGATATGTTCGTGCTCCACCAGCAGCACCTGCCTCTTATCCTCATCCTTTATATACTCCAGGCGGTAGCGGTACATCTGCTCCCTCAGGTTATTAAGCATCTGGACCAGCTTATCATTACCCGTGCCCTGATAAATCACATCATGGTACTGCTCATCCGTTTCCGCAATGGTCATGGCTTCCCCTTTGGCAATTGCATTCCTGAAATTTCCCTGCACGCGCTCCAGTTCATCCATATCCTCCTCTGACATCCTCTGGCAGGCAAGTTCAATGGCAAGCTCCTCCAGGGAACGGCGCACCTCCAGCACGTCCCTTAAACTCTTTTCCGATATCTTGGCAACCTCCGCGCCTTTCCTTGGAATCATGAGCACCAGGCCTTCCAGTTCCAGCTTGCGGATAGCTTCCCTTATGGGCGTCCTGCTGACCCCCAGCTTCTCAGCCAGCTGTATTTCCATCAGGCGTTCCCCCGGCGCCAGCTCCCCCTTAAGTATGGCCTGGCGCAATGTGTTAAATACCACATCCCGCAGCGGCAGATACTCATTCATGTTAACCTTAAAATTATTCTCCATTCCGTGAATCCCCTTTCCTGTACAGCCTGATACGTATCTTCTGTATGACTGCTCCACATGTTCCTTCTATAATAATAGTTATGAATTCCTTCCCACATTAAAAAAATTAGTCAGATAAACCTGTTTGGCAAGCTCTGATTCCTTTCCAAAACGCAGCGCCTCATATGCGTCCTGCGCAGCCTTGGGATTGGTAAATAATCCGAATACCGTTGGGCCGCTGCCGCTCATCATGGCATTGATTGCGCCGTAATCCTTCATTACCCCCTCAATCCTGTCAATGATGGGATACTTCTCCCCTGTCACCAGTTCCAGCACATTGCCGAACTTGCCGGCCACATCCATCAGGTCCCTGCGGCGTATGGCTTCCACCATGCCGTCTATGTCCGGGTGGTCTTCCGGCGCCAGATCCATGGCATCCAGGCTTTCGTAAACGGTTTTGGTGGACACGCTGATGCCTGGTTTGGCAATCAGCACCTGGCACTGGGGCATGGGAGGCAGCTCCGACAGCTTTTCCCCGATTCCTTCTGAAAGCGCTGTCCCTCTCATGAGACAGTAGGGGATATCCGCCCCCAGGGTCACGCCCCGCTTCATCAGCTCACCGACAGACAGTCCAAGGCCGAACATCTTATTCACCCCGAACAGCACGGAAGCAGCATCCGTGCTTCCTCCCGCCATGCCGGCTGACACAGGGATGAACTTGCGCAGATGGATGGAAACGCCCTGCCTGATGTGGAATTCATCCATCAGAAGCTTTGCAGCCCTGTACGCCAGGTTCTGCTCATTGGTGGGCAGGTAGAACAGGTTTGTCTCTATCCGGATGCCTGGTTCACTGGTCCTGTACAGGTCAATACGGTCATGAAGCCCAACGGTCTGCATGATCATACGCACTTCATGGTATCCATCCTGGCGCTTTCCCAGCACATCCAGGGCCAGATTGATTTTGCCGTATGCTTTTAAGCGTAAATGTGTAATCATCCCCGTGCTCCTCTTTATGTATATTGTTTGTATCTCTGTTTTTATAATACATTATATTGTATACAATACTTTTTGCTTTTTTTCAAGTACAAAATGAAAAATACAGCAGTTTTTTTGCAAAAGCCCCTGTCATGTAAAAAGCGCTGCCCATAGCAGGTGTTACGGGCAGCGCTTTTATATTGTAAGGAAACGTGGGAGTATGGGTGTATTTATGGGGTATGGATATGTTTATGAATCATATATGTTTTAACAGATTATCTGCCTTTTAAACTCTCGATGGCCTGCTTCATGGCCTCGTCCTCTTCTCCCAGCATCGGCGTCCCGTCCGTATGTTCCTCGTTCTCCTCCGGTATGTAGCGTTTAAAGACGGAGTTGAAAATATAGGAATTAACAAATGCCAGAAGGGGCATTCCAAAAAGCATGAGGAGCACGGACATCTGGGGCAGGTAAAACAGGCCGAAGTATGAGGCAGCCACGATTGCAGCGTCAGCCGCAAGGATGCCGAGGGTCTGCAGGAGATGCCTGGCAGACATGAAGAAGGCATTGAGCAGTGTCCTTTTCACCGGATTATAGAATCTGGCCTGCAATGGAAATGCATAAGACGCGATGAACAGATAGATTAAGAACATGCCCCCGGAAACCGCTGTAAGCACAACGCTTAACACGCTCCCAAGCCCCATCTGTCCCGTGGCAAAGAACCAGAAATCAATGCCCAGCACAATGCCTGCCGCCAGAAGGATCATCCAGATTGCAGTGGCCTGTCTGAAATTCCCCTTGAAGGAATGGAAAAAGGAACGGATGGTGGAATCCCCCTCATCCCGTACCAATTTAAGCGTCACATAATACACGGCCGTGGTGGATGCGCCTATGGTGAATACCGGGATTGAACAGACAATCCAGAGGATGTTAAGAAGGATCAGGTCCCCCAGCTTCCCAATGAACCGCCATACCGGATTATCGTAATTAAAAAAGCCCTGCAACATAGTATGTCCTCTTCTTTCTGTAGATAAAATCCTAATGAACCTGGTGTTATTCTATCATATTAGCAGGAAAATGCAAAGAGCTGGATTCATTTCATAAAATTTTCATACACTGTCCCATATTCTATGATATACTACAGGAAATGACATTTTTATTGCGGAAGGAACCATCCCCATGTCCATACGGAAAGAAGCAGAAACTGAAAAACAGAAGTTAAGGAACATGCCCCCCAAAGACAGGGCATGGTATATCTGGGAATACTATAAATTCCATATCCTGGCCCTTATCCTGGCGGTTGCGGCACTGTGGACCCTTGGCGGCATACTGTACCGACAGACCTTCACCACACGGCTGTCCATTGCCATTGTCAATGACCGGGCAGGAAACGCCAGTTCCACGGCCAACCTGGAAGCCGGCCTGAGGGAAGCCCTTGGGTTTGGCAAAAAGGACCTGATTGAGATAAATGAGGGCCTGACAGCCCGTTTTGGCGAAGAGGGCATGTCACAGTTTAAATACGCCAGCCTTGCCAAGATATCCGCCCTGGTTGCCAGCAGATCCCTGGATGTATTCATTGGGGACCAGGAGGCGGTGGATCACTATGAAACCGTCAATGCATTCCAGGACCTGGAAGAATACCTTCCCCCTGAACTCTACAACCGGGTAAAGGATTCCGTCTACAGCGCAGAGGATGAACAGGGTGTCCTTAAGCCCGTGGCCCTTTCCCTTGAGGGAACCTCCTTTGCCAGCCAGACCGGGATTGTCATGAACCCGCCTTATCTGTCCGTGATGTCCACCTCTCAGCATAAAGAAGAGGTGCTTCAGATGATTGAATACCTGTTCCGCTGATACATTCCATCCCCAGGCCTTCCGCCACCGCGCGGCTGGCCTGGTTTTTTGTCTGGATCATGGCGCAGAGCCGGACCTCAAGTACCTCATGGGCATAGTCCCTGATGGCTGCGACGGCCTCCCCGGCATAGCCCATACGGCGGAAGGGCCGGAAAATATGATACCCCAGTTCCAGCCAGGGCAGGCATTGCTTCTGCCCCGCCCTGTCCGGTCCGGGATCCTCACTCCCGGAAAATGCAGTCCCGGGAAGCCCAGCCCCGGGAAGCCCAGTCCCGGGAAGCCCAGCCCCGGGAAGCCCAGTCCCAGGAAGCCCAGCCCCGGGAAGCCCAGTCTCAAACCGCCTGAGCATTTCTTCCAGGTCTTTGGGCAGCCGCGGGTTGGATACGCCTGCCATGCCCACCAGCGCACCGCTTTCCTTCTCCTCCAATGCCCATGTGCCATACTCGTAGAAACCATACTGCTTTTCAATGTAATGGGCCATCAGCTCCGGGGACCGGAACACATTTTCCTCCATTCCGTACTCCTCCCTTGGGATGCGGACCGCATCGTCTTTCACGAACTCCCTGATAATCAGCCGTTCTGTTGTCCCGATTATCCATGGAAGCCCTATGTGGCGGCGCAGCACCAGCTCTGCCAGTTCCCTGGTGGCGGATGTGAAATCAGGAATGATGTAGTGGGCGCACGTGATATTCCATTTATTTCCATCATTCTCAACGCCAATAATGGCCCTTCCGGCTGCTTTCGCTGCCAGAAGGGCCTCAGGCTCATCTGATATGACCACTGGATGGGACCTGCCCTCCAGTGATATATTGTATTCCATTACCATATGTGGCCTGCTTTCTGCCTCTGCACTAGAATCAGCATGTCTCCGGTTCCGGATATGTCTCCCCAAAGGTTTCCACTGTCATGGACTTAATCTTCTGCTCCTTTAAAGGACGGTCCTGGTAATCCGTCTGCACTGCCGCAATCCTGTCCACAATATCCATGCCCTCGGTAACCTTGCCGAATGCGGCATAGGAACCGTCCAGATGGGGTGAGTCCTTGTGCATGATGAAGAACTGGGAACCCGCTGAGTCGGGGGCCATAGCCCTTGCCATGGACAGGACGCCCGGGGTGTGCTTCAAATCATTCTTAAAACGGTTCTGGGAAAATTCACCCTTGATGCAGTAGCCTGGGCCGCCCATGCCATTGCCGTTGGGGCATCCGCCCTGAATCATGAATCCACTGATTACCCGGTGGAAGATCTTACCGTCATAAAAGCCCTTGTTAATCAGGCTGATGAAGTTATTCACTGTGTTCGGTGCAACCTCGGGATATAATTCTGCCTTCATCACATCCCCATTGTCCATGGTAATGGTAACTACTGGATTGGTCATAATGTCATTCTCCTTTTTGTCGCCGACCGGATATTCCCGGCCCTATTCTTTTCTAACTATAACAAATTCTGTCCGGTTTGTCCAGCAGACTGCTTTTTCCTGTCTTCCTTCTGCATTTTCCCGAAAATACGGGCCAGCATGATAACGGCCGCAGCCGCCAGCACGAACTCTGCCGTGAACTGGGCATAGGCAAGGCCGTACAGTGGGAACAGCCAGTTTAACAGATAAAGGGCGGGAATCTCCAGCACAATCTTGCGCAGGATAGCAAAGCTCAGGGCCGCGCCGCCCATACCGATGGCCTGGAACACGCCCACTGCCAGGAAGTCCATGCACATGAAGGGAAGTCCCAGGCAGAAGCCCCGCAGGAACCTTGTGCCGTAGGCCACGATGGCGTCATTGTTCATGAATGCCCTTGTCATCACGCCCGCTCCAAAGTAATAGCCCAGGGACACCACCACCAGGAAGGGAAGCAGGGTCTTGATGGTAAAGGATACGGTCTCCCTCATGCGCTTATGGTTCCCGCTGGCATAATTGTAACTGATAAGCGGCATGATTCCCTGGGAGAATCCAATGGCAATCTGAAGGGGAACCATGTTGATCTTCTGGGTGATTCCCATGGCAGCCACTGCCTGGGCGCCATAGGCAGATGTAAAATTGTTCAGGATCGTCATACCGGTAACGTTCAGCAGGTTCTGGATGGCAGCCGGGACGCCCACGCCGCACACGCCCAGCACAATTGCCTTCTGCATGGAAAACTTCCTGGGCAGTATGCAGACAAAGGTGGTCTTCCTCCTGACATACAGCAGTACAAAAAAGTAAATGCAGGCAACACAGTTGGAAAGGAACGTCGCCAGTCCTGCTCCTGCCGCTCCCATATTAAGTCCCCATGGAAGGATGAAGATGGGATCCAGGATGATATTTAACAGACAGCCGCTCATGGTTCCCACGCTGGCGTGGAGGGAGGCGCCCTCAGAACGGACCATATAAGCCATTACCACGTTCAGGATGGCAGGGGCTGCTCCAAAGAGCACGGTCCACTTAAGATATCCCGCCGTGGCCGCCACCGTGTTGGAGTCCGCACCTAAAAGCCCCAGAAGGGGCCCCTGGAACATGGTGCACAGAAGGGAAAATATAATCCCGCAGAACAGGGAACAGTAAAAACCGAACGCGGAACTGTGGCGGACCGACTCATAGTCCTTCCTGCCCAGCGCCCTGCTCATCATGCTGGAGCTTCCCACGCCGAACAGGTTATTGACTGCATTGAATGCCAGCAGTACCGGCGCGGCCAGGGTTACAGCCGCGTTCTGGACCGGGTCGTTCATCATACCCACAAAATAAGTATCAGCCAGGTTATAGATTACCATGACCAGCGAGCTTAAGATGGTCGGCACTGCCAGCTGCATGACCGCCTTTGGTACCGGTGTCTGCTCAAATAAAACCGTCTTCTGGTTATCCATCATTTGTATACAACCTCCTTGCCTGGCGCAGCAGGCCGCTGCGCACGCTTCCTTTTATTCTATCACGGCAGGGATTGCAAAACAAGACGTTCATTTTATACCCCAGGGAACCGGATATCCAAAAAGCGGTTCTGAGGGCATGTTTGATAATTCATTCCCGCCATCCCCACGCCTTTAGGCTCCAGGTCCTCCCATCTGCCGTATCTCACTGAGGATATCCTCATAAGGCTGGCCGTACATGTCGTAAACAGGCCGGACCATTTCCCGGAAACCTGTTTTATCCTCAGGGTACAGGATGCGCACCCCAGCCTTTTCCAGCACCTTCCATTGTTCGCGCTCATATTCCGTCCAGAGCTCCCTCTGCCTTAAGGAGGATTCATACGCCGCCTGCCGGATGGTGTCCTGGTCCTTTTGGCTTAGCTGTTCCAGTACATGACGGTTCATGATAACCATCTCCGGTATCCTCACATGTTCATCCATAATCATATAGGGGGCTTCGTGGTAATGTCCGGCGCTGGCATAGCTGGGGAAGTTGTTCTCAGCCCCGTCAATCCCGCCGTTCTTCAGGGCCTCCCTCACATCCTCGTAGGGCATGTCCACGGGAATGGCACCCATTGTTCCGATGACATCCATCATGAAGCTGCTCTCCTGGACCCGGATCCTCATGTCCTTTAGGTCGGCAGGGGACCTGATTTCCCTGGAGGAGGTATAAAAATTCCTGGCTCCTGCCCCATACCAGCACAGCCCCTCAATCCCCTTTTCCTCCATGCTTTCCAGATACTTATCTCCCAGCCCGCTGTTAAGCACGCGCCACATATGTGCTTCATCCTTGTATAGATAAGGCATCTGAAGGGCAAGCAGCTCCTGGTTGTAACTGGTCAGAAGGGCAATGGATACCCTGGCCATGTCAATGGAGCCATATTCCACTTCCTTGACGGTTTCGGCTTCATTTCCAAGGACAGATGAGTGGTACACCTGAATCTGTATCCGGTTGTCCGTGCGTTCCCTTACCAGCTGGGCAAAATAGTCGCAGGCCTCGGACGCGGGATGGTCCGGCTTCTGGTTGTTGGCCAGGCGCAGCAATATCCGCCCGTCCTTTTCCATGGGCGTGTTCCAGCTTACTGTCTTCACTTCCCCGCTGTCCTTAGGTCCGCGGCCCGCATCATCCCGGCAGGCCGTTAGCAGGACCATGCATCCGGCCGCAGCAAGGCAGATGCCTATCCATTTCTTCTTCATCGTATCTGCTCCCCCTGTACGCCGTCCGGCTGGAAAAAGCACTTGTTCCTGTATTCTATGGGCGTCATTCCAGTCTTCTTTTTAAATATCCTGGTAAAATAATTGGAGTCCTCATACCCCACCATGATTCCGGCCTCGCGTATGGTCAGGGCCGGGTTTTTCAGATATTCCATGGCATGGCCTACCCTGATGTTAATCAGATACTCCTTGCTGGAAATGCTGTAAGCCTGCTTGAACATTTTATTGAAATAGTTGGCCGAGACCTGGAACATGCGTGCCATGGTATCCACCCCGATATCATCCATATAGTGAAGGTCCATGTACTGCTTTCCTTCCTGGCTGATTTTTACGGCCCTTGCGCCGAAGGATTTTATGGCTTCGTCCAATGTGTGTGACCCGCTGTCTGATATATGTATCCCTGCGCCTTCCGCATGTACCCCTGAGCATTCCGCACGTACCCCTGCGCCTTCCACACGTGCCCCTGCGCCTTCCGCACGTACCCCTGCACATTCCGCACGTACCCCTGCGCCTTCCGCACATTCCCTGTTTCCATACGCCGGGTTCCTGTCCTCTGCCGTCCGTCCCATTCCTCCCGCTGTCCCGTCCACACGCTCCCTCACACGCTCCAGGACCTTTTTCAGTTCGCAGGGGTCCACCGGCTTCACCAGGAATTCCGTGGCTCCCAGGGAGATGGCCTGTTTGGCATACTGGAATGTAGCAAATGCAGTCAGGAAAATGATGACGCATCCTTCCTTCCACTGCCTGAGGCGCCGGGCGGCCTCCATACCGTCCAGTTCAGGCATTTCTATATCCATAAGCACCACATCCGCGTCCAGTTCCATCGCCTCTTCCACTGCTTCCCGGCCATCGGACGCCTCTTTTACCTGCCCGGCCCAGGGACAGTAATTCCGTATCATCCTCTGGATGGTTGCCCTTGATATCATCTCATCGTCAGCTATCAGAATCCTCATGTGTCCTGCACTCCTTTGCATTTATCCGGATTTCCACACAGGTTCCCCGCCCTTTCCGGCCGGATATCCGGATACGGCATCCGGGGAACATAAGTCTCAGGCGGCGGAACACATTGCCTGTCCCGATTCCGGACGCATGGTTGTCCTGCATTTCCTTTCCGGCGAGAAGCATTTCCCTCTGGGCTTTTTCCATGCCTGCCCCATTGTCCAGGACCTGTATCACCAGTTCTTCCCCCCGCTCCATGATACGGATGGCCACCACACCGCCTTTGGGCCTTACAAGGATACCGTGCCGGATACTGTTTTCCACCAGGGGCTGCAGCGTAAAGGATGGGATTTCATAGGATTCCAGGTCCACATCCGCTTTCAGGACATAGGAAAGACGCTCCCCAAAACGTTTCTTCTCAATGTAAATGTAATCCTTTATCACGGTAAGCTCCTGGAACAGCGGTACCCGGTCCGAATGGTTCTCCAGACTGTACCGGAACAGTCTGGACAGGCTGCGTATCAGTTCCCCTGTGGTACCGGCCCCTTCCATGTCCGCCATACCGTTAATCACATTTAATGTGTTGAACAGGAAATGCGGGTTAATCTGGGACTGAAGGGCGGAAAACCTGGCTTTCTCCAGTTCCATTTCCTGTTCATAGAGCTGTTCCGTCAATTCCTGCTTCTCATGGAGGGTGGTGATGACCGACTTCATGCTGTCCTTCATCTGGTTCACGGCCAGGTTCAGCTGGCCGATCTCATCCCGCCTCCTGACCGGCAGTTCCTTAATGTCAAAGTTTTCCATCCCCACCTGACGCACAAAGGCCGCCAATGCCAGGATGGGGTCCAGAAGCCATTTTGTGATGCAGCGCCCAAAAATGATGCATACCACCATCACTGCCGTCATGAGCAGGAAGGCATTCTGCTGCCCCATCACCACATTACGGCGGATATCCTCATGGATCCTGTTGCCGAACGTAAGGTTGTCCTGAAGCAGTTCTTCTGTGTAACGCTTCATCAGCTCCGATATCTCCCACAGCTGAAGTTCCCGTTTCATCTCATCCTTCGGTTCCAGGGGCGCCCTGGCCAGGCTGTCATAATGATGGTACAGGTTCCGGATGGACTGTACCCGCAGGAAGCCTTCCTCCGACATATCGTCTGCATCCCGGACCATCTGCGCCAGCAGTTCCTTAAGCCTGGTGCCTGAGGAGACAAACATGCTCCAGCTGTTTTCTTCCCTGTCCCGGAGGTATCGCTGCCACAGCTCCATATTGCTGTCATAGACCGAAATGAACTCATTGATGGTATAATAGCGCTCCACCAGCCGGTCCAGCTGCTTCTCAAACCTCTGGCTGCTGTTTATGGAATACAGGTTGGATAACAGGAAAACAGCCACAATGACCCCCAGGAATACCAGGACCCTTGTCTTGATTGATTTTGCTTTTTCCTTTTTATCACCCATTTCCAGTCCTTTCCCCCATACAGGCCTTATCTGCGGTTAAAATCAGAGATTGCCATCACACAGTCAATCAGTTCCTGCTGTGTGGCCCTATCTCTTGGCCGGTAGTATTTCCCTTCCTTTGCGCCCACAAATCCCAGATAGGAACTGACCCCCACGCCGGAGCGCAGGCCAGGCCGGATATCCCCTGCATCCTCATAATCAGGATACACAATCATCAGTTCTTCATAGGGTATCCCGCAGGCCAGAAGGGCAATCCGCCCCATCTCATCCCTGGCCACCGGATCATCCGTGTCCATCCGTATGCCCTGTTCCTCCAGAACGGATTGTATCTTCCCGGCCTCCGGTCCCCAGAAAGCGGACAGGATCCCGGCATATTCCTTCATGGTGACAGGTTTATCCGGCTTCAGCCAGCGGGCGTCCACATATCCCCTGGACAGGGCGCCTCTTACCGCCCCATCCTTAAACCTCTCCTGTTCGTCCCCTGTCAGCACCCGGTATGCCATGCTCTGCCCTTGATTCCCGTAAGGATCCCTGGCTGTCAGCACCAGGTATTTTCCCTGCATGTCATCCGTGATTTCCAGACTCCTGCCACGTCCTGCGCAGGAGGCGGCCCGTATACCCGCCTGGCCTGTGTCCGCGCTGTCTGCACCATGGCCATCCGTCTGCGCCCCACACGGCTGGTCTGTAAGATACCATTCATAGGACAGACCGCCCATGCCGGCTCCCAGCAGTTCCCCAGCTGCGCGGACCGTCCCTCCTGCCACGAAAGTTCCCTCCGCCCTGACATCCACCGGGCGCGGGTATGTATGCCCATTGATACGTACCTGTTCCAAAAGGGGATCCTTCCAGTTCCTGGCCCTGACCTCGTGGTCCACGTCCCGGATATCCACATCCACCAGCTCCAGCCCGGTAATTGGGACCTGGTCAAATGCCTCCATGAAAATCCCGTATGTACCGCCATTGGCCGTGAAATCCTCAATCCGTATATCCCTGTATTCCGGCAGATAACTGCCCATCCACCCCTCGTCGTACAGCATGGTGGCGTGAATGGATACATACCGGATATTGGATGCCCTGGAACCGCGGATGTAGATGCGTTCCACCACGCCGCCCCTGGCAGCGTTGGATTTGAAACGGATTGCATAGTCCAGGGACTGGGTGCCGAACCGGTTGTCATCCGCATAGATATCCCTGATATCCCCGCTCATCTCACTGCCGAACGCTATACCGCTGGTCCCCCCGGCAAATTCATTTCCCCGGATTACCATGTTCCGGGCAGACCAGCCAGCCTCCTTAAGCTCCCATCCGTCCCGGTTGCGGCCGGATTTAACAGCCACCCCGTCGCCTCCCACCTGGAACCGGCAGTCCTCAATCAATACATAATTGCAGTTTTCCGGGTTGCAGCCGTCATTATTGTTGAAGTTCCCATCCACCTCAATCCCCCGCACCGTCACATTGGTGCACAGTACAGGATTCACGCCCCACATAGGCGGGTTTTTAATGGAAATGCCTTCTACCAGCACGTTTTCACATCCAATGACCTGTATGAAATTAGGGCGCAGGAAATGGCCCTCGCCAAAGACCCGCTTCCTGACATCCACGCCATCGTCCACCATGCGGCGCAGGATTCCCACGTCAGAGGACGAGGGCCTGGTGTAATCCTGTCCGATATACGTATCCCCATACCAGCTCCACCATGTATCCTGGTCCGCCTGTCCGTCCAGCCTGCCTTTGCCGGTCACGGCTATATTATCCTGCCCATAGGCGTATATCAGGGGACTCCAGTTGTAACAGGGCGCTCCCTCGTAATACGCCAGCACCAAAGGATAATTCTCCGGGATGATGTCCCTGGTAAAGCACAGGACCGTGTCCTCTGATTCCAGGTGCAGGTTGACATTTTCCTTCAGCACAATGGCTCCTGTATCAAAGCTGCCCTTGGGTATCACCACCATGCCTCCCCCCTGGGCGCTTACATGGTCAATTGCCGCCTGGATTGCCTTTGTATCCAGGATACCGTCATCCGGAACCGCGCCGTAATCCGTCACATCCACCCGCAGATTGGGGAATACCGGGTCGTGGATCTGCTCCAATATGGATTCCGCCGTACTCCAGCTAGGAGAGCTACGTTGGGCATTGGAAGCCGGGCTGCCGGAGGACATAATACTTCCGTCCATATCCCCCACCGTATTCTTCCCGATATGTATCCCTGCGTTTCCTATTCCCTGGGTCACGGCACTGTCCGTTTCCGGGTTCCCGGCCGCACCCACTCCCTGGCTCCCGGCAGCACCCATTCCCTGGCCCCCGGCCGCATCCACTCCCTGCCCCCCGGCCGCATCCACTCCCTGCCCCCCGGCCGCATCCACTCCCTGGCCCCCGGCCGCATCCATTCCCTGCCCCACAGCCACGCCTTGTCCACCGCCCGCGCTTCCATCCATATCACCAGCCGCACAGGCAGTAAGCAGGATTGCGATGGCCGCGGCGGCCAGAAGTCCTGTCCTGTTCCTCATCATAAACACGTTTCCTTTTCCTCATGTTAATTGATTTCTATTGTATTCATTCTCCGGACTCCCGTCAATACAGGAAAAGCCGCCGGAATATCCGGATACGGATTTCCAGCGGTCTTTTCAACAGGATATGCTATCTTCTGGCGTATACCGCCACTTTATCCAGTACATCAATGACAATGGCAAAGTCAGCATTCTTTTTAGGTTCAAATTCATTGCCCTCAGCGGCCTTCATGAATCCAAAGTCATCGCAGGTCGCCACATTGGTATGGTAATACACGTCAATGTCATCCGTGTCATCATAAGTAGGGGTTGCCCAGAAGGTTGTCTCATCATAGGGCGCGCCGCAGCTCTTGATGGCGATATCGGCCAGTTCCTGCCTGGTAACCGGGTCTTCCGGTGCAAATGCCCCGTCCTTCAGATCCATCATGCCTTTTTCAATGACAGCGGCAGCTATGGCGTACTGCCCGTCCTTGGCAGTCAGGTCTTTCAACTCCACGTCGCCCTTTGGCTGCGTCAGGTTCCACATACCGGCTAACATCTTTGCAACATCATACCGGGTCACTTCCTGACCCAGGTCCACGGTTGCCGCCGGGTCTAAAAGACCCTTGGCCGCCAGTCTCATGACGCTGCCGCTGAGCGCATTTCCTTCCTCCACACCGCACACGGGACCTGTGGGAAGGATGGTGTAGGCAATGCTGGTATTCTGGTTTCCATTCTCATCCGAGGCAGTTACCTTTAAATACCTGCCTTCCAGGCCTTCCGGCAGGGTCCACTCCTGGCCCTGGCCCGCTGTTTCGTATGTTCCGTCCTTTTTATCCGATACCTGCCAGGTATAATTAAGACTTGCGGGGTCTCCTCCCAGAAGGATTGAATCCGCCTTTACCACACGCCCGGCTGAGGGGATGCCGTCCATCCTTGTGTCTGAGGGAGCCGGATATTTCATGCCGTTAATGACCACATTTTCAAGGACAGGGTTTTCCCAGTTTACTGCGCGCAGGGGATTCTCCACTTCGTTTAATTCCACATTGCGCATGACCAGACCCGTTACAGGGACATCCTCAAAGGCTTCCACGAAAATACCGAAGTCCCCGCCCGTGCTCTTCAGGTTTTCAATGGTTATGTTCCTGAACTGAGGCATATAGTCCCCATGCCTGCCTTCCTCATACAGCATGGTTGCATGGACCACTGCATCGGAAACAGACTGGATGGTGGTATTCCTCAGGTAGATATTCTCAATGATGCCCCCGCGCACGGCGTTGGTCTTGAACCTGAGCGCGTATTTCAGGTTGGGGCTGTTGAACTGGTTGTTGTCCGCGAATACATTGTTGACGCCTCCGCTGACCTCGCTGCCGATGGTAATGCCGCCATGACCGTCCGCAAATATATTGTTGCGGATAATGATGTTCTGGGAAGGCGTGTTGGTGGCCCGTCCGTCTGCATTGCGGCCTGATTTGATGGCAATGCAGTCATCCCCTGTATCAAAGTAGTTGTCCTCAATCAGCACATAGTTGCTGCTCTCCGGGTCAATGCCATCATTGTTGGCTGCCTTGGTGCTGATATGGATTCCCCTTACGGTCACATTGGTACAAAGCACGGGGTTGACCTCCCACATGGGGGAGCGCAGGAGGGTGACGCCTTCCACCAGTACATTCTCGCATCCGATGACCTGGATGAAGTTGGGCCTTAAGAAATGCCCCTCGCCGAATATACGCTCTTCTACCGGCACACGGTCATTGTTCATATTAATCAGGGCCGTACGGTCATCATCCTGGTAATCCGTCATATAATCCCTGGACATCCAGCACCACGGAGTGCCGTCGCCAGCCTGTCCGTCCAGGGTTCCCTGTCCAGTCAGGGCAATATTGACCGCGTCCTTGGCATAGATGAACGCGCTGTAGTTATACATGGGCTGCCCTTCCCAGTGGGAATAGACCAGGGGATAATTGTCATGATTGATATCCTGTGTGAACTGAAGCTTGGTCTCCTTGTCCTCCAGGCACAGGTTCACATTGTCCTTCAGCGTGATGGCGCCGGTGTCATAGGTGCCCTTTGGTATGACCACCTTGCCGCCGCCCTTTTCAGATACCTCGTCAATGGCTTTCTGGATGGCTTGTGTGTCCAGCTTATCATCATCCGCAACAGCGCCGTAATCCAGTACATTTACGGTTAAATCCGGGAACCTTGGGTCGCTGATATGGGTCAGTATCTCTTCTGCCATATCCCAGGTCATGCCGCCTTCCCCGCCTTCATCCCCGGTTTCCTCAGCCTGTGCTTCTGTTTCATTCTCTGTTTCTTTCGTTGTCCCAGCAGCCGTTGTAGATGGCGCTGCCTGCTGTGTATCTGCTGTTTCCTGGCTGCCGCCGCATGCCGTAAGCCCTATGGCTAATGCTGCCGCCAGGGAAATTCCCCATATTTTCTTTTTCATGACACTTGCTCCTTTAGTATGTTCGGTTCATCCATTTATAAGGCGCGCGTTCCTTATCTGACCTAATTATACTGATCCGGTCCGTGTCCGGGCAACAGGACTTTTCCGCTATTCACAGCATTTTTCGGAACCAGCGCTTAAGCTTCATCATAAAGCGTTTTCATCCTGGACCTGCACCAGGCGGCATTTTCCGGGACCGTGTTCTCCAGGGTGGCGTAAATGAAGGGCTTCTCCTGTTTTATGAACCTCATGATGGATGTATAGTCCATCTCACCTGTTCCCGCGCCCACTGCCTTCAGCCCATGGCCTTCGGGCACGCGGATATAATCCTTAAAATGCACCATGGCAATATCCCTGCCCAGAAGCTCCATTGCCTCTGCAAACACCTCTTCCCTGCGGTCCACATTGTCCAGGTCCAGCATGTTCACCGGGTCGAACAGGATCTGAAGGTTGGGGGAACCGATCTCATCCAGCACGGTACGCGCACGCCTGGGATTCCACACGATGTGCCGGGCCACCGGCTCCAGCGCAAGGATTACCCCGAACTGTTCCGCACACCGCACCACCGGCTTAATATTCTTTATGAAGGTGGACAGGGCCGCGTCCGTCCTGCATTCCGGGCAGTATTTATACTCAGGGTTGGGGGCACCTGTTTCTGTCCCCACCATGCCGCAGCCCAAAAGGGATGCGAAGCGGATATGGGCGTAGTATTTTTCCAGGGACGCGCGGATTACCTCCTGGTCCGGATGGGCCAGATTCAGGTAATTGCCAAGGACAGCCACATCCATCCGGTTCTGTTCGAACAGATGCTTCAGATAATGGGCATAGCCGGGTGTCAGGGCAGAAGGGCCGCAGGGGTATTCCTTCATTGCCTTGCTAAGGGCCAGGTGGACACAGGTATAGCCTTTTTCCCTCACAATGGGGAGAAGTCCTTCCATGGGCAGATTTTCCGCGTCATGAAGGCGCAGTCCTAATTGGAGCATGGATGATTCCCCTTTCTTCTGAGCTGTTCGCTTACCGCCATCATGCAGGCAGCCGCGCCATGCTGGTTGTCGGTCATCTGTGCCTCACTTATATAGTACTCCGGGGTTCCGTTGCGGTCCTTGCGGTTATGGGGGTCCGGCCCTGCGCCCAGGCCCGCGCTTGCGCAGATTCCGTGGAGATGCCAGCCATCCTCCTCTTTTTTAAGCCAGGTACGGCGGATGCCTTCAAGGACCTCATTTCCTTTATCCCAATAGGAGCCGTCAAGCATCCCAAGGCGGGCGCCCTTCATCAGGGCATAGGCTGCCATGGCGCTTCCCGATGTCTCTGGATAATTGCCTGGAAGTTCCCCATGGTCCACAGCCTGGAGGAACATATGGGACTCCTTGTCCTGATACTGCAAAAGGCCATCCAGACCATTTTTAAGAAGTAAAGCCAGTTCCCCTGCCCGCGGTGTATGATCCTTTGCCAGCTCATATACATCCGCCAGCGCCATAAGGAACCATCCCTCCGCCCGGAGCCATACCCCGGGGCTGCGTCCGGTCACCGGGTCCGCCCAGTCCGCCTTACGGCTTACGTCACAGCCGTGCAGGTATAGCCTTGTCTTTTCGTCCCACAGCAGGCGGTGGGTGCTTTGAAACTGGTCCATGATGTCATCCCACCGTTCCTCACCGTTTTCTTCCAGGCATTTTGCGTAAAACGGCATGGCCATGTAAAGGCCGTCCAGCCACACCTGGTTGGGGTAAATGTCCTTATGCCAGAAGTTGCCGGTGGCTGTCCGGGGATAATGTTCCAGAAAAGCATATGCCCTCCCGACCCCGCGTCCATACCTCTCATCCCCGGTCAGGTCCCGGAGGATCCGCAGGGACTTGCCAAAGCTGACCTTATCAATATTATTTTCATCCTCTTCCCAGTTGGCAACCCTGCCGTCCTCATCCACCAGCCACTTACCGGCATCCAGGATGTAACGGTTCCAGCGCGGATTGCCCGTGGCATCCGCCAGGAAGGCTGCTCCTGTTACACAGAGGTCATTCTTATAATTCCAGGGCCGTTCACTGAGGAAACGCGGAAATGCCGTCTCCATGTACTGTGAAAAATACTCTAACCACATATTGCTTCATTCTCCTTCACACTCTATAAAATTCACTGAACCGTCAAACCTCCGCTCAGATACCTGCAAAATCGGCAACCCGGTTTAAAATCCCGGCAGCCTCTCCAATGGTAACAGGACGCCGGGGATCAAAACATCCGTCCGGATCCAGGCTCATGAAGCCAAAATACAAAGCGCGGGCCACATTGGTGCCGTAGTTATTGTTTACCAATGCCGCATCGGCACAGACCGGCATGGTGCTGGAGGCATTGCGGTAATTCACGCCGCAGGCCTGCATGGCTACCGTGGCCATCTCCTGGCGGGTGACATGGGCGCCCGGCTGAAGCCGGGACGCATGGCTATCCGGTTGAGGCTGGGATGCACAGCCATCCGGCTGACCCTGAGACATATCCCCATCCTCCCAAGACCGCTTTTCCGGCGCAAGGAACCCATTTCCCACCGCAATCCGCAGCGCCTCGCTGCACGCTTCCCCGTCCTCTCCTTCCCAGCGCAGCGCCGGGTCTGCCAATGGCAGCAGTATTCCTGCAAGCTGTTCCCGGGTCATGATTCCGTCTTCCGGTATGCCTTGCGGACGCTCCCACATTCCCCGGCAGTACAGCCGCTGCCACCCGTAATCCCAGCCACTGCCGGACATGCCCTTTGGAAGGACCCGGTATACATGGCTGGTTTCGGCATTTCCCTTATGGTCCATAACCGTAACACGTATGAAAGCCGCTGTCTCAGGAACCGGGAACTGTTCCCCTTCCCCAGCCTTATTCCAGGCAATGCCGTCAGTGGACGTCTGCCACCCGTACATAAAGTCCATATCCCCTCCGCAGGTCCTTGCCTCGGCCCTTACGGTCTCCCCATTTACGGGAATGCCAAGGATGCGGACACCGCCGGGGCGCGGGAAGCTTTTTCCGTTGATTACCACATCGTCAACCACCGGCTCCTTCCAGTTCATGCTGCGCATGGGCCGGGCCACCCCGTCTATGCGGATGTTCCTTAAGGTCAGGCCGGTAACCGGGACTTCGTCAAATGCCTCCAGGAAAATCCCGTAATCCCCTCCGTGGGCAACGATGTTTTCAATGGTTATATTGTGGAATTCCGGCAGGTCGCTGCCGTTTCTCCCATCTTCATAAAGCATGGTGCCGTGGACCGCCGCCCCGTGGACATGGTCCATCACACTGTCCGCCAGTATGACGTCCTCCACCCTGCCTCCGCGGCGGGCATTGGTCTTTAAACGGAGCGCATAGGTCAGGTTAGGGCTACTGAAGCGGTTATTGACAGCCAGCACGCGGCGGATCCCGCCGCTCATCTCACTGCCCAAGGCAATCCCGCCATGTCCGTCTGCAAACTCGTTATTTTCTATCAGTACATTCTCACAGGGTATACCGGCCATGCGGCCGTCCCTGTCCCTGCCGGATTTCAGGCTGATGCAGTCGTCCCCGGTATCGAACCGGCAATTGCGGATATGTACGCCATTGCAGCTCTCCGGGTCGCACCCGTCATTGTTGGCCCCATGGCTGTACAATGTGACGCCGTCCACCGTCAGGCTGCGGCACATCACCGGGTTCAGCTGCCACATGGGGCTGTTTTTCAGGGTAAATCCCTGAAGGAGCACCCGGCTGCAGCGGATGGTCTGTATGAAATTGGGCCTCAGGTAATGGCCGGGGCCAAAGACCCTCTGTTCAACAGGCACCCCGTCCACATTCATCCGGCGCAGGGCCTTGCGGTCCTCCAGCTGAAGGTCAGGCTTATCATCGGACCATGCATCCTCCACCTGATGGTGCCAGTTCCACCAGTGCCCGAAATCCGCGCCCCCATCCAGGGTCCCTTCCCCGGTAACAGCAATATCATGGGCATCGCAGGCATAAATCAATGGGCTGAAGTTATAACAGGGCGTTGCCTCCCAGTGGGAGAAAACCACCGGGTAGTGGAGTTCCGGCTCCTCATTGACAAAGGCCAGCACGGATTCCCTGTCCTGAAGGTGAAGCTCCACCCTGCTTTTCAGCTCCAACGCCCCGGTGCGGATTGTGCCGCCGGGAAGCAGGAGCCTGCCTCCGCCTTCCCTGCTGATTGTATCTATGGCCTGCTGTAGGGCCTGTGTCTGGACCGCCCCGCTGTCTGGGACCACGCCGAACAAACAGGCCGGGAACTCCCGGTCAGGAATATCCGGTCTTTCTATCTGTTTCAGGATTGTCTCCCTCAACTGTAATTTATCCATGGAAAACCTCCTGATTGGTTTTATTCTGTTCATGGCTGTCTGTTAACTGTCTAAGGTGGACAGCCAGGTCCTCCCCATGCCATTGGTGGGGTCCTTCGCATATTTCATGGATTACCCGGCCGGGCGCGTCCATCAGCCTGTATGCATTCCGTATAATGTCCACCTGCTCCGTGACATTGGCAATCCCACGCGGCCCGTTCAGCCTGTCGCCCCGGCAGGACTGGATAAGAAGGGGCCTTGGGGCAATCAGGCTGGCAATGTCCCCCATATCCAGGTGTTCCCAAAGATGGGGCACATAGTTGCAGGAACAATTCCGGTTCAGGGCCAGCAGCGCATCCCGGTATCCGTACATGTAGCCGCTGATCACAGCCAGGCTGACCCGCTCATCCATGGCTGACAGCCAGAGGGTCTGCATCCCTCCGCCTGAAAATCCCAGGCAGCTGACAGCCTCCGTATCCCATTCCCCGCGTTCCATAAGGTAATCCACAACGCGCATCAGATCCCAGGCCAGCATTCCGGCCACAGGGATTCCCAACGGCTCCCCCATATGGGCCAGGCGGTAACAGTCGCCCTTCATGGCGGCTGCCGCATCCCTGGTGTCCTCCAGGTCCTCGCGCCGTTCCCCGAAGCCGCGGCAGTCCGGACAGACCGCCACATACCCAAGCGCGGCAAGCTGATAGCCGTAGTCATAGTTATACTGCCGGATTTTATCCCGGATTGGCTTATAACCATCCAGTCCGGCCACTGAATATTTTCCGGCCCCATTATGCCCGGGCGGGCATAGGAAGGGACGGGAGGAGGGTCCGGCTCCCGGCGGCACCAGCACGAACATGGGCATCCATACATCCGGTTCCACCTGGATCCTTATGTGTTCCCGCCTGATTCCTCCGGGCAGCATCAGGACATCCTCCAAAACCGGGGACAGGGCGCAGTCCTCCATCTTATCAAGCCCCAAAAGTCCGTGCAGAAGGGACCTGGTCCCGGACCGCCACTGCTCAAACTCCTCCCTGGTATTTCCCCTGAAGGAATCCCTGCGGGCATACCGGTCAAACTTCCTGAGCATGGAGGGAAGGGTGCCATAGCACTGTCCCATCGCGGGCAGGCCGTTATTTGAATCAGTCATCCTTTGCTTCGCTCCTGCCGGTAGCAGGTACTGCGGCCCCTGCTTTTTTCTTCTTCAGGTGCTCTGACAGAAGCGGCCATACAACGCAGAATACGGAAACCAGCAGCAGGGCACAGGAAATCGGGCGGGTGAAAAACTCCTTATAACTGCCGTGGGCATAGCTGATGCCCTGGCGGAAATAACGCTCCAGCTTGCTGGACAGGATGAAGGCCAGCACCAGCGGGGAAGTGGGAAGTCCTGACATGCTCATGAAGATTGCCAGCAGGCACAGGGCAAGCATCACGTAAATGTTAAACATAGTATTGGAAATCCCGTATCCGCCGATGTAGCAGATGACCAGGATGACCGTGTACAGGTAATGGTAGGGAACCTTCAGTATGTAAGGGAACCACCGTTTCCCAATGATCTGTACGATGTAAGTCACGATTGCAGACACCATGACGCAGGCAAAGATCAGCATGGCCAGGTCAGGCTGTTCGGTCATGAACAGGGGGCCTGCCTGAAGTCCGTGGATGGTCAGTCCTGCAATCAGCATTGCTGTAATGCCGTCGCCGGGGATTCCCAGGGCCATCATAGGGATGAGCGCCCCGCCAAGGGAGGCGTTGTTCGCTGTCTCAGAAGCCCACACACCGGCCGGATTTCCTTTTCCGAAGCTCTCCGGGTCCTTGCTGATGCTTTTTGCATAGCCATAGGCAACCATGTTGGAGATACCGGAGCCCATACCAGGAAGGAAGCCAATCCACAGGCCGGATACAAATGCAAATACAATGGTCTTGATATTCTGCAGGATATCCCTCAGGCCCACTCCCAGCCCCTTCATGTCCACCATGTCGGCTTCCGGCATCTTTGCCTCGCCCCTGGCGGAGTCACGGATGATCTGGCACATTGCAAACATTCCTAACATCTGGGCAACCGTACTGATGCCGGAACTTAAGTACACATTGCCAAAGGTGAAGCGGTTGGAACCATTAATCGGATCCATGCCGATGCAGCCCATCAGAAGACCGATTCCTGCCGCCATGATACCCTTGAAGATATTTCCCTTGGATAAGGAAGCAACCAGGGTGATGGCGCAGAAACACAGGGAGAAATACTCCCACGGCCCAAGGTGCAGGGCAAACTCGGCAATCACCGGGGAAAGCACGGTAGCCAGGGCCACGGAACCCACCGTTCCGATGAAGGAAGCCGTCATACCGATTCCCAGGGCTTTGCCGGCCTGCCCGTTCTTGGTCATGGGAAATCCGTCAAAGCAGGTGGCGATTGCGGATGACGACCCCGGGATACCAATGAGCACAGCGGAAATGAATGTGCCGGACACGCCTCCGATCCAGATGGCAAGCAAAAGCACAAAGGAGGTCTCAGTGGGAAGGCCAAAGGTAACCGGAAGCAAAAGGGCAATGCCCAAGGTCGCGGAAAGTCCCGGAATGGCCCCGAACACGATTCCCAAGGAAACCATGGCAACAATCAGCAGCAGATTGATTGGCTGCAGGCAGACCATTAACGCACTTATATATTCTGTCATTTATCCTGTTCCTCCTTTTCCTTATTCAAACAGCCGCCCGGCCGGAAGCTTTACCTGGAAGCCAAACACGAACATGGCGTAAAGGCCTGCGGTTACCAGCACGGAAATGATGACTGCGGGAACGGGTTTCACCTTGCTGACACCCTTCAGGTCATAAATCAGGGCAAAGGTGGCAAAGGGCGTTGTCATAAGGAACCCAAGCCAGGTCATGGCAAAGGCATAGACAATCAGAAGCAGGTAGCTCTTGGTGATCTTCAGGGCGCCGCCCTTTGGAAAATACGGTTTCTCTTCCTTTGCGCGTTCCTTAATTCCCTTGATGATCAGTGCAATGGAACTCATTGCAATCAGTACGATTGCCACATAGGGCAGAAGGCGCGGGCCTGGCTCCAGAAGCTTGGCTGGCTGCTTGATGGACTGGGTTGCTAACAGGAAGAACGCACACCCCAGAAGGCCCACAATGCCGGTAACTGTATCTCTGCGCATTTTCATGGATAATTCCCCTTTCTTTTAAAATGTCCCGGGAGGTTTCTCCCAGGACATCCGGTAAATCGTTACGTATCTATGTACTGCCTGAACATGACAGGCCTACTCCTGGACAAACATATCCAGTTCCTTGGCAATCTCCACAAACTGGGCATACTCCCCATCGTGGATTTCCTTGGATTCAGCAAGGTCATGCCATCCCGGGATGTTACCGATACCTGCAATACCGGCGCTTACAGTCTCATCCTCGCAGACAGCCTTCATGGCGGCGTTCATGTCTGCAACCATGGTTTCATCCATGCCGGCCGGTCCCAGGAGGTAGTGGTAAATGGACATTACGCAGTCATCAAAGCCCTGTTCCTGAAGGGTCTTATAGTTGTCCGGCAGCGCTTCCGGATACTTGGAAATAGTGGTCCCGTCAGAGGATACGGTGCCGATTACCTTCAGCTTGCCCGCTTTCTCATATTCCTGTGCATTACCAACGCCTACAACACCGATGTCAATGAACCCTCCTGCCAGGTTGGTCAGACGGTCGGACTCGGATGCACACTCAACGGAATTAAGCTCGATACCGGTGGTGGAGGTCAGCATACCAAAGAGGAAGGTGTTGGCGCCAGCCGCAGGCATACCTGCGTTCAGCTCGCCCGGATGTGCCTTTGCATACTCAACAAATCCAGCGAAATCATCATATGGGGCGTCAGCCGGTACCGCCAGGGTTGAGAAGCCATTGTCCTGCAGGCAGGCAATCAGGGTGAAATCTTTCATCGGGTTGACCTCGGCGTTGCCTGTTATGTACTGGATGTTCAGGGCTGAGGTGGCAACGGTCAGGGTTGTGCCGTCCGGTTTAGCCGTGGCAACGGTCTGATGGCCGATGGTGTTGCTGTCATAGTTGGTAACGGTTGTCTTCAGGCCGTAAATCCGGTTCAGCCCTTCGCTGTAATAACGGATGCCAAGATCGGAGCCGCCGCCTGCCTTGCCAGGCACAACCAGGGTAATGGTTTCCTTTTTAGGAAATCCGATGTCATCTCCTGATGCTGCTGCTTCATTCCCAGCGCCGCCGTCCGCCGTGGTGGCTGCCGCCGTGGTATCACCTGTGCCGGTTTTGCTGCCGCAGGCAGTCATTCCCAGTACTGCTGCTGCCATAACCCCTGTCATTAAGAAACGATACATACTCTTTTTCATAACGTTTTTCTCCTTTTATTCCACTTTTTAGGCAGACTTATCCCGCCTGATTTTAAGAACTGACTCTCAACACACCGCCTGGAAGAAACTGGATATATAGGGAAATATTGTATAATCTGTCTGTTTTTAACCCTTCGTGTGTTTACATTTTGTATTATATAGTATTTATAAAGATTTTACAAAGCAGATTTAATTATAGATTTCATACCACTTTGGTTATAGTAAAACTTTTTCTTCTTGACACTCCGCCAAAATCATATATGATGGAAATAAATCCTGCACATGCCGTTACGGACCGAAAGGAGGCAGCCATGACCACGCGCCAGCTTTATTACCTTGTTACCATTGCCGACCTGGGAAGCCTTTCCAGCGCAGCCCAGGTGCTGGGGATCTCACAGCCCGCACTGAGCAAATTCCTGACCGAGTATGAAGCATCCCTGGGCTTTCTTATATTCCTCCGGTATCACCGCCATCTGACCCCCACTTCCGTGGGCAGGTACGTCATAGACTGCGCCCAGAAGATCCTGGACGAGCAGACCCGTATGCTGCAGATGCTCCGCGCCGTGACGGACAGCAACCACGCCCGCATACGCCTGGCCACCGCGCCCAACCGGGGCGCCATTATCTACAGCCGTATCTATAACCAGTTTTCACACCGTTATCCGGACATCTCCCTGACGCTGACCGAGCTTTATGCCCGGGACCAGCCGGGGGCCATCCTCCATGGACAGATTGACCTGGCCATCGGTTCAGGCAGGGATTCCGATAAGGTGACGGACCTGCCCATTGCCTATGAGGAACTGCTGGTATCCCTTCCGGTCTCCCATCCCCTGGCAACGGCGGAGAAAATCCGCCTGTCCGACCTCAGGGATACCCCCTTTGTACTACAGGGGCCCAGGCACAGTATCCGTATCCTGGCAGAAGAGCTTTTTCAGGAAGCCGGATTTAGTCCGGTGGTAACCTTTGAATCCAACGACGTCATCCTGGTGGACTCCATGCTGCACCAGGCCGTGGGAGTGGGGCTGGTGTCCCAGGCCCATGTGTTTCCATGTGAGGAGCTGGTTTACCGCTCCCTGGACCCTCCCATCCACCAGACCCTTCATATCCGCTATCCCCTGGGGCATACCCTGACAGAACCGGAACGCTATCTTGCAGGCCTTCTGATCCATGAGCGGTTATCCGATTCCCGCTACAAGGCCATCCCCTCTGCCGGGGCAGAGGAGCTTCTCAGGATGGTGGACCAGGACAGCCAGCCAGCGGCCGACGTCATTTCCCCGTCCCAGGCAGCCATCCGCGCCCACACAGCCCACTATACTGCCCCGGAGCTTAACCTGAACACCCAGCTTCTCAAGTACGTCATCGCCATTGTGGACGAGAAGAGCCTGACAAGGGCAGCGGAAAAATACTTCCTTACCCAGCCAGCCCTGTCCCGCCATCTGCACAACGTGGAGGGCATGCTGTGCGCCCAGTTATTCACCCGGGTGCATAACCGTCTTAAACCCACTAATGCAGGTAAGGTATTTGTCAACTTCGCCCGTAACATACTTCAGATTGAGGCTGAGATGACGGCCCATATCCATGCGTACCAGACCGGACATGGAGGCGGTATCTACCTGCACTGCGACCCAGGGCTGTCCGGCATCCTGCACAGCCAGGTGGCGGACAGCTTCAGCAAACTCCATCCGGATGTCAACCTGTACATAATAGAAAGCGGCCGCGAAACCGCCCAGGAAGCCCTGCTCAATGCATCGGCGGACTTCGGCCTTTACTTTTCCTGCGAGGAGGAGCATCCAATCCTGGACAGCCGGATCCTGGACGAGGATGAGCTGGTGTACTGTTTTGGGACAGAGGATGAGCTGGTATGCTGTTTTGGGACAGAGGATGAGCCGGTACGCTGTTTTGGGACAGAGGAACGCCCCGACCCGGTGCAGGATATCCGGGTCCCTATTCCGGTTTCCACGGCCATGCACCCCCGCCGGATCATGCTCGCGCCTCAGGACAGCGCCCTTCGCATGGAGCAGGACCGTCTCCTGGGGGAGTGGCCCGGACGGCCTGGAGCGGTTGTGTGCGAGGCCCGGCCGGATATCCTGCGGACCCTGTCCGTGTGCGGTGCCGCCGCCACCATACTTCCGGCCCGTTCCCTGGGACAGGAGGCATTGTCCCGGTGCAGGTCCTTTGAGGAACCGCAGGATTACTATCTGCTGCTGGTCCATCACCCGGGACGCAACCTCCCGGCCTTTGTAAAGGACCTGGTCCGGCTGCTGAATGATACATTTGAAACTTATTTTTCCAACCATGACCAATGATAACAAGGAGGCCCACGATGAACCAGTTATTCTGTCACCCCGAAACCATTACAATCAAGAAAGCAGTGTACTACGACATTGCCCCCATCCCCTTGCCCACGCCGTTTAAGGACGGCACCGGCGGCGTACGGCATGCCTCCTTTTTCAAAGGCTGGATGAAGATATATGATGAGGACGGCTTCTGCGGACAGGGACCGGCCGGCCCTTTGATGACCGACTTCTTCCTTCCCAGGATGTTGGACGCCCCCGGGAAATCCAATGGGGAATGGATGGAATATTTCTGGTGGGAAATCCGCAATTTCGGCTATCAAAGCCCCTATATTCCTGAAATGACCAACCTGGACTGGCTGCTTTTAGACCTTCTGGCCAACCGCGCAGGGCTGCCCCTGCACCGCTTCCTGGGAGCTGACCGGGACTGGGCCTGCGTGTATAAAGGGGGCGGTTCCGTCCTTCTAAGCGACGAGGCGCTGATTTCGGACCTGCAGCGTTTCAAGGACGAGGGGTATAAAACCACGAAATTCAAAATCGGCGGCAGCGGCACTGACTTCTCCCAGGATATACGCCGTCTTGAAAAGGCCCGCCAGGCGCTGGGGGACGGTTTTGGGATTGCCGTGGATGCCAACCAGGCCTGGGATGCCAAAACAGCCTTTGCTTTTGCAAAAGAAGCAGCCCCCTTGGGCGTGGCATGGCTGGAGGAGCCGGTCCACGCCTATGACATGGATGCCTTAAGGGAGCTTCGGGACCTGTTAGACGAGGCCGGGATTGCCATGGAGATTGCCATGGGCGAATCCGTGCGCAGCTACCACACCCATGTGGCCTACGCGGAACATGGCGTGGACCACCTGCAGCCCGCCCGCCTTTACTGCATCGCGGAAAACATGCGGGTCCGGGAATACGCCCGCCGGCACGGGTGCCGGATCTCCACCGGGGGATTTACCTTCCAGAACGCTGCCCTGGGAGCGCTTTACTCAGAGGACGAACTGTTGGAATACCACCAGCCCCTCAACGAAGTGCTGGTCCCCTACTTCAGCCTTGTATCCGAAATGAAGGACGGGCGCTTCTATCTGCCCAATGTCCCGGGACTTCCGGTGCATCTGGATTTTGAGCGTCTGGAACGGGACGGGCTGCTGAGAGGGATACGGTTTTACTACCATAAATGATAAAAATACATTGACATATGTTTTTCTTTGGGATATAGAACCCCCCTTTCACCAGACAGTTCAGCCTGATGAAGGGGGCATTTTCATTTCAGGGACGTGTTTAAAACCTGCTATCCGGCGTCTGTGCATCCCACATTCCAGGAGAATTTAAGGCTTTTTATTGTACTCTCAGGCATTTTACATTATAATGGAAAATAATAGACTTTTTGTCAATATGTAACCCGGACAAAAAGGCACAGGATCTGAAGGCTGTCAATGAGGAAATATCATGAAAAAAATAATTAAAAAGCATTTGCTTGTCTGTAATTGTATTGCAGTTGTTTCAGCTGTCTTAATGGGCATCCAGGGATGCAGGCAGGACAGGGAACCAGAGATTGAAGTGGCGCTTTGGAACCTGGATGTTTACGAAGATTACACGAAGCAGGTCCAGGATTTGGTTCCTGATGTAAGGATTAAGTGGGTCAAGGGCCAGCGGGACCTTGGATATTACAGACAGCTGGCTGAAACCGGCAATATCCCCGATATCATAACGGTCCGTAAGTTTTCCCTGAAGGACTCCCTCAGCCTGGATCCCTATCTTATGGATCTGACCAAAACAGAAGCAGCGTCCGCTTACTACGATATTTATCTTGAAAATTATAAGACCCTGGAGGGAAAGGTGTTCTGGGTTCCCATGTCCGGCACGGTGGATGGGATTGTAGCAAACAAAAGGCTGTTTGACAAATATGGCATTCCTGTCCCTAAGGATTTTGACAGCTTCCTATCAGCCTGTGAGGCGTTTGACAAGCATGGAATCACCGGATATTCCCTTGATCTGCACCAGGATTACAATGCCCTGCACCTTTTACAGGGTATGGGAATTGAAGAGCTGTCCTCCGTTGATGGGATTATTTGGAGAAGAGACTATGAGGACGGAACGATAAACCAGCTGGATACCAAGGTATGGTTGCCGGCTTTTAAGAAACTGGAACGGCTTAATATGTCAAACATCCTGGACCAGGATACGATGTATTCAGATGACCTCCTCTGCTATGATAAATTCATGGACGGAACACAGGCCATGGTCAATATCAGCAGCGAAAGTTTTTCCAAAATCCTTCCCGGCCAGGACCTGGAAATCCTCCCCTACTTTGGCAGGGAGCAGGACTTCCTGCTGACCTATCCCACATTCAACGTGGCCGTCAGCAAGGGTGTGGAAGAAAACAGCAGGAAAAAGGAGGCGGCCTGGAAGGTCCTGATGGCCATGACATCTTCCCAGGCCCAGGAAGTGCTGAATGAACATACGGACGGATTGATTTCTTATAAGAGGGACATTACCTTTGAATACAGCGGCGCCATGAGTATGGTACAGAAATATCTGGAAACCAACCGCACTTATCTGCGCCTTGGCTCTGAGGAATTTTTTGGGATTTCCACAAAGACCCTGGATGGGATGCTGGAAAACCATCTGTCAGCTGAACGTGCACTGGATTTAATGAACACATATCTGTCCCATCCTGAATGAAGCATAGGGATTACCGCCCGCCAATACGAATGAAAAGCTGGAAACCATATGAATCCAAATAAAAAAAGAATGTATGACCATAGCAACCGATATAAACATATGCGCAATACAATAGTAATCAGCTCATTGATTGCCATTTCAGGCGTTATCTGCCTCATGTCCGTTTTCCTGAAAAATATGGAAAATAATGCCAGAAAAGAAAATGAATATCATCTATCAGAAATTGCGTATCAGGTAGCCGACAATATAAATTCCAAGCTGAATCAGAATTGGTCCTTACTGCATAGTATCGATTATGATTTAAGCCTGTTTTCCCGGATTCCGGACATGGATACCCGTGAATACAGGCAGAACATGGTAAAGGAATGGAAGTTCAGCCATATTTATCTCATTGATGATGCAGGAAACTGCCGGGATGAATACGGGCAGAAAAGCCGGCTCATATCCAGGGACAACTCCATTGCGCTTTTAAAGGACAAGACGGATGTCTCATTTTTAAGACGGGATGTAAATGGCAATGCCACACTGTTTTTTGCAATTCCGGTGGAGAAGAAGCAGGACAGCTCCGGAGCCATTTCCGCCATTGCCCTGGAATATAAGCTGGATACCATTCTGGACATCCTGACCATATCGGCCTTTGAAAAGAAAGGGGTATGCTATGTCATCGACCAGAACGGGAGCAGGCTGTTCAACACCCAGACTGACAAGGCCATTAAGGATTATAATCTTTTCAATTATCTGGAGTACGCATCAAGGGATGGTAAAAACAGCGCTGAAGCGATTCAGGCAGCCATGGACAGCGGTTTGAGCGGGGTAACCGTCTATACAAAGGACGGATACCAGGAATATATCAGCTACACGCCTCTGGAAAACGGAAAATGGACCCTGCTTCTCTTTGTGGGCGGGGATATCATCGGGGCAAACATGAACCATTTTTCCAGGAATGTATTTTCTACATGCGCGGTAATTGTGTTTCTACTTATCCTCATAAGCGGATTTATATTTTTCAGGCTTAATCAGATTGCAGACAGAAAAAGGGATGCCGACGTATATAACCGCGAGCGGATGCTAAACCTTCTGATTGACCGGGGAAATGAAGTATACATGATGTACAACAGAACAAAACGCTGCCTGGAGTATGTAAGCCCTAATCTTGAAAGCGTGATGGGCTGGAGCCGGCAGGAAGCAGAGCAGCTGTTTTCAGAGGGCGGGGACGGGGACGCGGATGATATTGCCGGGATTAAGGATGAATTAGCCAATTGGGACAGACAGGGGGATTTTGTAGGTTCCATACACAGACATCTGAACCGGAATACAGGGGACCTGCGCCGTATACGCCTTCAGGTCAATCCCGTGCACCTTGATTCGGAAGAAGTATGGATTGCCAATCTTTCCGATATGACCAAGGAGTGGGAGCAGCGTGAGGATTTAGAGCAGGCGCTTATCGCTGCCAACAGCGCTAATATTGCTAAAAGTAATTTCCTTTCCAATATGAGCCACGACATCCGTACGCCTATGAATGCCATCCTTGGAATGGCAGACATCGCAAAGCAGTATGCAGCGAACCCTGAAAAAGTAACAGGCTGTATGGAGAAGATTTCTTATTCCTCAAAGCACTTATTGTCGCTGATTGACGAGGTGCTTGACATGTCAAGGATTGAAAGCGGGAAAATGCTCCTGGATAATACGGCCTTCTCACTGTCCTGCATGCTGGAAGGCATCGTATCCATGTTCCAGGCGCCAATCAAAGAAAAAAAGCTAACATTCCACATGGAGAAAAACCATATTGAAAATGACTCCCTCATAGGGGACGAATTCCGCCTCAGCCGTATCCTGGTAAATATACTGTCCAACGCCATAAAATACACGCCCGAACAGGGAGAAATCTCATTTTCCATTGCTGAATCCCAGCCGGACAAAGAGGGATATGCCAGATACCGTTTTATCATAAAGGATACTGGCCGGGGGATGACGGAAGAATTTTTAAAAACCATCTTCCTGCCATTTACCAGGATGGAGGAAAAAGATGGTAACCATACCCAGGGAACCGGACTTGGCATGGCCATTGCAAAAAGCATGCTGGATTTGATGGGTGGAAGTATCCATGTTGAAAGCGCGCCGGGGAAAGGAAGCACCTTTACTGTTGATGTGGAACTGGAAATGGGGGATGCCGGGGAAAGCCAGGAAGAAAATAAGGAACCGGATACCATCCCGGGCAGACGTTTTGACTTTACCGGAAGAAGGATATTGATTGTTGAGGATAATGAAATTAACGCGGAGATTTTAAACGAGCTACTGCACATAGAAGGCGCCCTGACGGAAAGGGCAGGGAATGGGCAGGAAGCCGTGGATCTGTTCATGCAATCATCTCCTGGTTATTACGGCCTTATCCTGATGGATGTCCAGATGCCGGTCATGAATGGATATGAGGCTGCTTCCAGGATCCGCGGCCTGGACCGGCCGGACGCAGGGACAATCCCAATCATAGCCCTGACCGCCAATGCCTTTTCCGAGGACAGGAACAGGGCTTTAGCGGCCGGTATGGATGCCCATGTGGCAAAACCCATTGATATGGCAAGTCTCAGCAAAGTGCTGGGTGAAGTATTTTCCTCATGAGTAAGGAAGCACCCACTCGATGCTCCCAGCGGATTACTTAAATGTCCTTACAGACACCGCCCACCCTGTGGTTCAGACAGGGCGGGCATTTTATTTACTTATTTTCCATCACACCAATCCTATGCCTATTCCGTTCCATCCATATCAGCTGATTCCTTTCCACAGCTGTTTAATGAATACATGACTTCTCCATACGGCACTGTTATATCGATTGGCCCTGCAGCGTACGGCGCAATCGTGCTTTC
The DNA here is from genome assembly GCF_020709765.2 of Clostridium pacaense. Taxonomy (NCBI): domain Bacteria; kingdom Bacillati; phylum Bacillota; class Clostridia; order Eubacteriales; family Clostridiaceae; genus Clostridium; species Clostridium pacaense. Next base: position 133,946 of record NZ_JAJFEB020000009.1, read on the forward strand.
ATCAAAAGGCTGTGATGTCAGCTTTCAGCTGTCCGCCGCCGATATCACTTATTTTCAGTATTCCTTTGTCCGGAGTAATTGTATAATATGCATGGGTATTATAGTTGTATTCCGGAAAGCCGGTGGGAAGGAGACAGCAGTGTTCCCCGCATTCACACTATGTTCATATTTCATTCAAAAACCTTTTACACAATCAACATTATTTCTTCATGTTTTCCCTATATACTTTAACCATAGACAGTTAGAGATAGCTGCCACACAAAAACGCTTACAAGATTTTTTTCATAATACTCGAGCTGATAAGAAATTATCAGCTCTCCTCCCTTTTAATAATACTTTTTAAAAAACGTATCATCCCCAGGATGGTACGTTTTTTCATGGTATGCATATTCACTTCTGTCAGAAAAACAGGATTTTGCCCAGTCCCAGAAGGAACAGGATGACAACAAGCCCCACAACCAGCTTCATGGCTGCATCCTGGTCTGCAAGCCATCCCCACAGGCCCTCCTTCGCTTCTTCCTCAGACTCACTGCCGGATCCGTCTGTCTCATTCTTCTTATGATCATCCCCAGTCCCTTCCTCCGGCATATCCAAAAATACCACAGGGGCCTCCTGGTCCTTCTTCGTCTCCTCTTTGGCAGACTTAAGCGCTTCCCTGGCTGCTTTCCAGTTACTTTTATCCACATAATAATTTGTAAACGGAACGATTTCCACAATTCCTTCTTTAAACCTGTTGGTAGGCACGGTATTCTGGCCTTCCTCCACATAATACGGCACATTGGCGGCCTTTAACGCTTCTTCCAGGTATACGGTGTCAACATCATGTCCGTTGGACAGGAGCACCGGCTCCTTTACCATTGAGAAAGAGGCCTCAAAATCAGATGCAGCATCAATCAGCTGTTCCCCGCATTCCTCACATACAATCGCATCCTGCGGGAACCGTTTCCTGCATTTCGGACAAATCCTTCTTGTTTCCATAGCTGCTCCTTTCCGGGTTCCGGCCCTGGCGCCTCGCAACACTGCCTGAGATGCACCGGCAGGACCTCGGTCTGTCTTTTGTTTTGCTGTACGTCCATTATAGCTGTACTGTCCGGTAATTTCAAGGGAAGGTTTTCCCATATATCCGGCACCGGTTCATCCTCACGTCTTCCCTGCCCTGAATCCCTCAGGCAGGGTTACCTCCTTATATAAAAACAACAGGGCAGTCAGGTTTGGAAATGCCATAAGCCCGTTCCATATATCCGATAACATCCACACAACGTCCAGCCTGGCCTCGCTGCCAAGAAACACCGCCCCCAGGAACAGCAGCGGATAGACCCTGGCCGCAAACCATCTTCCCGCCTGTTCCCCCAGGCCGGTTCCCCTGATGAAATAGGCGGCTGCCTGCTTCCCCAGATAAAACCACGCCATGATGGTGGCAAATGCAAACACAACCATGGAACCGCTGACCAGATATTCCCCTGCAATCCCCAGCCGGCCGCTGAAACACCAGGCGGCAAGGGCAGCCCCCTCATAGGGCACCGCATCCAGGGCCGAATCCGTCATGCACAGGATGACCAGGGCCGTAAGGGTACACAGTATCACGGTGTCGAAGAATACTTCAAACATGGCCCACATCCCCTGCTCATGTGGCGTTGTGCCCTCAGCCGGACCGTGAAGCACGGCCAGGGTCCCAAGCCCCGCCTCATTGGAGAACACACCCCTGGAAATACCGTAACGGATGCTGCGGCTTACCACATAACCTGCTCCCCCTCCCGCGGCTGCCTCCGGACAAAAGGCGGATGACACCATGGATGCCAGGGCGCCGGGAATCCGGTCATAGCAGGAAAATATCACTATCAGCGAAAATACGATATAAATACCGGAGGCAGCGGGCATCAGCTTCTCAGCCACATTGCCAATCCGGTTTATGCCCCCGCAGATGACCAGCATCAGGATTCCTGTAAATACCAGTCCTCCTGTGAGGGCCGGTACCTTCCATGTATATTCCATGGTGCTGATGGCTGAGTTGGCCTGCACCATGCTTCCCATACCCAGGGAGCACATCAGGCACAGGAAACTGTAGAGGATTCCCATGCCTTTTATCCCAAGCCCCCGCTCCATATAGACAAATGGCCCGCACACATAATGTCCATCGCTGTCCTTGTACCGGTACCGGATGCCCAGCATGGTCTCGCTGTAGGCTGTTATCATCCCAATCAGGGCCGACACCCACATCCAGAACAGGGCGCCGGGACCGCCTGCGGTCAGGGCCGTGGCCACCCCTGCAATGTTGCCGGTCCCCACCGTTGCCGCCAGGGCCGTGCACACGGACTGGAACTGGCTGATGCCCTTTTTTTTGCCGGAATCAGTTCCATTTCCTTCTCCCGTCCCCTCCGATACCTTTCCTGACAGGATACGTCCTGCCGTGTTCCTCCACCAGTATGAAAATCCTCTTATCTGGAAAAAATGACATTTAAGGGTAAAAAATATGCCGACTCCCAGGAATATCACAAGGGTCCATGGCCCCCATACCATGCCATGGATCTGCTCCAGCCGTTCCATCATCTGCTGCCTACCGTCCAGCGTCTGTTCTTATTAAATGTCTTATTCCGGGAAGCGGCGCGCTATGACAATTCCAGGAATTTTCTTATGGATGTACCTCGCATTTTATAGTGGTTTATGATAAAATAATGAATAGGTATTATAAAAGAATGAATGAGAAAAGAGGTATGCCGATGCCAGGTTTTACAACCCATTACGTTCTAGGCATGAAAGCATACAATGATATGCCGCAGAACAATCTGAAGTTTATCATTGCCAAGTACCGGTGGCTTTATCAGCTGGGATTGCAGGGGCCGGATATGTTTTTCTATAACCTGCCTATCCTGCGCCACCGTGACCACCGCAATGTGGGTTCCCATATGCACGAACACCATGTGAATGATTTTTTCCGCTGCTGTTTCCTGCAGCTTGCCAGGATTGATTCACGGCAGCAGCGGGAAGAGGGACTGGCCTACATGTGCGGTTTTATATGCCACTATATCGGCGATTCCATATGCCACCCTTATGTCTATGGACGGATTGAGTATGATGTCCATCATCCGGGCGCTTACTACCACGGACTCCATGCCAAGCTGGAGAACGACATTGACGCCCTGCTGCTTCAGAAGTATAAGAGGAAGAAGCCGTCCCAGTTCAACCAGGCTGCAACCATCTGCCTGAACGGCATGGAGACACAGTTCATCTCCCGTTTCCTGTCCGACTGTATCAATGAGGCATTTTATCCCCTCAGCTATAAGAACCGCTACCAGGTCACCGCGCCCATGATCCACAGATCCATACTGGCCCTGCGCTTTGGCTGCCGTACCTTATCAGACCCCAACAGCAGGAAGAAGGACCGGATTGAGTTTTTTGAGTCCATTTTCCTTAAGAATCCGGTGGCTTCCAGCAAGCTGGTGACGGATGTGGTTGAGAATCCGGCCTGGAGCCTGAACCTGCATCATGAGACATGGTGCAATCCATGGGATAAACGGATTGCCTCCAAGGCGTCCTTCCCGGACCTTTTCAAACAGTCCCTGGGCAAGCTGAGCACCATCTTTTATATGATTAATTCCATGCTGGACACGGGACAGCCCCTCCGTACGGGCAGCCTGGAGATGCTTTTATCCGAACTGGGCAACTACTCCTATCACAGCGGACTGCCCTGCATTGATGAATGAAGCCAGTACAAAGACAGAATAAAACATACGGTTTCCCGCTCATATATCACGGGAAACCGTATGTTTTTATTTTGGCATTCTCTTATTCAATTACCTGGTCCCCATCCTTAATGCAATAGGATGTCTTAATCCCCAGACGTACCATCCAGTTCTTGGTTTCCTGGGTCAGCCACGGACCGGTGCCTGCACCGCTGCCTCCGTCGTTATCCCACAGCCACTGAGGGGTAGGCCACAGGGCAACACTGGGTTTCAGGGCCTTATAAACTTCAAAATCAACACCGTTCTGTCCATGGTGGGCCAGCTGCACAACATCGCACTTGAGGGCGCGCAGGTCGTGGTCCGCCATGAGCATCTCGCCTCCGGCCCTGGCAAGATCCCCCAGGAACACCACATTGGTTCCGTTAAGGCTTACCATGTATGCCACACTGCTGTTATTCACAAAGTCACTGGTGGCCTTATAAGCCTTGTTCAGTACCTGTATCTTGGCAGGACCTGCATCAATGACCTGACCGGACACGATGTCACCGTGAAGCGTGTCCTGGGGCACAAGGGCAAATGCCCCCTTGAGGTAAGCAACCATGTTGGCAACCTCTGCATCCTTTTCAGCATACCAGCTGTCCTCGTGGAAGGAATAGTAGATTCCGTCAATGGTTATCTCACCATTGTGCTTGTAAAGTATATCGGCAAGGGCTCCTGCATGGTCTGAATCAGGATGGGTGATAAGCCAGGCCTTAACATGGCCGCCCTTCTGTTTAATCTGGTTTAAAAGATACTCCGTGTTGTTGGTCCATCCGCCGTCCACAACAATCAGCCCGCCCTCTCCGTTTTCAATGATAACGGATAGAAGCTGTGCATTGGTGTCGTGGTTTGCCAGCATGGTAAGGCGCCCTTGGCCAAACAGTGAGGACGTGTCTGTCTTTGGTGTGGAAACCTCCCCAAACTGGGCCACCTGGGCCTTGGCCTGAATCACAGGCTGGCTGGCCGCCGCTGCCTGGCTGGAAACCGCAGTCTGGCCTGCGTTGGCCTGTCCGGCTGCCTGGCCGCCGTTAGCCTGTCCCGCCGTCTGGCCGCCGTTAGCCTGACCGCCGTTGGCCTGCCCCGCTGCCTGGCTGCCGCCAGACTGTCCTGCCTGGCCGTTGGTTGATTGGATCTGCTGGATTACAGGAGCCGTCTGGCCGGACTGAGCGGACTGGCCCTGGTCCTGGTCATCTTTTATGATAATCTTATCCGGTGCAGTAAGGGCCTGTCCCTGGGCCTTGAATGGCTGTGAATCCGTCATTGCAAAGCTGTCCATCCCTCCGCCTGCTGTCATGAACATCATCATGGCAAGCAGTCCTGCTGCCGCCTGTTTCCAGTATCTGTCAATTCGCATCCCCATAATCTCCTTACTAATTCTGGGCTGTCAGCGCCCGCTGTTCGCCTGCCTTCATGGTGTCGTTAACCAGATAAGTATCGGTCTTGCCTTCCTCATCATAGAAGAACACCTGAACGCACACATCATGCTCATCAAAATAGCTTCCGTAATAGGTCTTGTCCGCCTCTTCCTCATCCGGCGCTTCATAATAGAAGTTCTGGGTAGCGATGGAGGACCCCACTGCCTTGAGCACTGTCTCCGCATAGACAACGGCAACCTCGCCCGTGGTCTTATGGGTAACAGGAAGCAGCACGGTAAGCAGGCCGCTGCCCCCGTCGTATCTCACGTCCATGTCCAGTACATAATCGGCAAACTCACCGTAAGGGTCGAGGAAGCTGTCCCTTAAATCTTCCCTTACTTCGGGCCAGTCAATGCTGATATTCTTATCCACTTCCACATCCGGGACCCCATCCCCTGCAATGGTGCCTCCGGTTGGGGATACAATATTACTCTGGGTACATCCGCAGAGCAGAGCCACTAAAGCCGCTAATATCAATGATAATTTTCCAATTTTTTTCATGATATGATAAACCTCCTTTTGTCAACGGTACTATTATAACGAAGATCCATACAATTTAACAGTCCTTTTTTCTTACAAAATTATTGTTATTTTTCCAAATACTACTTGCTTTTTCCATGGACTGGTGATAATATGTTCAATATAATTTCTATTTTTGATTTTTTGAACATTTGAGGAGGACATCGAATGAAACCGGAACCAAACACACCCCAAGGCACCAGCTTGAAAAAACGTCTGGACTGGATAACCACCATCATACCTTTTATATGTATTGTCATATTATGCTTCCTGTTCATGGCATTTCCCCAAGGCTCCACGTCCATCCTGGAGTCGGTCCGTTTCTTCCTGGGCGACCAGCTGGGAAGCTATTATCTGATCATCGGTCTGGGGGCGCTTATCTGTTCCTTTTATATGGCATTTTCCAGATACGGCAAAATCAAACTTGGGAACCTGGAAAAGCCTCAGTACTCTGCCTTCCAGTGGGGCTCCATGATGTTCACCGCGGGACTGGCGGCCGATATCCTGTTCTACTCCCTCTGTGAATGGATGCTTTATGCCAATGAAAGCCATATCACGGACATGGGTGCCAGACAGGACTGGGCTTCGACCTATCCCCTGTTCCACTGGGGCCCCATTCCCTGGAGTTTCTATATCATCCTGGCAGTTTCCTTTGGGTTCATGATCCATGTGCGCAAGCGCAGCAAGCAGAAATACTCTGAAGCCTGCCGCCCTCTCCTTGGAAAAAAGGTAGACGGGATATGGGGGAAGCTTATCGACCTTACCGCTGTATTTGCACTGCTGGCAGGAACCGCCACCACATTCTCCCTTGCAACCCCGCTGCTTTCCATGGCCTTCAGCCGGGTGTTCGGCATCCGTGAAAGCAACCTGCTGACCATCGCCATCCTGGTTGTGATCTGCGTGGTATATACCATGGCCGTATACTTTGGTATGAAAGGCGTTGCAAAGCTGGCGGCTTCCTGTGTCTATCTGTTTTTTGCACTGCTGGCCTACTTCCTGTTCCTGGGCGGCGAGACACGCTACATCATCGAGACGGGCATCACTGCCATCGGCAACCTGACCCAGAATTTCATCGGCATGGCAACCTGGACCGATGCCATGCGCACCTCATCCTTTCCCCAGACATGGACGATTTTCTATTGGGCATACTGGATGGTATGGTGCGTGGCAACCCCGTTTTTCATCGGTACGATCAGCAAGGGCAGGACCATCCGCCAGACCGTGCTTGGAGGGTATTTCTTCGGTCTGGCAGGTACCTTCACCTCCTTCATCATACTGGGCAACTACGGGTTAGGCCTTCAGATGCACGGGAAGCTGGACTTAATGGCGCTGTATGAACAGACCGGAAGCCTTTATGAGGCAATCATCGCGGTGTTTGAGACAATGCCCCTGGCCCAGGCAGGGCTGGTGCTCCTGGCCGTTACCATGATTGCATTTTACGCCACCTCCTTTGACGCGCTGACCATGGTTGCCAGTTCCTATTCCTATAAGGCCCTGGGCGCGGATGAAGAGCCGGATAAGATTGTAAAGTTATTCTGGGCCGTCATGCTGATGCTGCTGCCCATAGCGCTTATCTTCTCGGAAAATTCCATGGCAAACCTGCAGACTGTCTCCATCATTGCTGCATTTCCCATTGGGTTCATCATTGTTCTTATTGTATGGAGTTTCTTTAAAGATGCCAGGCATTACCTGGACAATGAAAAACAGATTTAAGATTTTCTTCCATAAAAAAGCATCAAAAACGAGGGCCGCCCTTTCAGCCCTCGTTTAGTGTGTACACCGCATAGCTGTTATTCTCCTTATCCCTTACTGATCCTCCCAGAGGATACTCTGTATCCTGTCCTCGGCTTCCGTCTCGTCACTTCCCTTAAAGTAAAAAGTCAGAAATCCCGTCATCCTGAGATTCTTAACTTCATCATAACGCTTCACGTTCGCCGTGGTCTTATCACTTGTCACATAGATGTCGCAGTCAAATTGATTTGCTGTCTGAATTAAATAGGAGATGGGGATTGCCTTGAATACCTTCTCCTTACTGTCAACCTGTCTCGTTAACATAGAATCACCTCAATTCAAAAACAAAACCAACTACTTGTTACCACTCTCCCTCGAATAATTATACATGCCCCTATATTGAAAGAATAACATTTTTTTCCTTTAAATGCAAGGGACAATCTGGAAAACTTGTTTATTTTTTGTAAAATGTTAATAAAATTAAGTTAAAAAATATCCTGATTTTACGTCATATTGTCAAAAGACAAAATAAATGGTAAAATCAGGAAATTTTTGTAACCAAACACTTATGGAGTGTTAAGATGCACTTACATCCAGGCCTTTCACTGCCCAGGTATAATTCTGCATTGCCTGCTGCAGGTTCAGGTCAGCGGACCTGTAGGCTGCCCTGGCCTGGAGGTATGCCAGTTCCTGCTGCATATATCCAATCTGGCTTAAGCTGCCTGTCCTGTACTGGATCTGGGCTGCCTGCCATGTATTCTGGGCCGCCTGCCACGCGGTTGTGGCGGAATCATATTCCACTTTCTTTTCCAGGATGGTGTCGTAAAGGGTCTGGATATTGGAGCGTACCAGGTCTTCGCTGTAGGCGACGTTGCGTACCTTGTTCTTGGTCTGGGTGGTGTTCTTTGATATGATCTGCTCAATCTGGTCCATGCCGCCGCCCTTGGCGCCCCTCATGGATATAAGGCTGTAGTTGTTATTGACCGCCTTTTCCTTATCCGCATTCACGTCAATGGCCGCAATGGCCGCCACATCAGAGGTTGGGACTGCCCCGATGACCGGATTGCCGTCCGACCCCCAGCCGGTAAAGGTGCACAAGGTCTTTTTAATGCTTTCAGCCTGTGTATCCAGCGCAGCCAGCTGGGACCTTGCCGAGGTCAGGCCGGAGGCGGCGCTGATTACATCCGCGTCAATGGCCAGGCCCTGGGCCTGCATGGTCTGCTGTATGTTCCTGGCTGTTTCTGCAATCTCCACGCCCTTGGATGCCACGTCCCGGTTCAGCATAATCTGTTCATAACCGTTCATGGCCTGCTGGAGGCTGTAGACGATTTTGTTTACACCGCGCTGGATCTGCTTCAGGTTCTTGTTGTCCTCCCTTGTCCCCAGCTGTATATTACGTCCCATGCTTTGGGCCACTGTACGGTAGCCTTTGGCGGTTGCCTTGGCCTTCATCAGATCCGCCATGCCATTAGCTGCTGAAACCGCTCCTGAATTTATGGCATCCTCCAGGTCATCTGCCGCCTCATCCATCTCTCTTGCAGCTTCAAACATGGAGTTCACGATACCTGCCTGTTCATCCTCATACGTATCATAATAGGTGTCATATGTATTCTTTATGGGCGGATAAAAATTCTTAACCAGATCCTCAAGCTCATCATAATCCATCTCATTATCATAAAGCCTCTGATACGCCTCTGTGAATTCCTGGTCCGGGGCTGCCTGTGGAAGCGCCAGGGATGTCACGGCGCCGGATGCCGATATGACCAGGGCCAGGGACGTTGCAGCCAGGCTCTTTTTGTGTCTGTTCTTCATAATCATTACCCTTTCTAAGCAACTGTCTTACCTTGGCTTTAGCTGAATGTCAGTCCCTTTTTTATCCAGTCATACTTTTCCATGGCAAGGGTGAGCTGCATTTTACCGGTTTCCACGCTGTTTTTGGCTGTTGTGTAACTGGTCTGCTGCTGAATCAGTTCCAGCGCGCTTATATTGCCTGTCGCGGCTTTGGCCGAAGCAGCATTCATGTTCACAGTCTCCAGCTGAAGCTTTATATTGGCGGCGTCCAGGGCATCCTTTGCATCCAGGACCGCATTGTACTGGGTCTTCAGGCTGCTGTATACCTGGTTGCGCTTATCTTCCAGGTCCGCCTTGGTGGCATCCGCCTGCTCATTGGTCTTCAGGTTCTTAAGTTTATGTTCATCGGATTTGATTCCATAGTTATTCGCAATGGCCTGCTCCCTGTCAGCATCCGGGTTCATTGCCCCAATCCTTGCCAGGTCCGGCTCAGGAATATCCCGTATCTCAGGCTGGGAATCCGCACTCCAGCCCAGCATAAGCAGAAGGGAACGGTATACATTGTCCGTTGATTTCTGTGTGGACAGGATGTTGGCGTCTATGTCCTGAACACTCTTGAGGGAGGTCAGCACATCGGTCTGCGTGGCCAGGCCCGCTGCCTGACGGGCAACCGTGGCTTCATAGGAAGCCTGGGCCAGGGCGCGGCTGGCGTTAAGGTTCTCCATGGTGTAGGCGGACTGTTTGTAGGTGGTCATCAGTTGCTGGGCCTGGAATACCAGGTTAGCCTCTGTCTGGTCATATGAAATCTTGTACATTTCCGCGTCCATGAAGTTCTTGTCTGCTGTCTGCGCAAGGGTATTGCCTGCAAAATCCAGGTTGGCTGCGGTCATCCTCCCTATATAGCTGTCCGTGTCGGTGGAACCTGCGTCATCCCACAGATCCATGGCGTCACTCAGAAGCTTGTCATTGATTTCCGTCAGATCCTGATTCTTCTTATCACTGAGCGTGGAGCGGTTACTGCGCACAGTGGGGTTGTATTCATGGATTAAATCGGCCAGTTCCCCGTACTCCATCACATTGTCCCTGAGGGACGCCCATTTATCGGCGGAATATGCAAATTCCGGGCTGATATCCTTGCTGATATCCGGCGCCGGCGGCTCTGCAACTGAAAAGTTCTCATCGGGTTTGCTTGCCAGGGTGGCGAAGGCGGTCATGGGCGTGGTTCCGGCAATTGCCGATGCTGCCAGAATGACTGCTGCCCGGTATCCATATTTCCTGTCTCTGATATTCCTCATATTGATTCTCCTCTTTTTTCTGTATGCCCTTTCATATCTTCCTGACATGTGCCTGGGCAGACCCCGTTTTCCAGAATCTGCATTTCCTTCCTGGCCACATCCAGAAGCTGGTCCTTGCCTGCAACATTTTTATAATACATGGTTATGGCCCTGATGACGATGAGCATGAGCATATCCACCAGATATGCCAGCATTTCCTTCTCAATGGGATAACGCTCCCCATCAATCGCCTCATGCACCTTTTCCACAAACTCCATGTACGTGCTGTCCTGGAACAGGAATCCTTTTATGCCAAACAGGTGGGTCTGGTTCACCAGGCTCATATCTGACAGCATGTTCCTGTACATCCTGTACCCCAGGCCATCCTCTCCCTGTTCCATCACGATTCCCAGCAGCCCCATGGCCGCTTCAAACGGATTGCCCCGCTCTGCCCTCAGGAATTCAAATATCCTCCTCTGGCAGTTATCCCTGAACCCGCGCAGCATATACCGCATCAGGTCATCCTTATCCTCAAAATATGTATAGAAGCTTCCCCGTGAAATGTCAGCTTCCTTGATAATCTGGTTAATGGATGCAGATGAATAGGGAACCCTGGAAAACTCATGGACAGCGGCCTCCAGTATGACCTGCTTCTTTTCTTCCTTTAACTTCAAAAAACGTTGTGTCGGCATAGAACCAGCCTCCTTGCTATCATTCGTATCCTCATATTCCCTAAAATGACATAATGTCATTGTGACATATTGTCACGAAGCCAATTATAAACACTTATGGCATGGATTGTCAAGAAAGGAAGCATTAAATTTCCATTAAAAATCACTCCGGCGCCGGGGAACTATTGTTTGGAAGGTAAAAACAGGTAAAAAAAATCCGGGGAACCCCCTACGGGCGTTCCTCGAAATTCTCAGTTCTGTCAACAATATAGATTGGCCTGTCTTTCAATTCAGTGAACAGGATGGCAATATATTCACCGATGATTCCTATAATAATGAACATCATTGCAAACATGAAGCAGAGCAGGACCACGATGGTGGCGTAGCCGCTGGGAGCACCCCTGCGGGTCAGGAGTGTGTAGACCATTACCGCAAAGCCCAGGAGGGCGGAAAAGATGCCTGCATAGATTCCCAGCTTCAGGGGCATATTGGAAAAACACAGGATGGTGTTGATGGAGAATACAAACAGCTTCTTGATGCTGTATTTGCTTTCACCTGCAACCCTGGCCCTGGCCTCATATTCAATGGTGGTCTTCTTAAAGCCCACATTCTGTACATAGCCCCTCAGGAAACGGACCTTTTCACGGTAGCTGTCCTTAAGGACCTGGGCCACATGACGGCTGATAGCAAAAAAGTCTGAGGCGTTGGACTCAAAATGCACGTCTGAAATATGGTTAATCAACCAGTAAAAACCGGAAGAGGTTATGTTCTTAATAACCCCGGCCGTCTTATTCCTGGTGCGGACCATGTTGATGACCTCATAGCCTTCCTTGAACCGCTCCAGGATGACCGGGATACATTCCGGCGGATGCTGGAGGTCTGCGTCCATGCAGATGATCCCGTCCCCGCTGCTGTAATCCAGCCCCGCAATCATGGCCGCCTCATGGCCAAAGTTCCGGGAAAAGCTGACCACCTTGACCGCGCTGTCAGAAGCAGACAGACGGTCAAGTATGGCAAGGCTCTGATCCGAGCTTCCATCATTGACAAATATAAGCTCATAGGCCCAGTCAATGCCCTTTAATATCCCGGTGGTTTCTTTGTAAAATTCTTCCAGCGCTTTTTCTTCGTTGTAGACTGATACCACAACTGATAACAATCTGTCCATGAACTATGTCTTAAGTCCTTTCTTTAGTCATATACCTCAATCTCAAGGCTGGAATGGGAGGGAACCCGCTGTTCCTCTGGCGGAAGCTTCATATATTCCCCGTACACCAGGGTAAGGACCTGGTGCCAGCCTTTTGGTATCATAAGCCGGGTGTCCTCAAAATCAATATCCTCCACCTCATCGCACCAGTCCTTATCCAGTGTGACATACAGGAAATCCGGCTGGTAATTGCTGTAATAGCGCAGGCGTCCCTTGCTGTTCCTGTCTTTAAGGGCCAGGGCCTTCTGCATGGCAAATATGGCCTTCATGGGGATGACACGTCCCACCATGGCAAGGCCGCCCACGAAGATTTTGTTCATCAGGCTGTATTTGCTGAAATCCAGCTTATCCCGGTGGGCCATGGCCATGCCGTAAACAGCCATGTGCAGGAACTTCGTAACAGCCGCGCCCGCCCTGCCGGCCGGAAGCCTGTCAATGACAAACAGATCCACCCACAGGTGGTTCAGCTTGCCTTCATAGAAAGCCATCTGCGGGCTGTCCTCATGGCACCGGCTGTTCTTATAGATGATGCGGGCCGTAAAGTCATAGAATCCCTTCCCGCCCCTGAAGCTGTTTGGTTCCAGCAGTTCCAGCCCCTCAGGCAGCTCCCTCCTCACCACCTTCATGAAGGCCTCATACTGGTTCCTGGTAAATGCCACATCCGCGTCATCATCCCAGGGAATGAATCCATTGTGGCGCACGGCCCCAATCAGCGTGCCTGCGTCCAGCATATATTTTATATTGTATTTGCGGCATATCCTGTCAATCTCCTTGAGGATCTTAAGGTTAGCCCCATGAACCTTTCCCATGTCATAAGATGGTTTCATTCCACTGCACTCCTTCAGGGCCTTGGGCCCTTTCATCCATTGTTATTGAGGCGCTGCCGGTCAGGACCTTATGCCTCCACTGCCTGGCGGATTGTCTTAGCCATATAATCAATCATATCATCTGTCATGCCAGGATACACGCCTACCCAGAAGGTATCCGACATGATCCGGTCCGTGTTTGAAAGGCTGCCAACAACCCGGTATCCCTCTCCCCTGCTTCTCATCTCATCAAAACAGGGGTGTCTGGTCAGGTTCCCGGCAAAGAGCATCCTGGTCTGTACGCCCTTGCCTTCCACATACCGCACCACCTGGTTCCTGTCCACACCTTCCCTGCAGGTAATAAGGAAACCGAACCAGCTGGGAGTGGAGTGTTCCGCGGGTTCAGGAAGGATCAGCCTGTCCTCCAGCCCTGCCAGTCCCGCCTTTAAACGGGCAAAATTCTGGCGGCGGCGTTCCACGAAGGACGGGAATTTGTCCAGCTGGGCGCAGCCCACGGCTGCCTGCATATCTGTCGCTTTCAGATTATATCCGAGATGGGAATACACATACTTATGGTCATACCCCAGGGGCAGTTGGCCGAACTGCCTGTCAAACCTGTGTCCGCACATGTTATCGCGTCCGGAGGGGCATACGCAGTCCCGTCCCCAGTCCCGGAAGGAGCGGATGATCTTATTCAGCAGCGGATTATCCGTGTACACGGCGCCGCCTTCCCCCATGGTCATATGGTGGGGCGGGTAAAAGCTGGAGGTGCCGATATCGCCGATGGTCCCGGTAAATCTTTCAACTTCCTTCCCATCCTCTTCCATGGTATACCTAGTTCCCAGGGCGTCACAGTTATCCTCCACCAGCCACAGATCATGGCGTTCACAGAATGCCTTCACAGCCCTCAAATCAAAGGGGTTGCCAAGTGTGTGCGCAATCATCACTGCCTTTGTCTTATCAGACAGCGCCTCCTCCAGCTTTGTCACGTCAATATTATACTGGGGAATGGTCACATCCACGAACACCGGCACGGCGCCATACTGGATTGCAGGCGCGACCGTGGTTGGGAACCCGCATGCAACCGTAATGATTTCATCTCCCCGTTTCACACGGCGCTCCCCTAAAAGAGGGGAGGTAAGTGCCATGAAGGCCACCAGGTTTGCCGAAGAACCGGAATTCACAAGGGAACAGAACCTGACGCCCAGATATTCCCCAAGCTTTTTCTCAAACTCATCCGTAAACCTGCCAGAAGTAAGCCAGAACTCCAGGGCGCTGTCCACCAGGTTCACCATCTCGTGGTGGTCATAGACACGTGAAGCATACGGTATCCTGTCCCCCTCCTTAAATGGTCCCTTCTTATTATGGAAGGTATCACAGTACTCCTCCACCAGACCCAGGATCTGCTCCCGGGCTTCATTTTCCGTCATATTATCAAATTTCATATCATCATCTCCTGTCTCAAAATCCCAGCGCCGTAGGGCGTGTTTGAAAATTGCTTTCCGTCGGCTGTGCGTCCCACTTTGTGGGAGATTTGGTCCCGATGACGGAGGCGTAGCGGGCTACGCTGACTGAATCGGGGCCAAATATACCGCGAAGTGGGGCGTGCAGACGGCGGGAATGAATTTTCAAACAGGCTCTAGGGCGCCGCCTACTCAAAAAACTCCATGATCTGCCTGTCCATCACATCCAGCATTTCCTGTCCATCCAGATAGGCCTTGGACCATTCCACTGTTTTTTCAACAGCCTGTTCCACACCGTACCTTGGACGCCATCCAAACACACGCTTAATCTTAGAACAGTCCAGCTTCAGGAAATTAGCCTCATGGGGGCCTCCATCGTACCGGTCCACCCATGTCATCCCGCCGCCCCATGCGCGGCAGAAGATATCCACCAGATTCCCGGTGGTCACGCAGTCCCTGTCATCCGGTCCCACATTATAGTATCCCTGGAATTTCCTATCCTCATACTGTCTCATGGCAATGGTCAGATAAACCGCCAACGGTTCCAGCACCAGCTGATAAGGCCTGGTGGAATGCGGATTCCTTACAATTATATCTTTGCCGGAAGCAGCCGCCCTTACACAGTCCGGAATGATCCTGTCATTGGCAAAATCCCCGCCGCCGATTACATTACCCGCCCGGGAGGTGGACACAGCACACCGCCCGTCCGCCAGGAACGACTTCTGATAGCTATGGGTCACCAGCTCCGAGCAGGACTTACTATTAGAATACGGATCATACCCATCCAGTGGATCGCATTCCCTATAGCCATACTCCCATTCCCTGTTCTCATACACCTTATCCGTGGTCACATTCAAAAAAGAACGCACGCTTTCCGTGAGCCGCACACACTCCAGCACATTCACGGTCCCCATCACATTGGTCTCATACGTATACACCGGCTCCTTATAAGAGTCCCTGACAATCGGCTGTGCCGCCAGATGGAACACAACCTCTGGCCTGACCCGGTCAAACACCTCCCGCAGATGCTTAAGGTCCCGTATATCCCCAATCACGCTGTCCATACAATCCTCCAGCCCCGCAATCTCAAACAGATTCGGATCCGTCGGCGGCTCCAGCGCATACCCCGTCACCTGTGCCCCGGCCAGCCCCAGCATCCTGCAAAGCCAAGCCCCCTTAAACCCAGTATGTCCGGTAACCAGCACACGCTTACCTTTATAAAAATCTCCCAATTCCTTAATGGTCATAAAAAACACCTCACTCACTCAATCCATCAATCATTCCGCAACTTTTTTTCCTCCCTGGCGTTCGCCAAAGCGTAGCAGGGCTGCGGTATTCCTTCCTGCTAAAACCATCTTTTCACGCCGGCACTTAGGCGCGGTCTTTCACGCGCCTTAGTACCGCTGCGTGGAAAACAAGCGCGAGCGGGTTGCAGCAGGAAGGAATACCGCAGCCCTGCGGACCTCCGCCAACCCTACCCCCATATCTTCCACGGCGCCTTCCCCGACTGCCACAGTTCCTCCAGCTTGTTCATCTCCCTCTGGGTATCCATGCACTGCCAGAAGCCGCTGTGATAGAAGGATTTAAGCTGTCCCTCCATGGCCAGCCTTTGCATGGGCTGCTTTTCAAACACAGTGGTATCGTCTTCCAGATAATTGAAGATTTCCGGTTCCATCACCATGAAGCCGCCATTAATCAGGGCGCCGTCGTTATCCTCCTTCTCGCGGAAGGAAAGGATGGTATTGTCATCATCAATGTCCAATACCCCCTTCATCTGTCCGATGTTCACCGTGGTGATGGTGGCTGTCCTGCCATGGGACCTGTGGAACTGTACCAGCTTATCCAGATCAACCGTGCTCACACCGTCCCCATAGGTCAGCATGAAGGTTTCATTGCCGATGTAGGGCTGGATCCGTTTCACCCGCCCTCCGGTCATGGTGTTAAGGCCGGTGTCCACAAGGGTCACCTTCCATGGCTCGGAATAATTGTTGTGGACTTCCATCTTGTTATTGGCCAGATCAAAGGTTACATCTGAGGTGTGAAGGAAATAGTCAGCAAAAAATTCCTTTACCACATACTGCTTATATCCAAGGCAGATGACAAAATCGTGGAAACCAAACTCAGAGTAATATTTCATGATATGCCACAGGATGGGCCTTCCGCCGATTTCAATCATTGGCTTTGGTTTTAAATGGCTTTCCTCACTGATCCTGGTTCCAAGTCCGCCTGCTAAAATAACAACTTTCATCTTTATCCTCCATTGTGTCCCAACAGCCCTCCATGGGGCTGCCCGTCATCTGAATACGTTCCATCCATGTTCCTTCAGGATCCGCAATGCATCCTGTATCTTGTCCACACCCTTCCTGTACTCAAACAGGTCGGATAGTTCCTTGTCCATGGCCTTAAGCTCCTCCTCATCCATATCCGGTACCTGAAGGGCCATGGCCGCCATATTTTCAAAGTTTTCTTCCCTGTACGGTGCCTTCTGGATCTCATGGTAAGTAGTATAACCATTTCCTGACAGGATTGCAAGACAGAATAGTGCAATCAGGCACCGACGCCATATGACCCAAACGGTATGGGGCCTTCCTGTGGAATCTGGATTTCCATTTACATACTGGTTTCCTCTTTGTTTCCTTTGTATATCCCGGTTCATTCCCCGGTTCCCTTGTACATCCTGCTTCATTCCCTGGTTCCACGCAAGGGCAAAGGTGATGACCATTCCAAGGATCCCTACCTGGAACTGCAGGGCGTACCTGGAACTCAGGGCATATGACTCGCTCTCAAATATATACCTGGATATGAATATGAGTATATGGTTCAGTCCGCCTCCCACCAAGAGCATCATGGGGAGCAGTGTTTTCTCATAAAACCGGAACCTCAGGTTAAGCCAAAGCGCAAACAGGTATCCGCAGACCACAAAGAGCCCGATGACATAAATCATGCGGTCCGTAATCATGCCCTGTTTCACCAGCTCCTGCAGCTCCTCCCCTCCCACAAGGATACCGGCAAAGGATTTAAGCAGGAACCGGACGGGAAATGCAGGATGGTCGGAAAGGATTTCCATCAGGGAACGCCCGGTTGCCCCGGCATGTTCCTCCACTGCAAATGAGTTGCTGAGGATGTAGAGAAGCAGCGGAATCAAGGTACAGGCCATATAGGCGATGTAGCGCATGTCCCATTCATTTTCCCGCATCCTGCCCCGGACCATGCAGAATAAGTAGGACATCAGGATTGTCACTGCGTAGATTGCGCAGTAAGGGCCTGCCGTTCCCAGTATGATAAGCCATGGAAGCACCAGAAGCTTTATCCTGTCCCCGTTCTTTTCCTCACCGGCCCATACCCGGTCCAGCACCAGTTCGTGGTAATAAAAGCAGGCAAAGGCGAAAAAATGGGACCAGCCGCTGCCGTTTGTAAGCATTTCCCATTTATTAAGACTGAACATCACTGCCATGAGAAGCGCAAACCAGCCAATCCCAATCCTTCTGTTTTTACAGTAAATCCCAAGTACCCAGCCAGCCAGCCCCAGGCTTATAACCCCCAGGACACGTTCCAGGGTAACGGAGAATCCAAACAATCCCACATTGATGATCCGGCACAGATAGTTGATGGGAATCCGGGTAAGCACGTCCGGCACAAAGAATCTGGCCGGGTCATACACATCGGGAAGATAGCTGTTGACCAGACGGATGTAGTCGGAATACACCACGTCGCAGGTGGAATTCTTAACATACCAAAGGCAGAAGCCAATGCCAAGAAGGGGCAGAAGCCAGTATATGATTTTTCTGTACCTGGATGTGTCCATGGTTCCTCTCCTTTTCTGATGTGTATTTACCTGGGCGGATATAGCTCCGGCAGGGCATTGCCTATCTCGCCGTCATATGCACAATTGCAGCCAGACGGTCCTTACCGCGTTGTTCCTGGGCATTGTGCATATAGAAATTATAGTCAAAGGTCAGGTGTACCATCTGCCACGGTTCAGCTTCAATGGTTTCATTCACCACGGTGGAGCGCACCGGGATTGTGACCGGATCATCCTGGTCCTTTGTTATCTTAATGCCCTCGCCTCCGCTCATGACGCCCGGATATATGATTTCCAGGTCAATCATCCCTGTCTCACCTGCCATGACCGTCAGGCTGGCATGTTCATCCATCCATCCGTCATCATAATATCCATACTCCACATTCAGCTTCAGGTCCTTTACGAACTGGGTGATATCCTGGAAACCATTGTGCTCCGGATCCTCCCTCAGCACAAGCATACGGTCGTCCACCAGCCCGATGTCGCGGATACTGTCAATGAATTCCACGCTGGTCCCCTCCGCCGTCCGTTCCTTGTCAAAGACCTTAAAAAAGGTACGGGCTGTAAAATCACTCATCTCATAGCTGTTGCCTATGATATAAATATTCTTTCCGAACAGGCTGTCGCCGTACCGTCCGTATGTTTCCTCCGCCAGCGAATTATAACGCAGCTGGCTGGGCCACAGATACAGGTTCGGGTACTGCGCCCGGTAAAACAGCTCCACCGGAAGCATGAGGAATACATAACAGATAAATGCAGCCCCCCATGGCCACAGACGTTTCAGGTAAAGCTCCGGCTTCACCCCTTCGGTCAGGACCCCGTACATGTACGCCAGAAGCAGAAGGGCTGCTGTCAGGGAAACATAGACCCACCGCATCTCCACCCGGATGGTCACGCTGGAGGACGCGATACAGGCCCCGATGAATAAAAGGAACAGGGCCAGGTTACATAGTACCTTCCCCTTCACGTCCTTCCTCTTATCCTTTATGACCTTTATAAGGAAGCCCAATACAATAACGGCGATGGCCACGTCAGCCAGCAGGACCAGGATCCTGATTGACAGGGGGCTCTGTCCCCACGGGCAGCCGTTGAGATGTTCCGGGCCTGCATTCATGCCGAACACATACGCAATCTGGCTCAGCCCATAGCGGACCGTATCTGCCAGGCTGAAGGTATCCGCCACCAGGGTCCCTCCGGTGCCCGCAGGCAGGACGCTTCCGATGGTAAATGCGCGGATTACCTGGACCAGCAGGAAGGACACCAGGCCGGCGGCCCATTCCGCCAGATTCTTAGACCGTTTGATAAGCAGTACAAGGAGCAGGAGCGGAAACAATACCATATACCGTTCATGTACAAAGCACACGCCGAAATACAGGGCGCAGGACAGATAATAATACTTCCTACCGTCCTCCCCGTTCATGTAACGGTACAGGTACCAGAGGATGCCAATGGCCATCCAGAGCGCCATGGTTTCCATCAGCCCCAGGACCTGGCCAATCTGGTAATAAGCCATCCGGCTTATGAGATACATGAAGCCGCACAGGAAGCCGATTCCCTTGGAGCGCGAAAGCCGTCTTCCAATCAGGTAGACCGACCAGGCAACAGCCGTGTTCAACAGGATGTTAAACGGCACGAACCAGTTCACATGGTTACCGACCACCGCCATCTCAAGCCAGGCCGCCAGATAGTAAAGGAAACGGAACCTGGTGCTTCCCAAAGGGAACACATACTGGAGAAAGCCCTGCTCGCCATAACAGGACCAGAAATACAGGTCATCCATATAAAGCCCTTTGATTTCAATATTCCTGTTCACCCACACTGCCATGGCCAACAGGATTCCCATGAAAATCACATGGTCTTTCCACTCATATTTCTTCTCCATCCTGGAGAAACCAATCCTGGTTCTTGACCGTTCTTTTGTCTCCACAGCTTATGCCTCCTTTGCAGTACCTTCTGCGTAAATTCTCCGGTGTCCATGTCAGTGCCGCCCGGAAAGGACTACGCCGGAACATGGTCATGACTTCAGTCCGATGAAAAACTGTAATTATTGCGGAAATCCCCTACCGCCGCCTCCGGATCCGCAGGCAATACCGGCGGCAGCGTGACCCTGGCCGACAGATTGCCCCACTCATATTTAAGGTCCGTAAGGCTGCCCTCTTCTATCATATCCTCTATCATCTCAAGGGCACGGGGCTGCGCTGCCAGATATCCTTTTTCCACAAAAAAATACTCTGTGCCCGCATATTCCAGGAATTCCTCAAAATATTTAAGCCTTTTCACCAGATATACATTGCCTCCGCTGCCAGTGACATCGTAATAACTCTGTACACTGCAGGATATATCCAGGACATCCGGATGGTTCCCGAACGCCAGCACCCTTGTCCTTGGTGAAAAGCCGGATACAAGGTTCATGCACCCTATTTCCAGGTCGCGCTGACGCGCCTCCCTCCGGTGGTCATAATATCCCATATGCTTTAAACGCACCGGCGTAAAACCAGGCTGCCCGGCCCAGCTGGTCAGGCATGTAAGCGGGACATTCACTATCATGAAACAGATGACCGCCATACCGATCCCACGTCCCAGTCCATGCATTCCGTCAGGAGCCGTACCACGGCCCAACAGGCTTCCTTCCATCCTCATGGAAATGATGACCAAAAGGGAATAAAACAGGATGAAATAATTGCCATCCACCTGGGACAGTGTGTAAATGCTGGCAATACATCCCAGTGTCATGACAGCCATCAAAACCCTGTCAAATACTTCCAAGGGCGTCCGCGCCTTTCTGCCCCTTATGGCAGAAACACTCCATATAAACAGGAACAGTGTCACAAGTCCGGTTCCCCAGGCAATGACCACATGGTCCATGTCCACGGAGACAGGAGCCGTAAGCATTTCCCCAAGACGCCTGCCCAGGCGGGCCAGTTTTTCCCCGGCTGTCAGCATGGACGGGTCCCCAATCACATGGCTGAAGGAGAAGGGGTATCTGACCTTCCATCCCAAGCGCTCACAAAAGCCGGCAAATATGGAAGTCACCGGAACCCCGGTCATGAGCCATGTGCGATACCATAACCCGGCTGCGGCGCCTGCTGGAAAAAGAAGCAGAAGCCATCCCTTTTTATCTCCCAGACTGAACCTGCCTGTGGCCATGAGACAGATAAGGGCGGTTCCCCCAAGGGCGGTTGAAAATACCAGGGCCGTGGGCTTATATACCAGGGTCAGCAGATAGGTTGCCACCGCCATGAGAAGCCATGGCGTCCTTTCCTTTTTCTCAAATGCACGGCACAGGAAGTCATATATGATCAGCTGGTGCAGCAATGTGATGATATCGCTCTTGGCCGTGGCAGCCATGTTCATGATTCCCGGGATGGAGGAAAGCACAGCCGCCGCAAAAAGCCCCATTCCCAGCCCCCTTTTGCGCCTTACCATAGACGCTGCCAGTACCAGGACCGCAATTGTCATCCACAGGGAAAACGCCAGCACAAATCCATAGGTAGGCGTGCCGCTCAATGGAAGGGCCAGCACCTCCAGTCCCTTACTGTAGGTGTAGACCAGATTAATCATACCCAGGTTTTCATAAATCCCCTTCCCATTGTCCAGCACGAATGCCGAGCGCAGCCCATAATGCAGGGAGTCATAATCCAGCTCTATATTCAGACGTCCGGCCTGAATCAGGACCATGGTGATGATAAATGCCAGAAGCCATGGATAGGTCTTACCGGACTGCCGCCGCAGACATCCCGGCGTCCCTGGCATCCCCGGCATACCCGAAGTCCCCCGCATACCCGGCACCTCCGGCATACCTGGCACCTCCGGCATTCCCGGCATCTTCTGCCCAATCCGGCCTCTTCGGACAGCCAGATACGCCTCCGCCCCAATTGCCGCACCGCCCAGAACCAGCGCCAGCACACGCCAGAGCTTGATCCCGCCATGGCCTGTCAGGGATATGAGACACACAATCACCATCCAGAACGCGCTTCCGGTCACCAGGGACATGGACAGTTCCTCAACAGATGACTGCCGGATTTTCCAAGCAAATAAGCGGTGGATCCATCTTCCCCAGAGAATCAGGACCGCCACATAAAGGCCGGATACGGCAATCGGCACCAGGATCTGGTGGCACCAGGTAAAAACCGCCGCGCCGCCAGCCACACAAAGCCAGCAGGTTCTGGAGTTTCCTGTATTCCCGGCTCTGGATATTTTATCGACCGGGTTTCCATTCCCACCCGTTTTGCCGCCTGCTTTCCCATTCCCGCCATAAGCCTTCCTGAGCCAGAACAGGTTCCATGCAAATACAAGCGCAACCTCCCCAAACATGATCCATGTGGCTTTTGACTCCAGGACACTCCTTAAAGGCCCGGCCATCACTTTGTAATACGATATGATAAGAAACGCTCCTGTCAGCCCCAACAGCACTGCCAGAAGCAGATTCCCCCTTTTGCTACCCTTCATATTCAGAATCCTTAATTTTTTTCATCACTCATATTCACCATAAGCAGTTTTATAAAAATGCATCAGCAGCCGGGCAGCCGGCCCGGGCCAGAACCGCCTGAACATGGCCTCCTCCTCCTCTGCCCTCCTGCCCCCCACGATACACGCCTTGGTGGTGGCTTCATCATGGACCCGGTAATACAGAAGCGGACGCTCGTCACAGATAAACCGTCCCTTTTCGCAGGCCAGCTGATATAAATTATCCCAGTCCAGGGCAAACCTGTATTCCGATCGCACCAGGGGTGTGCCCAGCAGTTTCTTCTGATAGGTTGTGGCAGGACAGCAGATGGGATTGCCGAAAATCAGGGACATTTTCTTAATCCATGCCCGGTCATTCAGGGCCGGAACCCGCAGCGGAAGGCGGAGGATACGTTTCACCCACAGCATGGCGTCACCTGTGATCAGCCGTCCATTTTTCACAATCACATAGTCCGTGGTGAACACGGTCATGTCAGGATATGCCCTGTAGGCGGCCAGAAGCCGCTCCACGTATTCCTTATGGTACATGTCATCCTGGTGGGCAATGGTGACCAGCTCACCGTCCGCCATTTCATATGCAAAGTTCCAGTCATCCCTTATATTGCTTTCGCCGTTCCTTACGAATACCTGGATGCCGTATTTCCACGCCAGTCCGTCTATGTATGGGCTGGGGGTGGAGGTGCACAGTATGATATGGCTGGGTACGCTCTGGGAAACCAGGGAGCGGATCAACGGTTCCAGATAGGGCGAATCCTTGTAAGCGCATATGGAAAACACATGCTTATACTTCATAAAAATGTTCCTCCAGCATCAGGCAGAGGGTATGGTAAACCGGCAGATGTAATTCCTGGATCTTAAATGTCTCCTGCTCCGGCACCACGATGGACACATCGCTGGCCCTGCCAAGCTCTCCCCCGTCCTTGCCCGTAAGGCCGATTGTCCTGATGCCCGCAGCTTTTGCCACCGCCAATGCATACATGATATTCTTAGCATTGCCCGAAGTGGAGATTCCTATGAACACATCCCCGGGCCTGCCGTAACCGTAAAGCTGCTGGGCATAGGTCAGTTCCCCATTCACATCATTGGAAAATGCAGTGGACAGGGATATATGCCCGGTAAGCGCAATGGCCGGAAGGCTTCCCTGAAGATGTGCCGCCAGTTCCCCGCCCCGCACCGGGTCCGCTGCCCTCAATGCGTCAGCAAATTCCCCGGCTACCGGACGGCGCTTGACAAATCCCTTCATCAGCTCCCCCACGATGTGCTCACTGTCAGCACAGCTTCCACCATTTCCCGCAATGAGGACCTTTCCCCCATGCTCATAGCATTCCTTCATCATCTCATAAGCAGCAAGGACATCCGCCTTCACCGCATCAAGCACCGGATACCTTCCGGTCAGTTCCTCCAGATATTCCATTTCCCTCATGGGATTCACACCTGTCCTTTCTCTACAATCCACCGGGCAGCAACCAGCAGGTCCTCCGCATAAAAATCATATGCCGGGCTTACCCCTGTGCGCATGTCCTTTTCGTGCTGTTCCCTGCCGTATCCGGTTCCCACCAGGATGGATGTAAGGCCATAATTCTTCCCCGCCTCCACGTCCAGCAGCTTATCGCCCACCATGAAGGAGCGGGCCTTATCCACGTCAAACCGCTCTTCGGCCATCTCAAACATCCCGGTTCCGGGTTTGCGGCACCGGCACTGTATCTTATATGGTCCAATTCCATGCACCGGGTGATGGGGGCAGTAGTAAAATGCATCAATACCGGCCCCGTCCCGCTCCAGCAGTTGGTTCATATGCAGGTGAAGCTTCTCTACGTCCTCCGTCCTGTAATAACCCCTGGCCACACCCGCCTGATTGGTCACCACCACCAGACGGTATCCCGCCGCTTTTAACATCCTCAGCGCTTCTTTAACCCCCGGGAGTATGTGCAGGTCCTCCGGTTTGTAGAGATAGCAGACCTCTTCGTTCAGCGTCCCGTCCCTGTCTAAAAAAACAACCCGTTCCATGGCTTTTAACCGTCCTTTATATGTCAAACTTATATTCCCCATCCGGCATATGGACACTGACCTGATCATACTGCCATCTGTCATCGTCCATGACCCAGCTCTGGGCGCCCCGCAGTTCAAAGTTCCAGTCAGCCAGCTGACCGCCCACCTGTTCCATCCTGGCCGCCACCTTGTGGCGCACGTTATACGGGCAGTACATAAGCAGGTAACCGCCGCCGCCAGCGCCCAGAAGCTTACCGCCCAGCGCCCCTGCCTTCAGGGCCTCATCGTAAAGCTCATCAATCTGGGGCGTCGTGATCTTGGCGCTCATGCGCTTCTTGCTCTGCCATCCATAGTCCAGAAGCTTCCCAAAGCTGTGAAGGTTGCCCTTTAAAAGTTCATCCTTCAGGGCATAGGCCAGGGCCTTTACCTCGCACATGGCCTGAAAGCTGTCCTTTTTCTCATAGTTCTGCACCTGGTCCTTGATGATGTTGGCAGACACGTGTATCTTACCCGTGTAGCACAGCAGCAGGTTGTATTGGAGTTCGTGGATGATATCCTTCTTGATACGCAGCGGATTCACCACCACATTATTGCGCCCATGGAACTCAATGAAATTAAAGCCGCCAAATGCAGCCGCATACTGGTCCTGGTATCCGCCGTCTATGCCCAGGTCAATCCTCTCCACCTGGTAAGCCAGGTCAGCCATGGCATACGCGTCCATCATGATTCCCTTCCACCGGGCCATGGCCATCAGCATGGCCACCATGACGGTGGATGAGGTTCCAAGGCCGGAACCCGGAGGCGCGTCGCACTGGAGGTATACCTCGCATCCCTGCTTGATATCCATGGCCTTAAGGGCCGCTGTCACAAGGTCCAGTTTTCCGTCATAGACATAATTCTCATTGGTGTTATATTTGACCGTCATGTCAAAATCAATGGAATTGACAATAATCTGGTCATCCTCCCTGGGAACAATGGAGCAGTACGCGTATTTATTGATTGTACTGCCGATGATGGCGCCTCCCTGCTCCACGCAGAATGGCGCTACGTCCGTCCCGCCTCCGCCAAAGCTTACCCTGAGAGGCGCCCTTCCTCTGATTACCATATGTTTCTCCTTCCGTATACCTTCCGTATATGAACATACCGGGTTTCCCGGCAATTACATAGGCTAAACCACCACCTGGTTCCTCACATCCTCCTGGAACTGGCGGTATGCCTCCGGGATCCCGATGTCAATGAAGTATCCGTCATTGACAAAACCTCCCAGGCCTTTCCCCTCTGTTAACCACTTTGGGATCATGTCATTTTCCAGCGATACCTTGCCCTCGGGTATGGTATCCATAAGGCTGCGCCTCATCAGGTAAATGCCGCCGTTGATGGTGCCCATCCTGGTTTCCTCTGTTTTCTCGTTAAATGCAGTCAGGAATCCCTTCCCATCCAGGATGGCCTGGCCGTATCTGGACACATCCGGCACCTCCCGCAGCACCAGGGCCATGTCCAGATCCAGCGAGTCCTGAAGCCGCTTCAGGCGTGTATAGTCAATCTGGTAAAATGTATCCGCATTCAGCACAAAGAACCTTTCCTCCGTGACAAAGCGTCCCGCGTTCTTAATTGCGCCCGCCGTCCCCAGCAGGGTTTCCTCATAGGCATAGGAGGCGTGAAACCCAAACCGCTCCCCATCCCCAAAATACTCCTCCACCATGGTTCCTTTGTATCCAACGGCAAATATGATATCCGTCATGCCGCTGCGCACCAGTTCCCTGGTAACGTATTCCATGAAAGGCCGTCCCTCAATCAGGGCCATTGGCTTGGGCCGGTCGCTTACCACGCTGCGAAGCCGTGTCCCAAGGCCTCCGGCCAAAAGTATTGCCTGCATCATACTCCTCCTTCTTCCTGTGATGTGTACAGCTGTACAGCTGAACATGGGATTCCTGGCTTTCAGACTGAAAGCCACACCGGTCCATCCTCACAATCACACCCGGAAGTCCTCGTCAATCACCTTCCAGGCGCCGTCCATGCTGAAATGCTTCTTAATATAATCCTGGGTCCTGCGGCACAATTCCCGGCAGCGCCCATTATCATTGTAAAGCCCCACAACCCGGTCCGCAAATGCTTCCGGCTCATCCGCAATCTCCAGCACGGTCTCCACAAACGGTATCCCCTCCGCACCCGTGGATGTGGTCACAATGGGGGCGCCGTTATAAATGGCTTCCACCACCTTGCCCTTGACCCCTGCGCCGTAACGCAGCGGGACCACCACCAGCTTACAGGTGGAATAAAGCGCCTCCAGCTCTTCCTCGCTGACAAAGCCCTTTATGATGATCCCCTCTTCCTGGCCAAGCGCCTGTATCTCCTCTGTCACCTTCGAGCCTACCACATAGAACCGTATGCCCGGGATCCGTTCCCGGATGGCAGGGAATATCTCCTTTGCAAACCATAAAACCGCATCCGCATTGGGGGGATGGGCAAAGCCACCCACAAACAGAAGGCCTTCCCTCTTAGCAAAGTCATCCTGTATACCGGACAGGAACGTGTCATAGACATATGCGGTAATGGCCTTTGCGTTGATGCTTCCGTCAATGGCATGGATTGCATCTATCTCCACATAGGACGGATAGTAGGAAACCGCCGCCTTATGCATCATGGTCAGCTCCACTGATTTCCAGTAATCCGCCTCCCGCTTGATGTTAATATCCCCGGTCAGCCCATACTCCCTGCCCAGCCTGAGGAAATGAAGGTCGTGTCCGTAATAGATGACCTTCATCTTCGTATAATCCTTAATATAATCCACATACTTGGTGGCAATATGCGGTCGGTTCAGATATGCATAGTCCATCTCGTCCCCATTTGTCTTAAGCCAGTCCCAGATGCCGGCTGCATATCCATCCCCGTACAGAACCTCTATGCCCATCTGCTGGAGCGTGGTGGAGTATGGTTCTTCATGGAGGAAGTTGTCTCCCAGGAATTTTACCACAAAACCCTTTTTCAGGAACATTTTCAGGTACTGGTACGTGGTCTTGGAACCAGCGTCCTTATCAAACGTGGGCACATAATGGTCCACCACCAGGATGATTTCCTTTCCCTGGCTGCGCTCCCTTGCCCTGAAGGGGTTGGGATTGCCGGTATTGACACACTGCTGTTTCAATTCCTCCGCCCATTTCTCCTTAAGCTTCCTGCTGTTTTCCACCTGGTAGCGTTTCAGCCCGGCTCCGTTTACATCCGTGCCATTGGACACTCCCTCAAAATGGATTACCTTTGAAAGGGGCTGATACACGACCCGGTATCCCGCCTTCCTCACCTCGAAGGCAAGGTCTGAATCCTCACAGTACGCAGGGGCATACCGTTCGTCAAAGCCTCCTATCTGCTTCCACAGCGCGGTGGACAAAAGGATGGCTGCGCCTGATATATAGTCTACATCTTTTACATAATTGTATTCTGCCTTGTCCGGATCATCCAGACGCCCATAGTTCCAGCCGGAACCGTCACTCCAGATGATCCCGCCCGCCTCCTGGAGACGCCCGTCCGGGTAAACCAGCTTGGATCCCACCATTCCGATGGTGTCATCCGATTCAATCAGGTCCACAAGGGAGGAAAGCCACCCCACAGTCACCTTGGTGTCGTTGTTCAGGAACATGAGGTATCTGCCCCTGGCCGCCCTGGCCGCCTGGTTGCAGTTTTTCAAAAAGCCCTGATTGGTCTCATTGCGGCAGATAACCAGGCCTTCCACATACTGCCCCAGACGGGCCGTGGCATCCGTGGACACATCGTCCGCAATAATCACCTCATAGGTCACATCCTTTGTAAATTCCAGGATGGACTGAAGGCACGCATAGGTATAATGCACCTGGTTATAGCATGGGATTATAATGGAAACCAGAGGTCCGTCCCAGCCATCCGGGCCTTCCCCGCCCTGTCCCGGCACCTGCGGGAATATAAGCCTGCCATACTTAAGATAGTCCTCTCCTATCTTAAAATCCCCGTCAATCTGGTTGCGCCCTGAGCTGGTGGCGTAAAGCCTGCCATAGCGGATTGGATGCTTAACCGTATTAAAGCAGTAATTCAGGACCTTGCGCTTTTTCGTCCCCTTTGGAAACGCCTTATTGACCTGGGTGCCCAGCCTGCGGCGCGCCTTGAATATCAGGGCCTCATGTCCGTTTAAATAAGTGGCCAGCTTGCCCAGTTCCTCAATCTCATGGCGTAAATCCTTAATCATCACTTCCAGGTTGGCAACATGATTGTTGGTAAGGCGCTGCACTTCCTGCTCCTTGCGTATCTGGAAATTCTTTTCCTCCACCTCTGCCTGAAGCGCGTTTATCCTGTCCCTGGCCTTGGTAAGCTCTCCATCTGTCTTCTTTAACTCATTAAGGCCTGTAACCTTCTGGCTGTACCTTGCCAGATATCCCTGGCTGCCATCCCCGTGCACATAGGACTGGAAGGCTTCTTCCATGGATGCATACAGCGCCGCCATCTGCCTGGATATGGAAAATTCCTCCAGAAATCCCTCCAGACCCGGGTACTTAAGCAGCCCCTGGTATTTATAATAGAAGTAGGCAAGGTTGCGGTACTGTACGAAATGGGCCGGGACCGGGAAATCGAATACCCACTCATAGTCCAGACAGCAGAGACTTTCATCCCCTGCCGGACCAGCCTGTTTAGCCGGTCCGCGGTCATCCGCATCCCCCTTCACAAGCATCAGGTTCTCGAACAATCCGTCTATATTACTTACTTTATAGGAAATGTCGTCTATATCCGGTATTTCCCCAAAGACCTCCGTAAACTCCGGTGTCACGGCAAATGGCATGGTCTGGTCCTTGTCCACATCAAAAATCACCTTCATGGCCGCCCGGATATCCTCCACCGGAGCCTTTCCGTTCCTGATCCGGCTGCCCAGCTCCTCTGCCAGGGTAATCCCCCGAAGGAACCGGAACCGCACCGTCATGCCGTCCTCTGCCAGCAGCGGCTCCAGTACACGGACCGACGGGTTAAATGCCTTCAGCTGGGCGTATTTCTTTGCAAAGGAAAGGATATGCCAGCTTCCCTCGCTGTCCAGGGCCGCCTTTTCCACATACCGTGTTCCATTTTCTTCCAGAATGCTGGTGCGTATCTGAAAGCCCTGCTTCCTGGTGCGGTTATATTTTACATAAACCGTCTTCTGGAGAGGCGCTTCCTTTGACGCAATCAAAAGGAAGCCATTGGAAAACCTGGGGAAATCCCCCTCTTCCAAAAGCATGTCATAAACTTCTTCCTCATTCAGGCAGGCATATCTGGGCCTGTCATAGGATACGTCCATATGGGCGATGTCGCCCTTGCCCGGAAGATACCGGTCCGAATAAATGGATACAGGAAGGCGGTAATCCGGCATGGGATAATAAAATTCCATACTTGTAAAACCGGCTTCATGAAATGCAGACAAAAGGCGGCCCTTTGTATAGGATGCCTCCTCGCCGTCATGGTCACCGCCCGCCAGGAACCTGAGGCCCATTGCATTTTCACAGGCAAATACAAGCCTGCCTCCGTCCTTCAGATATCCTGCGGCCCTGCGGACCGTTTCCTCAAGCGGTTCCTCACGTCCGGGTCCCACAAGGAAAACCCAGTCATACAATGACTCCCGGCCTTCCAGGTCTCCCCTGTCCGGCAGGTCTCCTCTGTCCGGCAGGCCTTCCCCGGCTTCCAGCCCATAAGTTATATTTCCCCTTGCCTGGTTCCGTTCCCGGTTCACTAAAAGGTTCTCATCCCTGTCATCCACCACGGTCACGTGGGCGCAGCGCTCTGCCAGAAGCCCGGTAAACACGCCGTATCCCGAGCCGATCTCCAGGACCTGTTCCTGCCCGGTCAGATCCAGCCATTCCAGAAGGTTTTCCCGGATTGGCGAAAGGGCGTGAAGCACCTGTGGGCGTTCATCCTGTTCCAGGGCCTGGTCCATGCCTTCCCGGGTACTGCCATATGTCTTGAACAGATCTAAGATTTCATAACTGATATCCTTCATGAATGTCCTCCGCCACAGCTTTTCTTCTCCGCCTTCACCTGGGATTCCATATCATAGACACCCACCGTGTTCTTATTGGAGATGACCGTAATATTCGTCACATTGTACAGGCGGTGATAGACCACATGTTCTCCGTGCTCAAAGCCCGTACAGGACATGCTCAGGAGATATTCCCCTCCCTGAAGCGTCATTTTCTGGGAAAATTCCACCGTGTATTCGTCCCCGCGCTTCACCGGCTTTATATCCGCGCCTTCAAACATGGTATTGGTCCCTGTCAGGTCGCTGCCCTTCTTGTCCTTGATGGTGTAGGTGAAAATGGGGGCCTGGATATCCGTATTAAAACGGATGCATTCCCTGATGGTGAAGGTTTCCCCTTTTAACAGCAGATTGGTAAGATTGCCCCGTTCGTCAAACAGGCCCAGGTCATAAATCTCAGCCCGGCCGTCCCCGTATTCCGTCCTGTCATAATTAATGGTCAGCTGGTCCTTCATAAGGCCTTTGCCATGTGCGGCACTGCCGTCCTGCCGGGCGCCCGTCCCTTTCCGTCCGGAGCCATCCGGCTTCCCTCCGGCCTCTGCGCCTTCCTGCCCCATCTCCATGCCGCCGGAAAAATCAGACATTTCCACTTCGTTTTTCTTCTCAAGTTCCGCTTTCAGCGAATCCAGCTGGCCAGCCAGTATTTTCTTATATAAATCCACCATATGTCCGGGAGCGCCTTCCGACACAAATTCCCCTTTATTAAGAAGCACGACCTTGTCACAGTATTTGATGATACTGCCCATATCGTGGGTCACCATCAGGATGGTGGTTCCCTTCTTACGTATCTCCTCCATCCTGCGGTAACACTTGGACTGGAAAAAAACATCGCCAACGGACAATGCCTCATCCACAATCAGGATTTCCGGGTCCACATTGATGGCTAACGCAAAAGCCAGCCGTACAAACATACCGCTGGAATAAGTCTTGACCGGCTGGTACACAAAATCCCCGATTTCCGCAAAGTCCAGGATATCCTGAAGCTTGGCGTCCATCTCCTTTTTCGTGTATCCCATCATGGTGCCGTTCATATATATATTTTCAATTCCTGTATAATCCATATTAAAACCAGCGCCCAGCTCCAGAAGGGCCGATATCTTACCGTCCACCCTGGCCTCTCCCGTGGTGGGCGTCAATACCCCGGTAATGATTTTCAATATAGTGGACTTGCCGGAACCGTTGGTTCCGATGATTCCCACTGTCTCCCCCTTCTTCACATGGAAGGAAAGCCGGTTCAGTGCATAAAAATCCCTGTGGTAATTCTTATGGGAAATGCTCATGGATTCTTTCAGACGGTCAATGGGTTTCTCATATAATCTGTATACCTTGGTCACGTCCGCGACCTTAATGGCGTACTCACTGTCCTTTTCTCTATCTGGCATAACTGTCTCCATCCTAATACTGCATACTTTTCCACTTTAGGCATAAGTATAGCATAGAATGTGGGATTTTTATACCTCTAACAATATTTTTCAAAAAAAGTTAAGGATTACCTATTGACAAATGCAACTGTATATACTATAGTTACAGTAACAACTGTATCAAAATTAATTACAGAAAGAGGAGGCGTAAAATGACGAAATGGACCTATCTCATAGCGGCGGCATTTCTCTGTACCGCGGCATTGACAGCCTGCAGCACATCCAACAGTGCCGGCGCAGCACCAGGCCAGGGTAATATGGCCACACAGGGCGAAAGCGTCTATCATAAAATCTCAGCAGAAGAAGCCAAAGCGATGATGGATAAAGGCGGCGTGACCGTGGTTGATGTACGCAGGGAAGACGAATATGCGGCCGGACACATACCAGGCAGCATCCTTGTTCCCAATGAAGGAATCAGGGACACACAGCCCGAGGAACTTCCGGATTTAGACGCAGTCCTTCTGGTCCACTGCCGTACCGG
This sequence comes from Clostridium pacaense, assembly GCF_020709765.2. Classification (NCBI taxonomy): domain Bacteria; kingdom Bacillati; phylum Bacillota; class Clostridia; order Eubacteriales; family Clostridiaceae; genus Clostridium; species Clostridium pacaense. The sequence continues at coordinate 166,721 of NZ_JAJFEB020000009.1, forward strand.
AGTCCGCAGTAAACAGGCATCGGATAAGCTGCTGGAAATCGGATATAAGAATGTCTATGATTTCGGAGGCATTGTGGATTGGCCTTATGAAACAGTGACAGAGGACTAAAATCCATATTTTCATAAGTCAAGCTTAACAGCAGATAATAATATATTAGATTTAAGAATGAATGTTTCGTGACCTTTGTCACATAACTATACGCCAAAATGTGGTATGCTATAACCAATATAAGAAATAATATTAATGAATATAAATCAGGAGGTTCTATTATGGCAGTAAAACATTTATCTAAAAGTGAATTTGATCAGGCAGTAAACGCTGGTGAGGATCTGGTAGTAGTTGATTTCTTCGCAACATGGTGTGGTCCGTGTAAGATGCTTACCCCGGTTGTGGAAAGCATGGCTGAGACACATCCGGAAGTACATTTCTACAAGGTTGATATCGACGAGGAGATTGACCTGGCATCCCGTTTCCAGGTAATGAGCGTCCCCACCCTTCTTTATATGAAGAAAGGCCAGATTGTCGGGAAGTCCGTTGGTCTTGTTTCAAAGGCTGATATGGGAAACGAGATTGCACAGAATAAATAATGCTCCCTCTTCTTTTTTATAATTATATATAATTGACCGGCCGGCAGCAATGCCGGCCGGTTGTCTTTATTAAACCCATTAACCATATTGAACCCATTAACCATACCGGACTTTCAAGCGCGCACCAGCGCCTGTTCCAGCAGACTGCACATCCTGTCCCTGTCAGCCCGGTACGCGATATAAACCGGATTTTCTGCTGACGCTGACGCCCGGTCATCCGTAAACAGTCCGCCTCTGGCATAACCATGTCCCACATCAACATCACACTTCTGGCGCACCACTTCCGTCACCACTTCCGGATGACTCACGTACATGACAGCCAGCACATCGTGGAGTGCACTCTTTTTTACGGCCCTGGCCCCCAACCGGTTAGCTGCATCAATCCGGTTAATCAATAAATCAGCGGCAAATGCACCGGCCAGGCTCCCGGTCTTCCTTATCCTCCCAGCTTCCTCATAGCCAAACCAGGAACTGTGGGTGGCATCCAATGTTATCAAAGTTGTTTTGATTCCTGATTCCAATACGATCTTGGCTGCCTCCGGATCATTATAGAAGTTGATTTCCGCACAGGGTGTCATGTTGGCCACATGTACGCCGCCTCCCATACAGACAATCTCCTGTATCTGATTGCAGATTCCCGGTTCAATCTTAAGGGCAAGCGCTATGTCCGTCAAAGGGCCGACCGGGACCAATGTAACCGGTTCCCTGCTATTCATCAATGTGTCAATCAGCCAGATGACTGCCGGAGTCCTTTCTTCCCTTCCTTCCGGTTCAGGCAGGTCAAACTCCTTTTGATGCACAGCCACGGCCTTCCCATCAACGATTCCTTCAAAAGACTGTATATCCGTGTTCAGGCGGCTGCCCGGGAGAAGGTCTGCCACCAGAGGGCCTGCACTGCCCTTATAAACCTTAAAACTACCGCCGATTAATTCCCTGATTTTCAATGTATTCTTAAGCGTATATGCAAGGGGCTGATTCCCATAAGAAACCATTACCCCCAGAACCTCAAACTCCTGTGACATGCAGGCATACATAAGCGCCACCGCATCGTCACTGCCCGTGTCCACACCTAAAATAATCCGCTTCTTCATTCATATCACCATTTTCACTCAATCCTTACGATATCAGATGTTTCCAGCGCATACTCTGATAATTCCTGACCGATTCCAGGCAGTTCAGGTATATCAAAATAACCGTCAACTGGCTGGTAATCGTATTTACAGAGCTTGATATTGTCGTCAATCAGCGCCACCGCATGGTGCTCATGGATAACAAAGTTCGGTATGGCTGCCTCCAGCTGAAGCGCTGCCGCCGTAGCCAGGGGGCCTCCACAGATGTGAAGCTGTACTCCGATATCGTATACATGGGCCATGTCACATATCTTCTTAGTCTCCGTAAACCCGCCTGAATTCCCCATATCCGGCTGTAACACCTGTAGGGATGCATCTTCTATAAACGGCCTGAACCCCCAGCGTGTGTAAATGCGTTCACCGGCAGCTAATGGCATGGCTGTCTGGTCCGATATCTTTTTCATTAATTTAGGATTCAGCGGCATGGTGGGTTCTTCCACGAAACTGCATTCCAGGTCCCTCAATCTTTCAATGAGCTGGACAGCCGACTTTGTGTCTGTCAGTGCATGGAGTTCTATGATGATTTCCAGCCCCCTTCCGCCCCTTTCCCGGATTGCCTTCACACGCTGGTAAGCCAGGTCCAGTTCCGATGAGGACAGGAAACCTGTCTTGGTGGACTTCAGCCAATTACCTTCCAGGTCGTAGCCAATGGGGTCAACCTTTACAGCCTGATACCCCTCTTCCATGGCCTTGGATGCTGCCTGGGCATAGTCCTCAGGCATAATCATTGCCCTGCTGACCGGACTCCAGTCAAACTGGATCTGGCTTGCATAGCATTTAAGTTTCCGGTTGGTTTTCCCTCCCAGCAGTTTATGACAGGGCACTCCTAATGCTTTACCCTTGATATCCCACAGTGCAATATCGATGGCACTGATGCCGGCCCAGATAACGCTTCCCCCTCCCATTCCCCAGAATGTAAGGCGCATCAGACTTTCCCAAATAGCTTCCGTATCAAACGGGTCCTTTCCAATAATCAGCCGGGAGAAATCCTGACAGATACCAAACGCTGCCTGGTTCGCATCACCATATGTAAGTCCGGCTTCCCCATAGCCGCTTATTCCTTCATCTGTATTAATCCTGACACAGATAGGTGTGAAAACAGATGGATTCGTCCCTCTTGCCTTCACGACCTTAATTACATCCACACTTGTAATCTTCATTTCAAATCTCCAATCACTCAATGCCTTACCGGCAGATTTCGTTTATATATGGAACAGACTCTGCTGCACCAAGCTTTGTGGTACTGATGGCAGCCGCCTTATTAGCTGTCTTCAGTGCCGCTGCAAGTGTTTCCCCCTTGGACAGCATTGCGGCCAGATACCCCAGGAATGCATCGCCTGCTCCGGTAGTATCCACAGCCTTTATCTCATCCGTTCCCAAAAAGGTAATCTCCCCATGGATTCTGGCACAGCATCCCCTGGCGCCAAGGGAAATGATTGGTATTTTAAACCCCATGTGTTCCAATACCACCAGGGCTTCCACAACCGATTCCTGATCCGTTACCCCAATTCCTGTCAGCTGTTCTGTCTCCACCTCATTAGGCTTTACGATATCTATGTATCCGGCAATCCCTTTATCCTTTAATATGTCTAAATCCCCGGAAGGGTCAACTACCACTGTGCAACCCTTTTCCCTGGCAGTTTTTATGGCTGATGCAATGAACGCCTTGCCGTATTCCAGCGTTATCATGAATATATCCCCATTGCCCGCAATCTCTTCCAGTTTTTGCAGCTGTTCTGCCTCATTTCCCAGACTGGCTCCCGGAAAGCAGATAATCATATTCTTTTCTTCACCGTCAGCCCAAACCTGTGCAATGCCTGTTTCCTGCCCTTCCATGCAAAGGAGGTGGTTTATGTCCACACCATTGTCTGACAGTTTCTTTCTGATAATCCCTCCGTTCGCGTCCATGCCCACACTGCCAAGAAAGAAACAATGACCGCCTGCCCGGGCCGCCGCAACCGCCTGGTTGGCGCCCTTCCCTCCCAACTTTTTACAAAAATATGGTGTGTATTTCGTTTCCCCCACAAGAGGAAAATGTTCCACGGACATGATTTCGTCTATATTCGCGCTTCCTATATTTATAACCTTTGTTGCCATATATCCCCATCCCCATTCTAGGTCATGTTTACAATGTATCCCTCAGTTTTACCACCCGGTCCATAAATGCTTTTGTCCTGTAATAATCCACAGGGTTCTGCCACTTTCCCTGCGCCTTAAACGTACTGCCCACAATCGCCCCATCGGCAGCGGACAGCAATTCCGTAATATTCTCCTCTGCCAGACCGCTTCCAAGAAGGACCGGAATCCCGATTGCAGCTTTACATTCCAGGACTTTATCTACCGTAGGAGGCATTCCTGTGTCAAAGCCGGTAACAATGACCGCGTCCCCGCCCTGGGCTTCTATATCCATTGCCTGTTCCTTTACACTCCTGTCATGGATGATATAGTGGCTCCCATGTTTTACGTTCACATCACACAAAGCCAGGATATGCCCCGCTTTCAGCCGGTCCCTCATCCTGGACACCCTTCCCCCTGCCCCATTCACAAACCCTGACTGGGAAATGAACGCGTTGCACCATTCAAACACCCGGATCCATCTGGCCCCTGCTGCAACAGCGCTCGCCATGGCACATTCGGCACCATTCATATGGCACTCAGCCCCCACCGGTATGGAAACATGTTTCCCTACTTCGTAAATCCCTACCGCAAGGGCTGCCGCTGTCTCATAACCAATATCTTCAGGCCGGTTATAGGGTATATCCCACATATTTTCCACCTGAACCCCGTCAACTCCCGCATCCTGTAGTTTTTTTGCTTCATCAACCGCTATTTCCAATATTTTCGTCATATCCATGGATGCAGGGTCATACATGGGTGAACCTGGAAGCGGTCTCAGATGTACCATGCCGATTATGGGTTTTTTCTCGCGGAATATACTTTGTAACTGTCTCATGTCAGCCTCCTAAATATGATTTTTTCACCTCATCGCTCTGCTGCAATTCCCTGCTATAACCGGACGCAGTAATATGTCCCAATTCCAGGATATACGTACGCCTGGATGTATTCAGCGCCATGAAGGCATTCTGTTCCACCAGGATTACCGGAATTTTCCTCTGGCTGTTCACTGACTGGATTACCTCAAAAACCTCATCCACAATAATAGGCGCAAGTCCCAGGGACGGCTCATCCAACATCAGTAATCTGGGATTGGACATCAGTCCCCTGGCTATGGCCAGCATCTGCTGTTCCCCGCCTGACAAAGTCCCGCCTGCCTGGGTCAGCCGTTCCCTCAAACGTGGAAATATGTCCAGCACCCCATCCATTTCATCCTTCAGCTGCCTGGATGACAGCTTTCTGGAATAAGCCCCCATCTCTATGTTCTCCTGTACCGTCAGCTCATAAAAAATCCTCCTGCCTTCCGGAACGTATACAATTCCCTCCTCCACTATCTTGTGGGTATGCATGCCGGTAATATCCTTACCATTATATATGATCTGCCCTGATTTCGGCCTGTTGTCTCCCATTATCGTTGTCATCAGGGAGGATTTTCCTGCTCCGTTGGCTCCGATGATGGACACGATTTCATCATCCCCCACTGTCAGGCTCACATCATTTAAGGCCTGTACCTCACCATAAAACACATTCAAATTACTGATTTCCAGCATGGTTACACCTCTTTTACCTTATACCTATCACCCAGATACGCCTTTATGACCTCAGGATTGTCCCTGATTTCCTTCGGGGTTCCCTCTGCAATCTTCTTACCAAAATTAAGGACTGTGATTCTGCTGCTGATTGCCATGATTACATCCATGTTGTGTTCAATCATAAATACGGAAATGCCTTTTTCATGAATTTTCCCTATAATATCAGTAAGGCCCTTGCGCTCAGATGGGTTTAATCCGGCAGCCGGTTCATCCAAAAGAATCAGGTCAGGGTCTGTAGCCAGGGCGCGCCCGATTTCCAATACCTTCCTGTTCCCATAAGGAAGACTGTGTACCTTTTCATTTGCAAGATGCCCAAGGCCTATGAAGTCCAATGTTTCCATAGCCTTCTCATCCCGTTCTTTCTGTTCCGCCCGGTTCAGACGGGGGACAAACATGGTTTGAAGCATCCCATAATTATTTGTCACCTTAGCCGCTATGCTCAGATTTTCCATTACTGTCAAGGTATCAAAAAGCCTGATATTCTGGTAGGTCCGGCCAATGCCTTTTCCCGCCCGCTGGTAAACCTTATACTTATCAATCACTTCATCCCTAAAAAATATATTGCCTTCATTCTGGTGGATTTCCCCGCAAATTAAATTAGTAATGGTTGTTTTCCCGGCGCCGTTGGGACCAATCAGGGAATGAATCGAGGCCTGCTCAACATCCATGGAAAAATCACTGACCGCCTTTAATCCGCCAAATGACTTGGACAAATGTTCGATTTTCAGAATTGCACCCATTTTTACCTCCTCCTAAAGCCCTTAAATCCGCCATCCACAAATTCCATGCTTCCCACGTATTTAAGCATTTGGGGCTGTTCCACATGGCCAGCTTCCTCCAATAAAGCTTCTGATATATATATCTGCCTTAAATCAGCTGTGTTTTTTATCATCACAATCCTTGGGTTCCTGGTTGCATCCCGGCGGATACATGTATAGAGGCACATCCTCAAAGCCAGTTCGTCGGTTTCCATCACAACCGGGAGACGGATTCCCTGGGTATCGTGACACGTGACCGCGTTTACATAGACCGGGGTAAAGTCTATCTTTTTATGAAGCCGTTCCGTTATCACATCCGCATTCCCCATACCCGCTGCATTTCCACCGGATTTTTCCGTCAGGTCCCATACACATATCTTTTCCGCATGGGGCCAATCCTCTCCCAACACGCAGGAACGCCCTGTTATATTTGTATCCATTCCCGCTCCGCTGATTTCCTTCCCCATCTCCTGCACCAAAAGCACATCCAGATGGTCAAACGGGATTCTTGGGAGAAGGGATTTAGAATATCTTAAAAGCCCTGGTTCCTTTTCCAGTATCTCCTCTCCGGGTATAGCCTCTATACGTGCAACCCGGTGTCCGGCATTCTCTATTACACCAATTCCCATCAGCACAGGCGCATTTTCAAGGATGACCTTTCCGAACTCCTGCAGATTGCGGCTCATATTAGGGAAACCCAGTTTATGGCAGATAGACGCCCCATACTGTTTACCCAGACCGATGACCAGCATTTTTAATATACCGCTTTCATAAGGCCCCCTGAATTCCGTATGGGCCTTAATCCTGGCAATCGGAATAATATGATCTGCATGGAATGCCAGACTATCCATACATACCGGAAATCCTTGATTGCTGGTGCCTATCTCCTCGGTCTCCATGGAAGATGCAATCCGCACCCCCAGGCGCTCTTCTGTTATGCCCAAATGATATAATACGTCTTTCTGTCCCTGGGCAGTTGCCCCGCCATGACTTCCCATGGCCGGGACAATGAACGGAGCAGCTCCTTTTTCCTTAAGGATACCGATCAGTGTCTCCGCAATATCCGCAAGCCCATTGATTTCCCTGCTTCCCATGGCAATTGCCACCGTGTCATCCTTTTTGATTTTCCGCATCGCAGTACAATGTTTTAGCTCTTCCGCCAACGCCGCTTTTATATCCGTCAGCTGCGGTTGATCCTGCCTCATTTCCATAAGGGAAAAATCCGGCAGCTCCACTTCCTTAAGCAGCCTCTCAAACAACTCCCTGTCCTTCATAGCCTACGCCCTTCCCCTGTGTTTTTTTATTTTTGACCTTACAAACTCAGGGACAGATACGAAACCATAAGGAATGAACATGACCATGATCAGCATCAGCGTACTGAATGCCAGCCAATAATATTCCCCCAGGAACTTTAACATTTCCGGCAGGATGGTGACAACAATCCCGCCCATGACACAGCCGGGAATCGTACCCAGGCCGCCCAGCATCAGCATCATGATGAATTTAACCGTGAAATCAAAATTAAAGTCAGATGGATGGATGAACTGGAACATATGGGCGTTCATGGCGCCTGCAAAAGTCATGAAGCAGGATCCAAGTATATATGCCTTAATCTTTATGGAGGCCTTATCAATCCCACATCCCTCCACCGCCACATCATTATCTTTTATGGCAATGAGCATCCTGCCCCATTTTGAATCAATGACACGTTTGGAAATGACCATTGCAATTATCATGAAAAACAATGCCAGATAATAAAAATTCCTGGGATTCCCGAAATTGATTCCGATTAATTGATAGGACGGTATTCCTGCAACACCGTTTGTACCTTCGGTGAGCCATGTCATATTGGTCAGAAGGAGCCTGGTCGCTTCCAGGAACCCCAAAGTGGCCAGAACAAAATACACCCCTTTAAGCCTCAGGCTTGGATATCCAATCATAACACCAATCACCAGGCCGAACAGGACCGCGGCAATGGTTCCAAGCCATGGGGAAATCCCCAGCTTTACACTTAAAAGTCCGGTCATGTAAGAACCAAGTCCAAAAATCGCTGCCGGCGAAAAGTCAAACTGTCCTGACAGTCCCATCGTAAAATTCAATCCCAGAACCGCTATGATATAAACAATCGTTTGGTTCATCAGTATCTGGTTATAGTTATTACGGCTTAAAAACGGCAATCCAATTGCCATCAGCAGGCAAAGAGCCAGAAGAGCAGACCTTTTGCCATTCTTTTTCCTATCCATTTACTTATCTCCTTCCTTACGACCTGGTAATCTTAACCTTGCCTAATATTCCATTGGGACGAATCAGCAGGAAGATGATAAATACAATGAACGACACGGCATCCTTATAGATAGCAGGGCCAAAATATGTATACATATTCTCAAGGATTCCCAGAAAAAGTCCTCCTATGATTGCTCCGGGAATGGTTCCAAATCCGCCCACCACACATGCAATGAAACCTTTTGTGGCAATATTTCCCGCCATGGATAAATCCACATTGTAAATAGGAACAATCAGCATGCCGATAACTGCACACACGCTGGCGCTCATGGCTATGGTGATGATATTGCACTTCTGGACATTGATTCCCATGTAGCCTGCCGCCTTCTTATCCTGGTTCACACACCGCATGGCCTTCCCCAGCTTTGTCTTGAAGTAAAACAGGTTCTGCAGATAGAGAAAAATAAGCGCCATGGCAATGATACAGATATTTGCATTGGAAATCGAGAGGGAACCGAATTTAAGATATCCTGTCAGGAATCCAGGAATGCTGAAAGGAGCTGCGCCCCACGTAATCCTTACTAACTCCGTTAGTATCTTTGACAATAAGACAGTTCCGAATATGGCAAACACATTGGACGGAAGGTTTCTTAAGGGGTTGAAAATCCCCAGGGCCACAACCGCTCCAAATACCGCCATGAAAATCAATGTAAAAATAACTGCAAAAATGTGGTTAAAGCCCATCATTTTCACAAACAGGCCGCCAAATACATACGCTCCTAATATGATGAATTTTTCATGGGAAAAGTTCATCAGGCCTGATGAATTGTATATGATTGTTATCTCAAATGCCACAAGAAAATAAATGAAGCCTGAGGCGCAACCATTAATAACCAATTGTAATATTGACTGCATATCCAACCTCTTCCCTGCGTTGTGCACCAGGCGTCCGTCCATCAGACGCCCAGTGCGTATGGCCTACTGCTCATATCCGTCTTCAAAAATCCTCTCAATCACATATGCCTTTCCATCTTTTACCTGGCAGATATTCATCTCATGGATCATCTCGCCTTTATCAGATGCCGTCATAGTACTCATGACGCCCGCAAGCCCTTTTGTCTCAGCCAACGCCGTCCTCAGCTGATCCGGTTCCGTGCTGCCAGCACGTTCAATGGCATCCTTCAGCAGATATACCGCATCATAATAAGCAGCGCTGTATAAATCCGGGTCTGAGTTGTATTTTTCGTGATATCTCTTTACAAAGCCAGATACCCTCTCGTCATCCGAATATGGCGTGAACTCACTTACCGAGCAGATTCCTTCCGATACGGATGGGTCAATCAAATCAAGAACCGTACTCATGGCAAAACCGGCGCTGCCCATGATTGGCGTGTCAATCCCCACCTCTTTAATCTGTTTTGCAATAATAGCAATTTCCGCATCATGCCCCCAGATGATCAGCGCATCAATCCCACTGTTCTTTAACTTCGTCAGCTGTCCGGTCATATCCTTATCTCCCGTATTATAACCTTCGCTGATAAAGCCCACTCCCTGTTCCTTCAATGTGGCTTCAACCACATCCTTGGCCGAGGTAGCCCAGTTATCATTGTCGAAGATCATGCCGATGTTCTTGCACTGAAGCTTGTCCGTTAAATATTTGCATGCAATTTTACATGCCAGGGAGTCTGATGGCCTTACCCTGAAGCCATATTCATTGTTAAGGTCCAGAAGTGTCGGCGAGGACCCTCCATACAGGAAAGGCATCTTCTGGTTTTTTAACTGCTCCTGGACAGCCACTACATTACTGCTCATATGCGGGCCTATGAGTGCAACAACATTTTCCGATAATAATTTATTGACAGAGTTCATGGTCCCGCTGGTTGTGGCCCCGTCATCCTCAATCACCGCCTCCAATGTCTTTCCTGCAACGCCGCCATTGGCATTGATTTCTTCCACGGCCATTGTCACCCCTTCCTTGGTCCTCTGACCATTAAGAGGTGACGGACCTGTCAGGGCCGTGGTAATACCAATCCTGATTGTGTCCCCCTTGACGGCTTCTGCCGTAGTTTCCTTTGCCGGTACTTCACTGCCCTTTCCCGCGTCAGCTTTCGGCGCAGGATTCCCGCTGCAGGCAGTTAATGCAAAAGTAAGTATCAATGCCATTGATGTCCCCAAAATTTTTTTCATAATCCTTTCCTTTCTCCAACTTAATAATTGTTAACCTTGTTCCTACAGATAAAGTAAAAATAAAACCCCCTCATCGAATTTGCGCGCATCGACATATTTTGTATATTTTATATAAGATAATACTTTCCGAAAGTATTTTCCTAACTATTTTATATCATTACTTTCCTGTTTTGTCAATATACTATAGTCAATTATTTATTTTCATATTTCTCCCCCTTGGGCTGGTTTATTTTTTACAGTTTTATTTTTCGTGATATAATGGTACTATATGGATAGATTTTAAGTCGTAATTACGGAAAGGGATGTCTTATGAATATTAAAGATATTGCCTCCATGGCCGGAGTCTCTATTTCAACCGTGTCTAAGATCATCAATGGGAAGGATGATTCCATTAATGACGCAACAAAAGAAAAGGTACTGAAAATCGTAAAAGAATATAACTATACGCCATATGCCAGATTCACAAAATCCACCCAGCGCAAATCTTTTACCGTGGCTGCCCTTCTTAAGTACAATACCGCCAACTCAATATTCCTGGATGGATTAACCGAAGCACTGGAGGAACGGGGATATCATCTTTTATATTTAAAGAATGGCCGGACGCCGGAAGAAGAAACAAAGAATATCCATTTTATATGTTCCCAGAATGTGGACGCGGTCATATGGGAACCTTTGGATGAAGAAAGTCTTGTGAATTATGGGAATTTTGAACAGAATGGCCTGAAGGTCTTTTTAATTAACTGCGCATATGAAAAAGCCTTCTGCATTGACTATTCCAAATATGCTTCCCATGCAGTAAAAGAACTCTTTCAGGCCGAGCACCGTACCATTGCCCTGGTCCATTCCCAGCCATCGGACATGCTTGACGGCATCATAAAAGGTTATAAAATGGGTCTGTATGAACAATCCCTGACCTTCAACGCAGATCTGATATACAACTATCATCACAACGAATTAATTAATTATCTGAATCTGCATAATATTACTGCACTGATTACCCCTGACATACGGACCGCCCTGATGATTTATAAGACCTTGGATGCATGCCAGCGCCATATACCGGATTATATATCTTTGATTGCCATTAACAGCAGCGCCGACCAGGAGCCGGAGTTTCCGGAATTTTCAATCATACCTGTCCCCTACAGGGATTTTGGCCGTTTTATTGCCAACAAGGCGGTTGACTACTGTGAACTCAACTCCCTGGATGAGAAAAATTTCATACCGGACATCCCGCCGATTAACAATGTGACCATCGCCCAACCAGCCCTGGGCAGGGAAAAGAATATCATTGTGCTGGGCAGCATGAACATTGATACCACACTGAATGTAAAACATTTCCCCAAACCCAATGAAGCTTCCCATACCAATAATTATTCCATCTCAGTGGGCGGCAAAGGCACAAACTACGCGGTCGGTATTGCAAGGTTAAAACACAACGCCATACTCCTTGGACGTCTTGGGAATGATTCGGATGCCGACAGGATTTACTCCACCTTAAACAGCAACAGGGTCAATACCGCCTATATACGCAGGGATCAGAATGAAATTACAGGAAAGGCATATATATATGTGCAGGAAGACGGCGAGAGTACAATCTCCACTTTAGACGGTGCCAACAACACGACGGACGACCTGTTTGTCAACAATAATGCCAGTATTTTTAAAGGAGCCCAGTACTGTATCATATCCACAGAAATACCCATGAGTGCTGTCAACCAGGCCCTGAAGATAGCCAAGATGAATAATTGTATAACGATTGTAAAACCTGTAGCTCTAACCTCGCTGGACAAACTGCAGACAAACCTGATTGATATCTTCATCCCTAACAGGACAGAGGCCCTAAGGTTAAGCGGGAACCTGACAGGTCCTGAAGAACAGGGAAAACATTTCCTCCAATACGGCTTTCACTCAGTCATCATCACACTGGGGTCCCATGGCTGTTTTTTGATGAATGACGCTGAATCCAAGTATTATGATGCAGCAGAATTTATTCCAATTGACACGACCGGCGGTTCCGACGCCTTTATAAGTACTCTGGTATCCTATCTTCAGTATGGCTATTCCCTGAATAAGGCCATCCAGATTGCCAATTACGCCGCCGGATTCTGTATCTCCAGACAAGGGGTCATCACAGCGTTGGCAGACAAGGCCTCCCTTGAATCTTATATCAGCAAAGTTAACAATGACTTACTTAAAATAGATTAATATAATAGACCAGCGCCGCCCGGCGTGTTTACACCGGGCGGCGCTATAGCGTGCTACAAGACTATTTCAATCAGTTCCGCAGGATACCCTTTCCCTGCATCCACAATCATCTGCAGGATTTATCCTTGGATTTCTTACAATCCCTATCAATTATCCCAGTATCTGTCAATCAAATCCTCCATCTCATCCACAGACAGGGAAAATTTTTCCTTGGCCTTGGAAACCACATCTTCTTTTGGAAGCCCAAACTCCTTACATACCTCCACAAGCGCGCTAAGCCCTTGTCCAATTCCCTGTTTAACCCCCTCAATCCTTCCATCTTCTATCATCCCGCGTATTGCCTCACACATATTGATTTTTCCTCCTTCCTCACAGTACATATCCTTTACCTGCTCCAGTTCAGCAGAACCCGTTACTGACACAATCACATCAAACGCATCCTCGTCCAGACACTTGAATGCATCCTCATTTTGAATTGCGAATTCCCATTCGCTTTTCTTGTCATTAGAATGTTTGATGAACCCAAACACTTCCCTCAAGTCAGTCCGAAAGCAGTCAATGTCCTCAAAGTTCCTGAGTTCCAGCACCTGAATCTTATAATTGTTCAGGATTCCCCGGAACCGGTCAGGCAGTGTTTCATAATCCATCATATGGAACAGCTCTTTTGCCCCATCATATGGCTCTTTCCCAAAATAGATACATATGGTAACAACCGGATATACCTTATCCTGCTTTGCAAATCCTCCCACATACTCAGCATCCCTTAGGTCACGCTTTCGACGGTGACGCTTTCTTATTTGCCGCAGCTGCTTGTCATAGCCGGCTGCATCTTCTAGCATGATACGAGCAGGCATGGCGTAGTGGACCTTGTCCTGATTTTCAATCCCAACAATCGCAAAACCCGTGTCAAAGATGATTTTCCTGACACAATCCCGGTATTTCTGTACCATGAACCGATTCCTTAGTTTCCCGAATACACCGGTAACATTGGAATCCATCTCCTGCACATCGTCTTCTGAAACCACCTGTTCCCCACAGAAAATAAAACCATTGATTAAATCCGCATAACGCGCCCGGTCATCAAAGTAGCGGACCAGGGAAATGTCTTTCTGACCCATACATCGTCCTTTCTTCCATTCATAACATAAGACAATACAGGAAGATGCACATTTCCCCAAAATAGCATTGATATCTGGTTCCATTATACCGGGTCTGCACTAAAAATGCAATAAATCCTGTCCTCCCATATTACCAGTCCTGAGATCCTGCCAGCGACATTGCCGGCCAATGAAAATATTAGATATGGATGGCAAATGATTTACCATCCTGTGATTGAATCATAGCATAACACATATTATCCCAAATGACAACTTCCATTTTGATAATGCCATAAACCTTACTCCGCGGAGACTGCCCAGTCTCTGTGACCCCGGTCACCGAATCACTCCCCTTTTTGTGGTATTCTTAGCACACAGACGCATCGTCAAAAAATCCGGGAGGTATTATCTTATGAAACCCCAATCCAAATCCATCGCATATATCCACAGGGATTCCTGTGTTGCCTGTGGCTGCTGCCTTAAGGTATGTCCGCGCCAGGCGCTGGATATATGGAAAGGCTCCTATGCCATCGTCAGCCACGACCTGTGTGTGGGATGTGGAAAATGCGCCAGGGAATGTCCTGCATCCGTTATTGATATTGTACCGCGGCATACAGACACCCAGGATTTATCCAGTTCCCCCATCACTTCCGCCAGTCCGGAAAAAGGAGGCGCACGCCATGAACAATAAAAATACAAAAAAAGATACCCGCCACTGGTACGACTACCTGTGGATCGCATCCCTCACCTATCTGATCCTTGGCTTTTTCAATATCATGTTTGCATGGCTGGGCCTGATCTGCTTCCTGGTCCCCCTGGCAATCTCCATAGTAACAGGATCCAAACTCTACTGCAACCGTTACTGCGGCAGGGGACAGCTGTTTTCCATACTTGGGAGCAAGCTTCACCTTTCGCCAGGCCGTCCTGTTCCGCGCTGGATGAAATCCAAAGGGTTCCGTTACGGTTTCCTGGTCTTCTTCCTGTTCATGTTCTGCCAGATGCTGTTTAATACCTGGCTGGTGTTCAGGGGTGCCTCGGGCCTGAAACAGATAGTGACGGTCCTGTGGACCTTCCGCCTTCCCTGGAACCATGCGTATCATACTTACGGCGTGCCTCTGTGGATGTCCCAGTTTGCATTCGGATTCTACAGCGTCATGCTGACCTCCACCATCCTTGGTCTGGTCACCATGGTCCTGTTCCGCCCCCGTTCCTGGTGTGTCTACTGCCCCATGGGAACCATGACGCAGATGATATGCAAGGCTAAGGCCGCGGGTTCCTGTGAGGGAAATGCATCCTGCGGCGCCTCTTCCTGCCACAGCCCTGTATCCGGATCCTCAGGCATCACGGAGCCGGACATGGATTGAGCAAAAGACATCAAAAGCATACTTTGACAAAAAATAAAAAACAGGATACACTAATGACAGATGACTGATACAAAGCAAAAGGAGTAACATCTGCCATGAGTAACGATTCCTATGATATTGCCAAAACATTAGAGGACAATTATCCCTTCTGGGACTATCTGGATAACAGCCAGAAAACCGACCTGGTCTCCTGCTCCCATATCCGCCGCTATTCCCCCGGCAGCTTCATACACAGCCGCACCGAGGAATGCCTTGGGGTCATCCTGGTACTGACAGGCCAGATACGCACCTATATCCAGTCCGAGGAAGGACGCGAGGTCACCCTGTTCCGGCTTGGAACGGAGGAAGTGTGCACCTTGTCCGCATCCTGTATGATGCAGGAAATCACGTTTGATATATTCATAGAATCCATGGAGGAATCCACACTTCTCATCACGACCGCGGCCTGTGTCCACAGGCTGATGGAGAAGAATATCCATGCGGAAAATTATATCTACCGCCAGACGGCGGAACGTTTCTCCGATGTCATGTGGTCCATGGGGCAGCTTCTGTTCTCCAGCTTTGACAAGCGGCTGGCCGCATATCTGGCGGATGAACAGGTCAAATCCCACAGCAGCACCATTTCCACCACCCATGAACAGATTGCCAAGAACCTGGGCACTGCCAGGGAAGTAGTGTCCAGGATGTTAAAATATTTTGAAAAGGAAGGCCTGGTGTCTCTCGGAAGAGGTACCGTCACCATAAAGGACAGCCAGAAGCTGCGGGGGCTTTTGAGTTAACCCGCCATTCATTTTCCTTATACATTATCATTATGCATTATCTTCATGCATTTCCTTTGCACAGATCCATCAGTGCCATCGCGCTTTTGGGAAGGAATTTATTCCTGTGATAAATGACCGAGAACTTCCGGTTCAGGGTCAGGCCCTTTATCTTAAACTCAGCCATCTCTCCCTTTTCCAGGCTTTCCTGCACCAGGAAATAAGGGAGGATGGATATTCCCAGCCCCTCTTTTACGCCATGGATGATGGCCTGGTTGCTGGCGCTCTGCCACATCGGGGTGATGGCCAGTTCCTGTGATGCCGTCAGGCCGTCAAAAATCTCCCTGCCCGCACTTCCCTTTTCCCTAAGTATGAAATCCTGGCCTTTTATCTCCCCCAATTCATTTAAGGTCTTACCTGCAAATATGTGGTCCGTGGCGCAGATAAAGGCCAGCCGGTCCCCGGGAAAGCTTTCACTGCATATATAACTGCTGTGGGCCACCCCTTCTATAATCCCAATATCAATCTCATTATCCAGGATCTGCTGTTCAATGCATCCTGAATTCCCGATAAATGCCTCTACCTTAACAGAGGGATACCGTTCCTTCAGCTGGCGGATATAATGCGGAAGCAGATAGGTTCCAATGGTAATACTGGTCCCCACCCGCAGCTGTCCTACTGTATCCAGGTCCTTAATGCCCTGTTCCATCTCATCCAGCAGATTAATGATATGCCTGGCATACTGCAAGGCCCTCCGTCCATTCTCCGTCAGATAGAGCTTGCGTGAAATCCGGTCAAACAGCTTTACCCCATAATATTCTTCCATCTCTGAAACCGCCAGGCTGATGGAGGGCTGGGCAATAAACAGCTGGGACGCCGCCGCTGTCATGCTGCCCGTTTCGCACACGGCAACAAATATCCTTAAATGGCGCAGTGTCATGGAATCCTCCTTTAATAAATGCTTCTATAATAATAAATACTTCTATATAATAAATACTTCCATACAAAATATATATAATATTTTTATTATAGTTATTATTTAATTATAGTATTTTACATATGTATTTGCAAGCTGTATAGTAAGAGGGAACAGGAAGGGGAATCCAACTTTCCATTTTTCCATTTTCCCCTCCGCACGCTCCCAGAAAGGAAGATTTCTCCATGGTTGTTAATGTTAAAGCAAAGAAGGACACACGGTCCGGCAGCAGCCGGGCTTTATTATGTAAACTTTTTATTTCTACCCTGTATCTCAGCACCTTTACCTTTGGCGGCGGATATGTCATCGTCACCCTGATGAAAAAAAAGTTTGTGGATGAATACCACTGGATTGACGAGCAGGAAATGCTGGACCTGGTGGCAATCGCCCAGTCCTCCCCAGGCGCCATTGCTGTTAACGGCGCCATTGTGGTTGGTTACAAACTGGCCGGAATGGCCGGGGTACTCACCTCCGTACTGGCTACCGTAATCCCGCCTTTTGTGATCCTTTCTGTCATCTCCCTGTTTTACGCCGCCTTCCGCTCCAACCTGGTGGTTGGATGGATGTTGAACGGAATGCAGGCCGGCGTGGGAGCTGTCATTGCCCAGGTGGTGTGGGAGATGGGAAGCGGAATCGTGAAAGACAGGCAGTGGATATCTGTATGCATTATGATTGCAGCCTTTGCGGCTAATTATATCTTCGGGGTAAATGTAATCCTCATCATCCTGTTCTGCGCCCTGATTGGCGTGGTCCGGACCATCCGCAGTGAAAAGGCCAGAAAGAAAGGAGTGCAGGCGTCATGATTTATTTCCAGTTATTTTTAAGCTTCCTCCAGATTGGCGCATTCAGCTTCGGAGGCGGATATGCAGCAATGCCATTGATACAGAATCAGGTGGTGGACCTGCACCACTGGCTGAATCTTTCTGAATTTACCGACCTGGTCACCATATCCCAGATGACCCCCGGTCCCATTGCCATTAATTCAGCCACATTTGTGGGCACCCGCATTGCCGGGGCGCCCGGTGCCTTGGCCGCTACGGTGGGATGCGTTCTTCCATCCTGCATCCTGGTAACCCTGCTGGCACGCATTTACCTAAAATACCGTGATTTAAGCATCATCCAGGGCGTCCTCAAATCCCTGCGCCCGGCGGTGGTTGCCATGATAGGCGCCGCAGGCGTCAGCATCCTTGTGACGGCCTTCTGGGGCCTGGGAGGCTTCTCCCCCAGCATCAGCGCGTTGAACCTGCGTTCCGTATGCATCTTTGCAGGCGCATTGATTTTGCTGGTACGGTTTAAGATGAGTCCAATCCTTGTCATGGTTTTGTCCGGAGTGGCCGAGACTGCCTGCCAGCTGGTTATGAGGGTCCTGTAAAATGTCCCATTGACTTTCATCTATTTCCGCTATAGAATCAAATAAGTCCCACGGCTGTAAGGCGGCTGCGGGACTTATTGCGGCTTTTGGCACTTCCTGATCAGGTTCCTGATTCATTTTCCGGTCCGGGATGCCGCCAGCATATTATGTAAATATACGGGAGATTACTTATGACAGCGGAAATCATCACTCTTGGACTTTTTCTCGCCGGGCTTGGCCTGTGCATTTTTACGGGGGCCCAGATTCTTTACGCCCTTGTGTTCGGTCTGGCCTGCTTTTCTGTTTACACTTTGTCAAAGGGGTATTCTGTCAAGGCGACCTGCGGCATGCTCGTAGAGGGGATGGGGAAGGTGAAGAACATCCTTTTCATTTTCCTGCTTATCGGTTCCCTTACATCCATATGGCGCACCTGCGGGACCATACCATTCATCCTGTATCATGCCATGGGGCTTATCAATCCGCGGTACTTTGTATTGTGCACGTTTCTGCTGTGCTCCATGATGTCCTTCCTCACAGGCACTTCCTTTGGTACCGCCAGCACCATGGGAGTCATCTGCATGCTCATATCCAATGCAGCGGGTCTGAATCCCGCCCTTACAGGAGGAGCTATTCTCTCCGGCAGCTTTTTCGGTGACCGCTGTTCCCCCATGTCCACCAGCGCCCAGCTGGTGTGTACCCTGACCAGGACTGATATCTATATTAATATAAAGCATATGTTCAGGACCTGCCTCATCCCCATGGCTGCCAGCTGCATCCTTTATGTGGTACTGGCAGGCCGCGACGGCGGGGCCAGGGTGGACTTAAGCCTGCTGTCCCTGTTTCAGGACAACTTCTCCCTGCATCTGGCTACGGCGGCGCCCGCGCTTTTGATTCTCCTTCTGGCCCTTCTTCATGTGGATGTCAAATACGCCATGGGCGCCAGCATTGCCGCGGCAGCGGTGGCAGCCCTTGTTTTGCAGGGGACAGCGCCGCTGGAGCTGTTAAAAAGTCTTTGGACCGGCTATCGCGCAGATGGGGATACCCGCCTTGCTTCCCTCCTAAACGGCGGAGGGATTGCTTCCATGGTAAAAGTGGGAATCATTGTCCTGATATCCTCTTCCTACTCCGGCATCTTCTCGCACACCCGCCTGCTGGCCGGGGTAAAGTCAGCCCTCCAGCGCTCTGCCAGGGTGCTCACTCCCTTTGGCACCGTGGTCCTGACCTCCGTGCTCTCCTGCGCCGTAAGCTGCAACCAGAGCCTGGCAACCATCCTCACCTGCCAGATGTGCGACACATTATATCCCAGCAAGGAAAACCTGGCCCTGGCTCTTGAAAATACGGTGATTGTCCTTGCAGCCCTGGTTCCATGGGGAATCGCAGGCGCTGTCCCCGTGGCAACCATCGGAGCGCCCATGGCGTGTATGCTGTATGCATTCTATCTGTACCTGCTGCCGGTGTGGAACCTGTTCACTGCCTTTTACCATGAATGGCCAGGATCACCGGTGCCTTGCCGGGATACATGATATAGGGATGCATGGTATTGGGATGCATGATATCGCGATACATGGCGCCAGGGTATGGCGCCGTGTTGATAGTGCCATGACAGACGGTACTGTGATATGCAGAACTACAAGCATTTTTTACTCATGCAGTTCCAGCGGCAGGCCGTCCGGGTCATGGAAGAATGTCATCCGCTTTCCTGTAAATTCATCCACCCGCACGGGTTCTGTCTCAATCCCCTTTTCCCTCAGTTCCGCTATGACGGCATCCATGTCATCCACCCTGAATGCCAGATGTCTCAGGCCGCAGGCTTCGGGATAACTTGGCCTGGGCGGATTGCCGCTGGCCGAAAATAGTTCCAGTTCGCATCCATCCAGTTCCAGGTCCAGTTTGTAATCCCCTCTGGAGGGCCTGTAATTTTCCCTTATGATTTGAAATCCCAGTGTCTCAACATAGAATTTCCTCGACTTCTTATAATCTGATACAATGATTGCAACATGATGGATCTGTCTCAGGTTCATGTTTCCTCTCCTTCGTGTGTCCGTATGTACTTTGTGTCCATATGTACTTTATGTCCGTATGTACCTCGTGTCCGTATGTACTTCGTGTCCATAGTTCTTCGTTTCCATAGTTCTTCGTGTCCATAGTTCTTCGTGTCAGTCATACCGTGTTCCAGCCTACTGTCCCCTCTTATACAACCGGCCTGTTATATTGGCCCGGCCCCCTTATTTCAGCTTATCATCTCAGCGCCAATTTTATATGTCCACGCGCCGTCCTTATAAGTGGCTGTTACATCCGAAAAATAGTAGGCCCCGGTTCCGCTCCTGTATTTTCTTGCGCTGCATGTCAGCTGGCTGCCGCTGTTGGATGTCTCCTCTATGGTAACAAGGATTCCATGCTCCAGTCCCTTCTGAGGGTCAAGTGCCCCGCTCTCCACCAGGTCCTTCTCCGTAGCAAGCTCGCCCCAGGCGCCAAAGCTTGTTCCGCCCATATAAGCCAGGCCCTCTTTCTCCGCATCGGACAGGGAACCCACCATGGTCAGGTCAAAATAGCTTTGGGTAATCCCGTCGTTCAGTCCAGGGTCAACTTCCGCCAAATTCTTTATCAGCTGTTTATAAAACTCCAGTTCCCTGCTTCCCATATCCTCTGTTATCCTGAGTTTCTGGTAACCGAACTGCCCTGGATAACTTTCCAGTACATAACCTTCCCAGCTCAGTTCCACTATCATGCCGGATTTCAGTTCCGATATCAGGGCAGGCTTTCCATCTGCATTTTCCAGGACAGGACCGTGTCCAACCCGGAACAGTCCGCTCATGTCATTGGCGCCTGCACCGCAGACCAGCATACTTTTATCATCCACATCCAGAATCTCAAAACGTTCCGTCCTGGTATCCCCGGACAGCCCTTCGGTATCCGCAGGCGCCTGTCCCGGCTTTAATCCATCGCTGTCATCCTCTGCTGATGTTCCATCGCCGCTACCCATCCTGTCAGGCCCTGCCGATATCCCATCGCCGCCACCCATCCTGTCAGACCCTGCCGCTGATTCCCCCGCTGATGCCGCGCCGCTGTCCATTCCTGCCCCATTGCCCAGATTCCCAGCAGCCGCTGTCTTCTGTCCGCAGCCGGATATACATATCAGAAAAAATACGGTAATCCATACCACCCCAAAACGCCTGTAACCTTTTTTCATAAACGCTCTCCTCCCATCATGATCACTTTATGGAATACACTGATTATAACAGACCGGAAGCTTCCATATCTTATTATTTGCTGAATATTCCATTACCAGGAACTTAATATTCACAGTCCATTCCTTCCCAAAATGGTATGGGATATATTCGCACTTTAAAAGGATGCCCAGGGTTATCATCACACAGCGGATGATGATAATCCTGGGCATCCCTAATCTTTATTCAACCTTATTCAGTCCCACCACTGCCTCAATCTCCCCCGGTTCCGGCATGGACTTAAGCGCCCCTTTCCTGGTGGTAACAATGGATGCCGCGGCTGAAGCCATTGTCAGCATTTCCCTTACACTGTCCCGGTCCAGGGAATCCACCGGATGGTCCAGAAGATAGTTCAGGCAGCATCCGCAAAAGGTGTCCCCTGCCCCAGTGGTGTCAATGGTCCTGTCTGTAAGGAATGCCTCTGCCTTCAGGGATTCCTCCGCCCAGTATGCCGTGCTCCCGGCAGCGCCTGCCGTCACAAGGATCAGGGGAATGCCGTAAACGGCCTGCAGATGGCCCACCGCCTGTTTCTCATCCTCTATCCGGGTCATGAAACGCAGTTCCTCATCCTCAATCTTCAGGACATGGCATAGGGATGCACCATAGAGCATCTGCCTTCTTGCCTCCTCCATGTCCTCCCATAAGGGCGGCCGCAGATTAGGGTCAAAGGAAATCAGGCATCCGCTTTCCTTTGCACATGCAGCAGCCCTCCTGGTGGCCTTCCTTACCCCTTCATGGGTCATGGAGAGGGTGCCGAAGTGGAATATCCTGGAACGGCGGATCATGTCCAGGTCCACCTCTTCCTCGGTCAGTGCCATATCAGCGCCCGGATTGCGGTAAAAAGAAAAGTTCCTGTCCCCCGACTCATCAATGCTGACAAATGCAAGTGTTGTGTGTACCTCATCCGACATCACAAGTCCCTGGCTCCCGATTCCCGCATCCCGGACAGCCCTGCTCAGGAACCTCCCATGGATATCATTTCCAATCTTACCGATGAATCCTGTGTTCCTGCCGAATCTTGCCAGCATGGCCAGCACATTACACGGCGCGCCTCCCGGATTCTGCTCCAGGATGGGATTGCCCTGGGCGCTGGTTCCGGCAGGTGTGAAATCTATTAAAAGCTCCCCAAGGGCGGTTACGTCATAATCTTTCTGATTTTCCATCACAATCAGGTTCCTCCTTCATACATTTCCTTCATAATCTCGTTGTAGCGCCTGCGGTTCAGACGGTAGAAGAAAAGCACAATACCAGTGATAATCCAGAACAGGCCCGGTATGGTGGTAAATGAATGCTTAATCACTGCCAGAACGGCAGGGTTCTGCCGTCCCCCGGCCACATATCCGCACATCCCCAGGACCATGGCCAGAAGCGAGGTGCCAAGAGCCATGCCCATCTTGTTGCCAAGTGATATAAAGGCATACTGGAATCCATCGTTGCGCAGTCCGGTCTTCCACTCCCCATATTCCACACAATCCGGGATGATGGCATAGATGGCTGTGTTAAACCCGGAAAAGAAAAACTGGGTCAAGGCCGATACCCCGTAAAACAGAACCGGGGATTCCTTTACCGTAAACATCCCCAGCCCCATCATGGACATACCGGTCAGGAATGCAAAAATGGATGCCGCCCTTCCCTTGTTGTTGGTCCAGTGGAACAGCATGGGGAAACAGGCTGCCCCAATAATGGAAGGGATTATGATGCACATGGAATACACGGTAAAGAATGCCTTGTTGCCCTCCACATAGGTGAAATAATACAGCGCATCCGCATTCCTTCCATAAAGTGTGAACCCGAACAGCAGCTGGCCTGCCAGGGCCAGGATATAGGGACGGTTCTTAGATACGGCCCCAAGCTGTTCCTTCAGGGAAATCTTCTTCCGCTCAGGTACGGCCACCACTTCCTTTGTCTTTGCGAAACAGAAAATATGGCACAATGCAAAGATACCTCCGTAAATCACGGCTATCAGGAGATATCCCCTTCTGTCGCTGCCAGCGCCCAGCGTTTCAATCAATGGCACGGTTATGATATTGATGATACCGATGGCAATCATGGCTGCCACGGACCGGAAGGTGTTAATCTGCGCACGTTCCTCTATGTTCTGGGTCATGGCCCCGCACAGGGTCCCGTACGGGATGTTGACGCAGGTGTAACCCAGAACCAGGATACAGTATGTAATGGCCATGTAAACAACCTTGGCCGTGCTGTTCCAACCCGGATGTGCCCAGAAGGTCAGTATCAGCACAATGGCCGTCAGGGGCGCGGCCGCCAGAAGCCATGGCCTGTATCTGCCCCATCTGGAATGGGTCCTGTCGGTCAGGCTTCCGATGATGGGGTCATTCACAGCGTCCCAGAACCTTGAGAAAAGCATCAGTCCCGCCACAGCCCCCATACTGATTCCAAACACATCGGTGTAAAAAATCATCAGGAAATTCCCCACAAACATCCAGCTGAAATTACAGCCCACATCCCCCATGCCATACGCAATCTTGCTGATTAGGGATACTTTAACGTCCGTGTCCGCTTTCACACCGGTTCCTGCAGCCGTATCGCATCCTACAGCCGCACCGCATCCTGCAGCCTCACCGCTGCCTGCATCCACACCTGTTTCCATATTCTGTCCGGCCCGTTTCATTTTACATCTTAACGCCATCTCCGTCATATCCCCACATCTCCTTATATCTACTCCTGCACGTTGATAATTACTTTCATGGTGCTTTCCCTGTTCCCATCTATGTACTGGTATGCCTTCAGATAATCCTTAAACGCAAAATGTTTGGAGATAAGGGGGGACAGGGCCACCTTTTTCTCATTCACAAGGCGGATTGCATCCAGATAATCCTCGTTCCGGTACATCATACTGGTATTCAGGTCCAGTTCATGGTCATTGAGCACGGCCAGATCAATCTGCCCCAGGCCTGCGAACACTGCAACCAGGATAATGGTGCTTCCCTTGCGGGCATACTTGATTGCCTGGCCCATGGTAATGTTGTTGCCTGCACAGTCATAGATGACGTCCGCTTTATCCGGCCCGAAGTTCTCTGTCATGGCCTCCCCGAAGTCCTTATCCCTGGTGTTCACGCAGAAATCCACGCCGCACTCCTTTGCTTTTTCAAGGCGCAGGTCGCTGACATCCGTAATCATCACCTGTTCCGCTCCCAGGCCCTTTGCCGTCTGTGCCACCAGTATCCCGATGGGTCCTGCTCCCAGCACTGCAATCCTTGCGCCCTTCACATCCCCGGCCTGCTTCACGGCATGGACCGCAACTGCCAGAGGTTCAATCATGGCCCCCTCGTCATAGCTCATGTCCTCGGGAAGCAGGGTAACCTTTGCGGCATCCACGGCAAAATAGTGGGAAGCCACACCCGTGGTCTGGAAGCCCATCACCTTCAGTTCCTCGCACAGATTGTATTTGCCATGGCGGCATGGGTAGCATTCGCCGCACACCACCTGTGGCTGGATTGTCACCTTCTGCCCCGGCACTAACCCGGCCACTGCCCGGCCAACCTTCACCACCTCGCCTGAAACCTCATGTCCCTGGGTTACAGGATAGCTTGTAAATGGGTGTTCCCCATGGTACACATGGATGTCAGAACCGCAGATTCCTATCTTCATAATCTTTATAAGCACTTCCCCCTCACTGATTTCCGGTACCGGAACCTCACGAAACTCAATTTTACCTGGCGCTGTCATTACCTGCTGTAACATATCCCATCTCTCCTTTTTCTTTTCTATATAATCTTTTATAAAATGTTTTATTAAAGTAATTACATTATTGCACTGGAACATACTTTTGTCAATATACCAATTGCATTTTCATCAACATGATGATTTTTCCGCCGTCCTTTTGTGCAGTCTGCACAGAACACATGGAACCCATACAGAGAATGCGGTCCCTGTGCCTTACCAGGAACCGCATCCCATATCCGTCCTATATCATTGTCCGAAAATACTCATCCATGAATGTCATGGCGATCCCCACCGCAGACGCCTCTTTTTCATAACTGCAGTTCCTCAGATAAAGGGTATCATTATCAAACTTATTATGAACCATCACCTTCCTGCCCAGCTGTGACATGTAAGGCCTTAGATAACCGCCCACATATCCGCCCAGCACGATGTCGCAGTCAAAACACATCCTGAGGTTGGTAATCACAATGGACAGGTCCTCAAGGTATGTGTCCCAGACCGCCATGGCATCCCTGTCCTTCTCCTTTACAAGCTGGAAAAACTCAGCCAGGCCTCCATCCTCCCCCACAAAGGAGGACAATACCCTGGCGGAACAGTAAGGATCCGCGCATCCCCGCTTCCCGCAGTAACACGGCTTTCCCTCCGGATATATGATCATGTGCCCAAACTCCGCACTGCGGAAATGGTCCCCGCCGTAAATATCATTGTCCAGATAGATGGAACCTCCCACCGTGTTGCTGAGGGAAAGGTAAACCGCATTCCTGTCCGTGCCCTGAAGTTCCGCAACCGCTGCGCTGTTTGCATCATTTTCAAAATGTACCGGATAAGGGATCAGACGGCTCAGGACCTCCAGGTTGATGTCGCTGACCTGAAGGATATGGGAACGTATCAGACGGCTGTTTTCCCTGTCTATGATGCCCGGCAGGGAAATGCCCACTCCCAGTATCTTCTCTTTGTCCACCCGGCCTGCATCCAGGAACTGCTCCAGTTCCGCTGCCAGGCCCTCATAATATTCCGCCGTGTTCTCAAACCGCCTGCGGACCCTGGCGCTGTGCACCGCATCCCCCTTAAGGTCAATGATTACAAAACTTACATGGTTGGCCGTGATATCAACCCCGGCCGCATACCTTATATTCCTCACGACAGACAATGCCTTGGCCTTGCGTCCTCCCGTGGATTCATATTCCCCCACCTCCTCCACGATTCCGGCTTCCTGGAGTTCCTTCACATTCTGAAGCACGGTGGGCATGCTGAGTCCCAGTTCAACGGCCAGCTCCGGCTTGGATATCTGCTTTCTGTGCAGGATATGGCTGGCAATCCTTGCCTTGTTCTGACGTTTCTTTTCCATTGCTTTCTCATTTATCTTCATAATAGGTCAGCCCACTTTCATAAACTCTTTTCTAAAAGTAATCATACATCTAAAAAGGACGGATGACAAGGGGTAATTCAGGAAACCGGGAAATGCAATTATGGTCAGTCACATGAGGTCATGAAACGGAATGGATTATTTGACATTTCCACACGCTGATATTAGAATAGAAAAAGTCAGGTTGTATTTGTTACCTTGGGCGGATAGGAGAAAAATAATGAAGCAAAAACTGCTAACTGGCAACCAGCTAAAGATGATTGCTATAATTGCCATGACCATCGACCATTTAACAAGTGTGCTTTATCCAGACTATCCAACGGATTGGCGGATCATCACCCTGCATATCATTGGCCGGTTGGCAGCGCCCGTCTTTTGGTATTTTATAGCGGAAGGCTATTACCATACACACGATATCAAACGATACGCCATCCGGTTGTTTGCTTTCGCAGTCATCTCGCATTTTGCTTATAATTTTGCATTTGGTATTCCTTTCATACCATTCCAAACCTCAGTGTTTAATCAAACAAGTGTCATCTGGTCTTTGGCCTGGGGACTGATGGCGTTAGCTATAAATGACAATAAAAGGTTTAAGCCGTGGCAGAAGACAGTCCTCATTTTAGGGATTACAGTGATTACATTTTGTGCAGACTGGAGCTGTATCGCAGTATTGGCGATTGTGCAAATTGGAAGGAACCGCGGAAACTTCAAAAAGCAAATGACGATGATGATGCTGTGGGTATCGGCGTATGCTGCTGTTTATGCTGTTTTTATAAATCCCGTCTATGGTGTCCTGCAACTGTTTGTGGTGCTCACCATTCCTCTGCTAAAAATGTATAATGGAAAGCAGGGGACCTGGAAAGGTATGAGATGGTTTTTCTATGTTTATTATCCGCTCCATCTGATCATCTGCGGTCTGCTCCGTCTTACATTGTACGGTAATACCGGCGTAATGATTGGCGGGTAACAGTTTTATATTACTCTTGGAAGTGGGACGCACAGCCGACGGAAAGCAATTTTCAAACACGCCCTGGAATGGAAAAAGCTAAGTTAGGTCTGGCCGCCTTTGTTGGAGAAGACGTACTCAACAAATCAAGCATTAACAAGGAGGATACTATTATGGCATTTGATTTTAAGAAGGAAATGAAAGAGTTTTATATGCCCAAGAATAAACCTGAGATTGTAACTGTACCAAAGGCAAATTATATTGCAGTACGAGGTAGCGGCAATCCCAATGAAGAAGGAGGGGCATATCAACAGGCAATCAGCGTATTATATGCGGTGGCGTACACAATAAAGATGAGTTACAAGAGCGATTATCAAATGGAGGGATTTTTTGAATATGTTGTTCCTCCGTTAGAAGGTTTTTGGTGGCAAGATGGTGTGAGTGGTGTGGATTATTCTGATAAATCGGCATTTAACTGGATTTCTGTAATCCGTCTACCAGATTTTGTGAAAGAAAAAGATTTTGAGTGGGCGAAAGAGGTGGCGGCCAAAAAGAAAAAGCTGGATTGCTCATCCGCAGAATTACTTACTGTCGATGAGGGCATGTGTGTTCAGATCATGCACATGGGAGCATTTGATGATGAACCTGGGACTGTTGCAATTATGGACCGGTTTTTAGCCGAGAATGGGTATGAAAATGATATGGACAAAGAACGATTGCACCATGAGATTTATATATCTGACCCACGAAAGGTTGCACCTGAAAAATGGAAAACAGTAATAAGGCATCCAATTAAAAAGGGGGAAGGAATTTAGCCAGGCTGCCTAAATCAGGCCCTCCCGGTTTGGCGTCCGCAAAGTCTCATTCTGCAAGGCTTTTTTCTGGCCTAAAGCGTGACGCCGTTCCCTTTAGCGGCGCTCCCTTCCTGCGGCCCCATCCGCGTGTGTGTCCCCCCTGCCAGCCCCCGCCCGCAAAGGCCGTCCCGCCTCTTGCGGTTTTAGGGAAAGTGTTGTAAACCATGCACGTCAGCTGGCCGGACAATGGCTTGCTGATTTTGTATTTCGTGGTGCCCAAATGGTGCCCAACTTTACAAAACCATGCTGTTACAGATTATTCCGCTTTATTCGTAGGATTTGAGAAAGCGCCCATTTCATGCGGGTTTTCGTAGTCTTCCTATGAAACAATCTGCCACCTTATGACGGCCAAAACAGCCACACAGGCAATAAAAAATCCCCAGGCACCATGTTGTTCCCAGTGCTTTGGGGATTATCTTGATATTTCATCATTCTCATTCTGTCATTCTGATTTTATGATTCCCATATCATGATTTTCACTCTATGCTTTCCTTGTCATGATTCCCATACCATGTTCCACTCTATGTTTCCCATACCATGTTTCCCACTCCAAGATTCCCAAATCATGATACCTGTATCATCAGCCTCACACCTGTGTCCCGTAATCCTTCAGCCACTTCCTGCGCCTCTTATAATCCGGCAGGATCCGCTCCACCTCTGCCCAGAACCTGGCAGAGTGGTTCATCTCTTTCCTGTGGGCCAGTTCATGGACCACCACATAATCCAGTACCTCAGGCGGCATGAGAATCAGTTTCCAATGGAAATTCAGGTTTCCCTGGGCGCTGCAGCTGCCCCACCGGGTCTTGGCTGCCCGGATGGCAATGCGGTTATAGGTCACGCCCATCAGCCCTGCGTAATAAGCCGTCCTGGCTTCCAGCTGCGTCCTGGCCTTTTTCCTGTAAGCTGCTTCCAGTTCCGGATGGGACACATAGTCGGGCTGTGGCCTCTCATCCCTGGCGCGCCGTTTTTCTTCCATAAGGAACCATTTCTGCACAATCCAGTCCTGGCGTTCTTTTATGAAATCCATCACTGCCTGGTTTGGGATTCCTCCCGGCATCCTGGCGCAGACACGCCCGTCTGCCTTGATTTCAAGCCCCAGGGTGCTGCGTCTGGAATACAGCACCTCCACCGGTATATTCCCTTCCTCATCACCGCGGCGCCAGCCAATTTCCACTTTGCGTATCATATCAATGCCAGCCTTCTTTCCACAATCCGCCTCAGGCACACTCCGAAACAGCTCCTTTACAGCACATCAGAGAAATGGGGCCTTAAGCGCTTGAACATTTTCAGGCCCGCCAGGAATACAACAATGGTGACTCCCCAATAATACAGGGTCAGGGTGGGCCTTTCCCAGAACCAGTTCCCGGTCAGCATACTGTCCCTGTAACCTGCCGCAATATAGTAAAAGGGATTCAGCTTTAAAACAGTGCCTATCCAGGGGATACGGTCCGTAAACATGGATTCATGGTACATGATGGGCGTCATCCAGATCCCAAACTGGATACAGATGGAGACAATCTGTGCCATGTCCTTGAAGAACACATTGACCGCAGAGGTAAAAAATCCGATTCCCAGGGCCAGCATGGATGCCGCAAAGGTATAGTACAATGCCTGAAGCCAGGTAAGCCTCACCGCAACTCCCGTCACAAGGTACAGCCCCAGCATGATGAGGACAAAGAAGCCATGGACCATGAGGCAGCTCATCAGCTTGATGATTGGAAGGATTTCCACCTTAAACACCACTTTTTTTACAAGATAACTATATTCCTGCAGACAGTTGGTAACCGTATTCAGCACCTCGCTGTAGAAGAACCAGGGCACGATGCCCGCTACCAGCCAGGCCACATAGGAAGCCCCGGGCACTGGCGGGGGCGTCCTGAAACCCGCAGGTCCAAAGATGATTGCATAGATGGCAATGGTCACAATCGGCTGGATAAACATCCACACGATCCCAAAATAAGAGCCCACGAACCGTTTCCGGAAATCAGCCTTGCCCAAATCCCATATCAGCTTTCTCTTCTCAATAATCTCCTTACCAAGAGACAGTACATAATTCATATATGATTTCCTTTTCTCCACAAGCGTGTCCAGGGCGTTGTTTAAATTCCCGTGAATATGGCACCTGCTATCGATTCACAGGAATCTGCTCAACACAGTACCAGACGCTGTATCAGTTGTTTCAATCCACGCTCGGTATATTGTCGAAGTGCGACTGCATCCTACGTAGATGCGTGGTTGACCTCATGGCAGTGGGGGATACCGATTACTCTCCGCCCACTACTGCCGTTAAGTTTGTTTTTGACAATTCATCTCACCACCTTAGAGGATGGGAGAATCCTTGCTAATATTTGTTGAATGTATCCTTGAGGCCGCCCCACTTCCTGTCCTTCTCTGAGATAATCAGCTCCATGCCATCTGATACCGGCCAGTCAACCCCGACTTCAGGGTCATCCCACTTAAGGCCGCCTTCATCGCCGGGATGATAGAAGTCCGTGCATTTGTATGCGAACTCCGCCTCATCTGAGAGCACCAGGAAACCGTGGGCAAATCCTTCCGGAATATAGAACTGCTTCTTATTCTCAGCGGACAGGACCACGCCGAACCATTTTCCATAAGTCTCAGAATCAGAACGCAGGTCCACCGCCACATCGAACACGGTTCCGCGTACCGCGCGGACCAGCTTGCCCTGGGGATACTGTTTCTGGAAATGCAGGCCCCTTAACACGCCCTTAACCGACATGGACTGGTTGTCCTGGACAAATACCATATCAAGGCCGGCTTCCCTGAAATCATTCTGGTTGTAGGTTTCCACAAAATAGCCTCTCTCATCCCTAAACACAGTCGGCTCAATCACATATAACCCTTTGATATCACAGGGTGTCACTTTAATCTTTCCCATTGTCATCTACTCCTTTTATCTTATATCCCTAGTGCACCGCTGCCCCTGTTTTGCAGTCATCAGCGCCTGATGTCCGCATACGGCGGGTATCCATCATTAAAAGCACAGGGTTTTCCACATCCATCTGGCAATTTTATCACTTTATCCACTGTATGGCAATACCTTGTCCACTTTCCAGCCCATCTTGACACTAAGACACACGCAGGCACACGATACTGAAAATCCGGATGACAACATACATATCCATCACCATCATGAGATACAGCAGCGGCCTGTCCCCGCAATCCGTCCGCACCACCTTGTCATTCTTAAGCGTGAGTAAAAACATGGGCAGCAGCGGCAGCAGATATCTCCCCTGTACACCGTTAATCACATTGGAGGTCACCGGAGTCCAGGCTAACAGCATGGAAAACATCAGGGCGCCAAGGCAAAGGAAGCAAAGGAACCATATCCATATGCGGCTTCCCATTTTCATCACAATGCTCTCGCCGGGTTTCCTGAATGCAAGCATCAGCAGGATGGCGGTAAGCCCCAATATGACCACATACGGGGTATTAAGCACAGCGTCCATGTTGCCCAGGGATTCCCCCAGCATACCGGAATACAGTTTCTCCCCCTGCCACATCAGGGTGTTGTAACACATCTTAAGGACCAGAAGCGGGCTGTGAAGCAGCTGTGCAAATGTATATCCTGTCTCTTCAGCCCAGGAGATATAGCCCTCTGACGCCTCCGTATACATGGCCACGGTCTGCCGGTTCACCAGCACCATGGCGGCGCCAAAGGCGCCCAGCACGGCTGCGGCGGACGCGGCCCATTTCCCCCACCCGCCAAACTTGCGGACCGGAATCAGCAGGCAGAAGCCAGCTATGACCCCATACACCATCTTGCAGGGGCCCATCACCCCCATGACAAGGGCCAGTTGGATCACATCCCATATATGGACCTTTTCCGCCTTATAGGCCAGGTGCAGGCAGACCGCGGCAAAATAACTGCTAAGGGAGATAATCATCACATCATAGGAAAAGGATGACGCCAGGTGCAGGGTCATGGGAAGCAGGAACACCCCTGCCGCCACTTCTTTTCCAAATGGCATCCTGCGGATGGTAAGGTATCCCATGGCTGTAAAGAACATAAGGTTGAACAGCCTTCCCAGATAGAGAAGCCCCAAACCGCCAAGGCCCATGACCCGCGCCAGGGTGATACCCAGGGCCTGGGGAACATATGCAAGGGGGGTTGTCCTCACAGGCGGCTGATAGGAAACCGCAGTCCCCTCTTCTCCGGTGCTTCCAAGCCCCCGCTCCCTTATGGTCCTGTAGGTCCCCTCTGTCAGTTCCTGTCCGAGAACAACTGCCTGATGGGCTGCGGCACCGCTGTCTTCGCCGCCCTCACTGCCCGCTTTATCACGGTAACCGCTTCCGTCATCTTCCATCACATCATATAAGTCCTCGATAAATGCATCCTGCACCCGCGTCAGCACATGTCCGTCCGCTGCATTAGCCGTCCGCCCCATCATATGGCTGGACAGCTGGTATGCGCTGATATAATGGCTCACCTCGTCCGGCGCGGACAGCGGCGGGAGGATGAACAGGAACAGGATTCCCAGGCTCAGGGAGGCGGCTGCGAATATCTGTTCCATTTTCCACTTATCCCGGACAAAAATAACATATCCAAGGCCAGACGCGGTCAGCCCGGCCCAGACGCATACAGCAGCGTACCAGCCGTACAGCCACCGGTCCCCTGTCTCCAGGACCCCGGCCCGCACATCCAGGAAATGCCAGGAGGCCAGAATAAGGAGCACAATGCCGCACCCAGTCCACAGTGCCAGCCGCTTCCTGTCTGGCATATGCTTCCTGACCGGGATGTCCTTCCTGTCCCGCACAGCCTTCTTTCCTGGCACGTCCGTCCTGCCCGGCACAGCCTTCTTCTCCGGCTTATCCGTCCTGCCCGGCACAGCTTTCTTATCCAGCTTATCCGTCCTGCCCGGCACAGCTTTCTTATCCGGCTTATCCGTCATGCCCGGCACAGCTTTCTTATCCGGCTTATCCGTCATGCCCGGCACAGCCTTCGTTTCCAGCTTATCCGCACTGCCCGGCACAGCTTTCTTATCCGGCTTATCCGTCATGCCCGGCACAGCCTTCCTTTCCAGCTTATCCGCCCTGCTCGGCACAGCCTTCTTCCCCAGCACATCCGTTCTGTCCGGCACGCCCTTTCCGCCCGGCTCATCCCCCCCGCACGGCATGCCATTTCCACCTTTCCTACCTGCCATCCTCATCCTCCCCGGCCCCTTCGCTCCCAAGAAGTTCCTGCATCTTAAGCTCCAGTTCCTCCCTTTCCTTCTGGGCCAGGGCGATTTTCTGCACCAGTTCCTTCTGCTTACTCTCCATCTGGGACACCTGGAGGGTCATGCCAAAGACTTTGACCATGAGAAGGAAAATCATGAACAGGAACAGGAAATTAGGCGTGGAATAGATTCCAAGGAGCCTGGCGCATGCATCAGCCACGCCGGGGAACAGGGAGAACACAACCAGGATCAGGGCCACAATGACCCAGAACATGGCGGCTTCAATCTGTACCTTTGCCTGGCGTATTTTCCTCATCATAAAAGACATAGTCAGCAAAGAGACTATAACCAATATGACCCTGAATATAGGTTGCATCATAGGCCCACCTGCTTTCTTTGGTTATTTCTAAATATTTCCGATTATTTCCAATATTCTTTATTCATACTGCATTTGGCCGCAAGGCCGGAGGGCAGCAGGCGGTAACACCTGCCCAGTCGGTAGCCCATGTACTTAAAACCGCTCTTCACAATCATCCCGGGCACCAGCCACGGGCGGCGCTGCTTCACCAGATAGCGGGCGGTCTGCTTCACCAGGCGGATTCCCTCACTTTCAGAGTGGATTCCCTGAAATACCTCAGGATGGTCTGTCTGGGACACGGCCAGGTCAAAATTCCTGTGGAACTGGGTCATGCAGCCGTAATTGTGGGAATGGATGACCCTTGCCTCGGCCACGTAGGCCACCGCGTAATCATCCTGCAGCACGGCCTTTCCGGCAAATATCATATCCTCATTAAAAATCGTCTTGTTGATGAATCCGCCCTGGAACCAGAATTTCTCCCTGTCATAGGCGCAGCACACATTGGATGCAAAAAAAGTCTTGATGCCCATGCGCCCCAGGTCATCCTTTGTCTTGATGCAGCTCTCCTCCGGATAATTAAAGGACCTGGTATACCGCTCTGCCAGGGGACAGTCCTTATCCGGCAGCTGGCGTGCATATGCCATGATGACTGATTCCCCCTGTGGACCGCGCTTATCAAATGCAGCCACCAGATGTTCAATCATCCGGTCATCCGCAGGCACCGCATCGTCCGTCATGAATATCATGATATCCGCCCTGCTGTAACGCGCGCCCCTGTTCCTGGTGGCCCCGTGGTCAAATTCAGCCTTGGGCAGGTGATGGACCTGAAGGTTGTCAATTCCCTCATACCCCTTATCGTTCCAGTAAGCCTTCTCCGTGTTCATCACGATGATCCTTCCTATGGGGTATGTCTGCCGTTCCAGCATTTTTAAAAGCCTGGAAAACTTCTTTCCCGGTTTATAGGTCGGTATGATAACATCCACCCTGCGGCGGTATGTGTTCTCTGATGTCCTATTCTTCACTTCCTCCATTACCAGCATACTCCTTTTTTTCATTCTGATAAACACCTGTCATGAACAGGCCGAATCCCACCACCAACATAACCATCAGCAGCAGATAGCAGGATGCCGCCCCGTTTATACCGAAGCTTGAAACCAGCGTCCCTGACAATAACACTGCCGCTGCCGCCGCGCTCAGATATACGATGAAAATAGCCTTCTGCTTACGCATGATGACCAGCGAGTAGTACATCAGGTTAGCCAGGGCATAGAACCCGCCTCCCAGCACAATCACGATGAACGCGCCGTGATATTGCACCAGCATACCGTCATACCGGACGCCTAACAGGAATTCCATCACCGACAGCACCCATCTGCCAAGCACTGCCGTGGCCCCCACGGCCAGGACCGTAAGTCCCAGGATGACAACGCCGATTCTGGAAAGTTCCTTCTTAAAGCTGTCAAAGTCCCGGGCCAGCCACATATTGGTAAGCTTGGTAAGAAAGGGGCGGATGATAAAGTTGGCTACCATATAAATAACAGAGGTGGGCATAAAAATCAAGTTAAAGTATCCGGAAGCAGCATCATTTATTTTCGCATCAATGGCATACTTGGCAGCGGAAAACACGTAAAAATCCAGGAAGGTGGAAACAAACAGGAATACGGTGCTGCTAAACAGCGCCCTGTTCTTCCCCTCCCCCTTATTCCAGTCCACATGTACCAGCGCATGGATTACATCCAGATTAAACAGGGCCACCCCAAGCATCTGTGCCGCCACCGCCACAACGCAGGCCAGCAGCAGATGTTCAAATGCAGCCAGTGTCACCAAAAATGCGGACACGGATAGAATAGTCCTGAAAAAATTGGATTTCCCGGTCAGGTAAAGGCTTCCCTGACGCTGGAATTCCGACTCATATACATCAGCATACCCATCTATTACCTTGTATATGACAAGCAGGATGAGAATCATGCACTTGGATGCACTGTACTGCCCGGCGCCATGCCGGAAGGTCAGGAGCAGCGCCCCAAAAATCAGGGCCAGGATACAGGTAATGTTACGGTACTCCAGGTATTCCCCAAAGGTAAACTCGCCTTTATTGTCCGTAATCTGAAACGGCCTAAGCCCAAAATACGCCACAATGAACATCTGCTGGCCCAGGGTGGAGAACCCAAAGGAGAAAATCCCTCCCTGTTCATCCCCCACCATGCGGATGACCAGAAAAGACAGAACCATGCTGGCAAATGCATAGACAAAGCTTCCTGCAATATTCCAGACCACGTTCTGCCGGTCAATATCCGTTCCCTTATATAGTAAATGTCTTGTCAGTTTCTTCATCTATACTCAACGCTTTCTAAAATTCTGTATCAGCAGTATGGACAGCAGCATACGGGTCATGTAGCTTACGGCGGTCAGGGGCTTCAGATAGCTCTCCCCTTCCAGCCTTTCATCAATGGTAACCGGCACCTCGGCCACCCTGGCCCCCTGTTTAATCAGGAAGGACACGGTATCCGGCTCCGGGCCGTAATTCAGGTTCAGGGCAAACTCCTCTATCATCTTCCGGTCAAACAGGCGCATACCGGACGTGGGATCCGTAATCCTGGCCCCGGTGGTCAGGCGGATTACAGCCGCAATCAGACGGCTGCCCACCATGCGCATGGACCAGCCCTTTTTCCCGGAAATGAACCTGGATCCAATGACAATATCAAATCCCTGCTCCATCTTCTCCTTCATGGATCCGATGAACTCCGGCCTGTGCTGTCCATCCCCGTCAAACTGGATGGCATAGCGGTAGCCTTTCTGGTAGGCATATTTCATGCCTGCCTGGAAACAGCCCGCAAGGCCAAGGTTCACCGGCAGGTCCAAAAGGTTGTAGCCGTTCTCCCTGCATATCCGGGCGGTGCTATCCCTGGAACCGTCGTTGACCACCACGTAATCCAGCTCAGGGAAATCCCTCACCAGGTGGTCCACTACCTTCCCTATATTCTTTTCCTCATTGTAAGCCGGTATCACCAGCAGTACCTTATCCATATCAATTCCTCTGTCAGATTATATTACGCCTGTGCCGTGGGTCCATCCGTGCCTTTGGCATCCATATCACCATACCAGAAGCCGTATATCCTTCTGCGCCCTGACGCCGGGCCTGGCGGACAGCACCTCAT
This sequence comes from Clostridium pacaense, assembly GCF_020709765.2. NCBI lineage: Bacteria > Bacillati > Bacillota > Clostridia > Eubacteriales > Clostridiaceae > Clostridium > Clostridium pacaense. Next base: position 203,844 of record NZ_JAJFEB020000009.1, read on the forward strand.
CCCCCGGCTCCCTGCCCATGGCCCAGAGAACCAGGGCCAGGGGCAGGTCCACGCCTGCCGCATGGCTGAAGGGATATCCGCCCCCAAAGCGGGCGTTCATTTCCAGAACATAATATGAGCCGTCTTCCTCCAGCACATCCACATCCAGGTTCCCCCTGTGGCAGAGCAGTGTGCCAAGCGTCCTGCCAAGTGCTGCAAGTTCCTGATTGTCAATGGTCCCGGCCGAATCCGTCTCGCCGGAACGCATGGCCATCTTTTCCTTGACAACGGTGGCACGGTATCTCCCGTCCAGGTCGTTCATCACATCCAGCCCATATTCCCGCCCCTTGATCCGCTGCTGGAATATGACGCATGAATCAGGGTCTGCCATGGATTCATATCTCAGATAGGAGTCCTGTATGCCCCTGCGGCATTTGCCTGCAAGCACCCTCATCTCCTCCGGGTCATCCGCTTGGTATACGGACAGGGAACCCATACCCCAGCGTGGCTTGACCATCACGGGCCAGGAAATGCTCCCATTCCCCACGGCCTTAAGCGCCTCATCCATGGACAGCCAGGAAGCAGGCACAGGGATTCCCGCCTCCCTTAGTACTGTAAATGTCCTCCATTTATCATTGCAGATATCCGCTGCTTCCGGCTCAGCCGTCACAACCACGGTCCCCATCTCAGCAAACAGGCTCCTGTTTGCCGCCAGCACCGGCACATCGATATCAAACAGCGGTATCAGCAGGCCGATTGCCTCCTTTTTACAGTATTCCAGCAAAAAGGGAATATATCCCTTATCGTAGATAAGAGGCGTAATCACCGAACGGTCAGCGCTGGCAAAGGCAGGGCATTCACCGCTGTTAGCCGCATGGACCAGCCCGCCGCAGCCCGCCGTCTTAAGGGCCTCTTTAAAATATCCTGCAAGATAGCCTCTCCTGCCTGCACTTGTAAGTAAAATATTCATAATCACGGCTCCTCGTCATATTTTCTTCCAGCACCGCGCTGTTATTTGCCCAGACTAGTGTTGCATTCCTTCAGAATCCTGCATATCCGGTCCACATCCTCCATCGAAAGGTCGGCATACAGGGGCAGGGTCAGCACCCGCTCCGCCATATACGCGGCCACCGGCGTATCCTCAGGCGAGAACCGCCCTTCGTAGCACTGGAACCCGTTGGTCAGGGGATAAAAATATTTCCTGGGATAAATGTCATTTGCGGCCAGGGCGTCGTATACCTGGTTCCTGTCAGCCCCAAAGCCGTCAAATATAACAGGGAAATACGCATAATTCGGCGTAAGCCCTTTTTGGCAGCGCGGAAGCTTAAGCCCTGGAATGCCGTCCAGATGTTCCATATAACGCTCCACCACTTTCCTGCGTTTCCCAATCTCCTCATCCACATGGCGGAGGTTGCACAGGCCCATGGCGGCCTGGAACTCGTTCATCTTGGCATTGCCGCCCACCCAGACCACATGGTCCTGGTCCACAATCCCGTAATTCTTCAGACAGTTAAGCCTGTGGTCCATCCATTCCTCAGCAAACGTCACCGCGCCGCCCTCGATGGAGTTAAACACCTTGGTGGCATGGAAGCTGAAAATGCTGGCGTCCCCGAACTCAGCCACGCCCTTCCCATTGTAACGCTCCCCAAAGGTATGGGCCGCATCATAAATCACCTTCAGGCCATGCTTTTTGGCAATGGCCCCAATCCGCTCCACATCACAGATATTGCCGTACACATGGACCGGGATGATGGCCGATGTGCGTTCTGTGATCAGGGCCTCTATTTTGTCCGGGTCCATGGTATAGTCCGCCGGGTTGATGTCGCAGAACACAGGCGTCAGCCCGTTGCGCACAATCGCATGGGTGGTGGATGCAAATGTAAACGGAGTGGTTATCACTTCTCCGGTCAGCTCCAGGGCCTGGATTGCCATCTCTAAGGCCATGTGTCCGTTGACGAACAGCACCAGCCGGTCTGTTCCCATGTATTCCTTCAGCTCCTGTTCCAGCTGTTTGTGGAAATCCCCCATATTGGTCATCCATGCGCTGTCCCATATGGGCTTAATCATCTCAATATATTCTTCGTACGAAGGCATTGAAGACCTGGTAACCAGAATCTTCTCCCTTTTATCTTCCTGTCGGTTCATGAAACATTTCCTTTCCGGGTGGCGCCAATGCATGCAGCACAGTTCGTCATTTTCCATCCATGCACAATCCATTTACCACCGCAGCCCGCACACAACCGTGAGGAACCATACCTCTGCCAGTATGATGTCCAGTACCAATCCGGCTCCCGCCATCCGGGCAGGTCCTGCGTGCAGGTATTCCTTATAATAGTACATCTTACTCTGGTGAAGCAGCCTCTGCTTATCAACAATCCGCTTCAGGCTCTTGTCAATGGTGACGGAATGCGCATGGACATAGGATTCGTCCGTTACCAGCACAGTCTTTAACCCCAGCTCCTGAAACTTCCGGCCCAGCACCTTTTCCTCATAGTACAGGAAAATATGGCTGTCAAACAGCTCCTCTGTATCCTGTGGTGTCAAAAGCCCCGGCTTCAGCATAAAAAAAGACCCGGGCACTGCATCCACCAGGCGGCTGTCCTCATCCCCCGCGTTCTGAAGGCGGTAGGACGGGGTATTCAGCATGGCCTTAAACAGCCGTCTGGTAATAAGCCCGGTGTCCAGCAGGTCTTTCCACAAAGGCAGCAGGGTCCAGTAGGAGAACAGATCCTTCCCCTGCGGATCCACCACCCGGGCCGAAGCCATCACCGCGTCCTCCGTGTTATCCAGGGCATGCTTCACCCGCTCTATGCACCGGGGCGTCACGTGGATATCCGGGTTGGCGATGATGATATAATCCGCTTCCAGATATTCCACCGCATAGTTAATGCCGGCCTGGTTGCCCATGCCGTATCCGCCATTTTCCTCAGTCCTCAACACATGGATCTTGTCCGTGTGCCGCAGTGTCTTAAGCCTTTCCCAGGAATCGTCCGTGGAACAGTTGTCCACCAGCACGACGGAATCCAGGCACGGATACTCCCTTATCTCATTGGCAAGCGCCATGGCGGTGGCGGCATCGTTATAGTTTAATATAATACAGCATATTTTGTCCATATCAATCCTTGTTCCCACTTTATTTCCAGATTCTCCGGCATCTGCCTGTCCCCAATCTATCCCCGCTTCCTCTGGACATCTGCCTGTCCCCCATCTATCTCCGCTTCCTCCGGCTGTCCACCAGCTTCATCCCCATGCTGCGGCTGACCCACAGCCTGAAGGGCGGACAGAGCCAGGTCAGGCGGTTGAACAGCCACCACATGTGCATATACCGTTCTTTCCCGGTCTGCTTGGGCGTGTCCTTCCATGGCGTCTTGGCAAGATAATACTCATACAGCTTCTTAAAATGATTATGGTTCCCGGCAATCCATGGCCGCTCGTCCCCCAGATAATGGATGATGGCAGGGGAACGCCTGGCCTCCAGATACGCCTCCTCCCCAATCTCCCGGTAGGCCGCGCACATGGAGCACAGGGTGGAATACCGGAAATAGCGGTAATTGGTAAAATAATTGTATTTCACCGGAAGTGTCTTTATTCTTCCTTTCAGGGCGCCGTTGATGGTATCCTGGTCGCATGCAAAGAGCCTGCCGTGACAGCTTTTGTAGAAATCCAATAGTTTCTGAAGCACATCCTCCTGGCGCCACCTGTCAAGGGCCATGAGCAGTACCCCTGAATTGTAATACGGGTCGTCCTTGCCCATACCGATGGATTCCTTCATCTCCTTATACACCGTGGGTTCCATTACCATCCCCACCAGCGCATCCCCTAATTCAGTTTCATAAAGGGGCCTTATGCTCTTGCATACAATGGTGTCGCAGTCCAGGTACAGGGCCTTCTTCACGGTGCCGGGCAGCACCTGGGGCGCAAAGAGCCTGCCCATGGCGCTGATATCAAACCCCCTGGTATCAATATCAAAGTCAAACCGCTGCTTTAAGTCCCCCAGCTCCACCACACGAAGGGTCCTGTGAAATGCCTCCGCCATGCCAGCAAGCCTTTCCTTATATTCCTGGCACATCTGGGCAGATAGTATATAAATATCCATATTCCTTATATTCCGGTTATTATCCAGTAGAGAATACATGGATGCGGCCAGATGTCCGGCATACCCGTCATTGGACGCATATATGATATTGGCTGTTTCTTCATTCCATTCCATATTATGCCACCTGTTTCTTACGTTCTTTGGTCTTTCTAGTGTCATTTTGTTTACAATTTTACATTATCACTTCTAAAAAGTAAATCACATCTGGAATTTTTCCCTTAAATATGATAAATTAGGACATGTATGGTATCTATAAAATTTAGGAGGATTTTTCCAATGCATAAGTACATGAAACGTACTGCTGCTGCACTGCTTGCCGGAGTCTTCATCATCGGACAGGCATGTACGGCATTGGCAGCACAGGATGATTCCAATTACGGGCCTGCATTCGGCACCACCAAGGCAGAACAGACTGCACCTGGCGGCGGACAGGCTTCTGGCGATAATCAGGCTTCCGGTGACAGCCAGGCTTCCGGTGACAACCAGGCTTCCGGTGACAACCAGGCTTCGGGCGGCAGCCAGACACAGCCCACCCAGGGCGCTGCCACGGAGACTCTCCCCGGAAACGATGCGGCAGCCAATGCCCAGGCGGATGCGGATGCGGCGGCAGCCCAGGCAGCGGCCGAACAGGCGGCGGCAGCTGAGGAAGCAGCCATGCAGGCTGCCATCATTGCCAACACGCCTTATCTTCAGCTTCAGGTACTGCGTCCCGATACCACCTGGACCGACCCGGTCATTGGTGACACAACCGTTGTTTCCGAAGGAGGATTCCGTTCCCTCTGTATCTATCTGAACAACATCGTGGGCAATGTACTTTACAGGACCTACACCAGCGCACACGGATGGAGTGAGTGGGCCATGAACGGCGACCATACCACGGTATGGGAGGACGGCGCCCTGGTAGAAGCCATCCAGATCCGGTTCACGGGATTTGTAGGCAACACCTTTGACGTTTATTACCAGACTACCCTGACCGACGGCACAGAACTTAACTGGGCGCGCAACGGACAGACAGCAGGCACCATGGGCACAGGAAAGGTAATGCAGAGCTTCCGCGTATCCCTTTGGGGTAAGAATGGCGAAGCCGCATCCTACAACATGGATAAACCTCTGGAGGCAGCTGCCCCGGACGGCATCCAGACCATTGACGGGGCTGTTGTGTACAGCAGCGGGACCGGCGTACCCTTCACCGGATGGGGCTGGAATGACAGGGACCGCTACTACTTTGTGAACAATGTCCCGGTTACAGGATGGCAGTACATAGACGGCTACAAGTATTATTTTGATGAGACAGGCAAGGTTGTAACCGACTTAGAGCCGCTTATCGGCGCCAACGGTCCCTTCCTTATCCGCATCAACAAGCAGATGAACACCACCACCGTGTATGTACAGGACGGCGGAAACGGCTTTATCATCCCGCTTAAGACATTCCTCTGCTCCACTGGCGAGGATACCCCATTAGGTACGTTCAAGACACCTGAGAAGTACCGCTGGAGGCTGATGAACAGCGGCGTTTATACACAGTATGCAACACGCCTTGGTTCAGGTTTGAGCTTCCTGCTCCACTCCATTATTTACGACAGCCCCAATGTGAACACGCTGAAGCCCGAGACTTATAACTTCCTGGGCGTGGTACGTTCCGCAGGCTGTATCCGTTACACATCCGGTGATTCCAAGTGGATTTTTGACCACTGCGCACTGGGTACCACGGTTGAGGTTTACAATTCCTCCATCCCCGGCCCATATGACAGGCCTGCCATTGAGCAGCCTATCTCAGCCGACCAGCACTGGGATCCCACGGACCCGGTTGCAGTGGCGGCCATGAACGGCGGGCAGTAGGGACATAAGGACAGTACGTATTGTGGACTGGCCCGGATACAAAGATACATAGGTAATCATAAATTCAAAAGGCCGCAGCACACCAATTAATTTAAAGAGTGCTACGGCCTTTGCTTTGTCTTTCTTTCCAATCACATCCAGTTTTTAACTCCACCGTTTTCTAGGAACCGGTATCAGATTATAGGGCTTTGCAAACCTACGAAACTCATCTGTATTATCATATAATGCGGCTAAATCCCACAAATCGATAATTTTATGAAGATTCCTCAAACTCTCCCCAAATCTTTTCTCAACATCTTTGTCCGGTATTCCGTGGCCTGCTATTTTCACTCATTCTGCAATTCTCTTTTTCGCTATCACCGGAGAATCAACACAGGCATAATGTAATTCAATTACATACCCCAATTGCTTTGCCCTATATATTGTCAGTAATTATCGAAGTAAAGGACATCTTGTTTCTAAATATCTAAACAATAAATTCATGCTACTATTTTAATAATAAAGACAATACCTTGGGCCTTGCGCCCTTTTCATATCTGAATTTCAACGCATGTCTGATTATTTCCGGCAAATAATATTTATCATTCTCAACCTTTAAATATCCTTCTTGTTTCATAATTTTTTCTTCTGCAGGAGTAAGATTGAACGTGTCATTATAGAAAGGCAAAATTTTCTTTTCTTCTGCGGCGCTGTCCAGCTTATCAAATATTGGCTCAAGAACTTTTATTTCTTGTTTGACCTCAGAAATTTTAGCATTTGAGCAGTCAGACACTGCCTTTTTTATTTCAACAGGCATTAAATACCTGTCATCATACACACGTTTCCCCACCTCTTTCGTTGCATATTCTAAAAATCTGATGATATCTCTCGCCTGAAGCTGCCCATTAAAGTCTGACAATGCCGCCAAAATCCATCTCGAAGAATAGGCTTCATTGGATGTGGCTTTACCTAATTTTCTCCCCCACAATTTTATAAGGTTCCGTTCAATTATTTCTCCTGATGCCAACTCGATTGCAACTTCCTCCTGATAAAACTCAGGTGCGGCTTGACTCACGAGCCAAACTACCAGCCTTAACGCTTCCGTACTTGACCATTTTAATTCAACAGAGTTATAAAGAGAATTAAACTGTTCAAAATTAACCGTTATTGAATCACGTGCCATGTCCTTTCTGAGAAATACCATCAGCCCAAAATTTTTGTACCTGACTTTAATTTCATTCATCATATCCCTGCACAATGCTACTATCGCGTTTTGCTCTGTCTGAAAAGAAATTGTCTGTGTAAATATTTCCTCTAATCCATCAATAAGGAATATTACCTGAATTTTATGTTCTTCTAAATCGCTTTCTAATTCTTCAAACGATTGGTATGCATGATTTAAAGACTGTAAAATAATTTCTTTCCAAATTTCTTTCCAGCCTAAAATATCATGATTCCCCCTGTCATAATTTAACACTAAATCATGATTGTCAATATACACAGAACTGTTGATTTTTCCTTTTAAGTTATACTGATTATAGTTCTGCACCGCTTCCTGCATGATTTCACCAAATCCGGTTGCCGTTGCTGATGCCAGTAGGGGAACCGCTATCGTTTTCTTTCCTGTCTCCCCCTTCTCTTTTTGATCTACACTTAGTATAAAATTTTCCCAATACTTATTTCTCAATATTTCCCGATATAAAAACGTCTTACCAGACCCTTTTGCACCCATAATTACCGTATTAGGTAGATTGCTTCTATATTTCCTGATTAAATTCTGAATCGGTTCTGTCATCAACACGTCAAATGCTGCATTTCCTTCAGCAGTAATCTGGTTCTTTGCTAAACTATGAATACTTTTTATTACTGATTTCCGTTTGTTAAAATCTACTTCTGTACTTTTTCCTTTATCTGAAAAATAGTTATTTTGCACTATCAAATAAATTCTTTTATAAAATTCCCTCCCCTCTAAATTTTTCATAATATGTTGCAACGACTCCAAATGCACAAGTTCGCTTGCAAAGGGAAGCTCTGTCACCAAATTATCCGTTAAAGAAATATTTTCATCCGTTTCACTCTTTTCATATGCAGCAATTAAGTCGCTTATGATATCGGATGGTTTCAATCCTTCCGGAACCATAGTCAATAATATCTCTGGCAACAATGTATTCTCCGACAAAGGAAGCCCCTTGTTTAATTGCTGTAACAAGATTTCCGTCCCTTTTACAGACTGATAAGAAGTTGATGTTACCAGATACTTTTTTACTCTCGGATCGAACAATATCGGTGCCGAAAATTCACTTAAACCTGCGCGTAAATCAATTAAAACCATATCTGCATTTAATTTTTCCCCTAACTTAGACAAAACCTCCGCAAGAATATATTTTTTATTATAGCTAAGTGCAAGACTTTCAGGGCTAGAATACATATCCAGTAATTGTTCAATATATCTGTAGGTCGGTAAAACGATATGCTCAACTAAACTTTGTTCCGTCTCAATCTTTACAGTCAATTCCGCCACTTTATCAGCAATCAGTGAAATAATCTCATCCACATTATTTTTTCCCTGTGTCACCTCCAGTAAGTCCAAATAACTAAATAGAGGCTCCTCTGACTTGGTAGTCAACCATGTAATCCCCGGCGCCTCTATATCCGAATCAATAATAAGCAGCCGCTTTGAATTTTTTAGATTTTTAAGAGAAGACCACGCCTTAACGAATGCCAATAATGAAAGCGTACGGCCTACGCCCCCTTTATATGAATGAAATGCAATTACAGGAACACCTGGCAAATCTTCACTTAACATCTCATTATAATAAGCTGATTGCTGATATAAAACCTTTTTAAAAAGAGGAGTCCCGGATACGTTATGCTCCACTATATCTCCCTGCTCAAAAAAAACGTCTAAATATTCGCCTTCAAATTCCAGGTTTATTTTTTTATTTTGTTGATCATACTTATGATCCATCAACTCACAAAGTAACATGTCCACATCATTTATTACATCCATGCTTTTTATATATATAATAATTTCAGAAGAATACGTTTCTATTTCTAAAATCTTATCTTCCCACACTTTTTTATTTAATAAAAGTTTTCTCTCTACATCTTTCCAGGTATACAATAACATTAATTCACATCCCTTCCTCAATCCAATTCGCAATTTTTCTTAATTCTTCCTCATACACCGACTCTACACTTTTATCTTTTTCCTTGATTCTGATACAATATCTATATAACTGATGATAATTTTCAATTATTATACTGTCATTATGTATTGTCAATAATTGTGGGAATTTAAATACCCCCTGCTGTCCTAATTCTTTCAATATTCTGTCCAAATTATGAGTTTTCAATACGTTTTTTTTCTTTTCGTCTTTTCCTTCCAATATATTTTTGGGGTTCTCCTCATGCCATTTATCTAATAGTAAATACTTCAGACCACATTCAACGCTATAAACCAGTAATAATCTTCGACTATTCAAATCATCATTATCATCTCGTAGGCGCTTATATGTAACATAATGTTTTCTATATCCTTGTTTATAATCTCTTTTGTCTGCTAATATCATCTATTATGAACACCTCCCAACGACATTCTTTTTTTAGTATACTATAATTATTGCTTTTAAAAAAGATATAGCCCCTAATTTGCTATATCTTTTCATACTATTTCAATATACTGATTAATAAATCATTGCACCCATGGTCCTGGCCCACGGCCAGTCTTCAATCTGCACCATCCTACTACAGATGACTGAGGAAAAGCAGACCATCCTTGGGAAATACTACCAGTGTAAAGAACAGATTCCCGCTGCAACGGCGGCATTGCAACTCAGCGGGAATAAAATAGAAGATGCATTATGCAGGATAAAAGATAAAACCGGATCTGACCAGACACTATTTCTTCCGCTTCACCATCCCAAGCAGATACGTAAAGCTCTCCACCCTGAACAGGGCGGCCGCTCCCCCATAGATAAGCGCCCCTGCGCCAATCTGAAGGATCAGCTTCATCCATGGACCGCCGGGCAATACGAACTGGAGGGCATACACAGCAGCGCACATTCCCACAGAAAGGGCCATGGACGGCATGATATCCATCCACTGGCTGGATATGCTGTATCCCAGCAGCTTCTTGTTGGGCCACGCATTGATGAAGGTACACAGGAAATCAATGACAGCCTTGATGGATACAAGGATGAACGGGCCGAACTGGGCCCCGATCACAAGTCCCAGGATACCGATGGTCTTCTTTATGACCTCCAGTTTCAGGAAGATATCGCTGCGCCCCACCGCGTTGATGGCCTGGAGGTTGGTGATGTGGATGGGCCAGAAGGAGTATGCAATACACATGATCCTAAGATAAGGCACGCAGATCATCCATTTCTCCCCCAGCAGCGCCAGCACCATGGTATCCGCCACTGCAAACAGCCCGAACAGCATGGGAAGCACCAGGAAGGAACTGGTCCTGATGGCCCTGCGCACCATGCTCCTGACCTGGGCAATATCCCCCTGCCTGGAGGAAAATGCCGGCAGCAGCACGGCCTGTATGGCTGCCCCCAGGTTATTGACAATCAGCTTGGGGAACTGGTCGCCCCGGTTATAGGCACCCAGCAGTTCCTCATTATAAATCTTCCCCATAATCAGGCCGTAAAGGTTGTTGAACAGGGTGTCTAAAAGGGCTGCCAGCAGCAGCTTCCATCCAAATGAGAACATGGAACGGATACGGCCCATGGCAAACACCAGGCGCGGTTTCCAGCTGACCGTCAGGAACAGGGTGGTCATAAGCGCCAGATAATAGGCAATCTGCTGGCCCACCATGGCCCAGACGCCCATTCCCCTGTACGCCATGAAAATACTGGCCGCGCCGGATATCACCACCGCCGCCATGGTGGCCTTAAACAGGCCCTTGAACTCCATTTTCCTGGACACATAGGCGGTCTGCACTGAAATCACGGCCCCAGGGAACAGCACCACGGCCAGGCCCCTGACAATGGGCACCAGCACATCGTTGTGGTAAAATCCCGCGATGGAGGGCGCTGACGCGTACAGCGCAGCATACATCACGCCCGCAATCACAAGGCTGAAATAAAACACAGACGAGAAATCCGCGTCATCCGAATGCTTTTTCTGCACCAGCGCCGTGCTGAAACCGTTCTGCACCACCACGTTGGCAATGGTGATGAATATCATGATGATACTGACCAGGCCATATTCCGCCGGGCTTAGAAGCCGGGCCAGGATGATGGCAATCACAAACTGGATTCCCTGGGCGCCGCCATTTTCTAAAATTTTCCAAAACAGGCCTTTCAGGACCTTATTCTTTATCTCTGTCTCCGCCAAATCCTAACTTCCTTTCCGTTCCCCTGGATTCCCCTGAATCAACCTGCCTTAATTGCTCCCCCGCACCATCCTCTGGAGCAGCCGGTACAGGCCGGGAGCCATGATTTCAAACCGGATGAAGAACCTGGTCCTGAGACTCAGCTCCCTGTAATATCTCCGGTACTCCTTCTTCCTGACCTGGTCATAGTGTTTCGTGTTGACCTGTGTAAGGAAATAAATCCGCTTGGCAGCGCTCATGGCCTCATTATGGAACCGCCCGAAGGTGGAGCGGTCAAATGTCTCATACATTTCCTTCATCTGCTCATAGTAACGCTTTTGTTTATTTTCATAATCCCCCTGTTTCATCAGGCTGGTCCAGGAGCTTGCCACGCCCACCCGGTACACGCACATAGGCTCGTCCATATAGTAAGCGTATCCGGCGCATGCCATCATCAGCTGCATGGGGATATCCCCCACCGGGCAGTGCAGGTAGTAGTCGGGCAGGGTTTTTACGATTCGCGCGGGAAACACAAGGGACGCCGTGGGATATCCCGTGGATTTGTCCACGATGGCCTCCGGCTCCACCTTCCGGCTCTCCCTGTAAGGCCGCATCATCCCCTCTGCCCTGGAACCGTCCACACTTATGATCCTGCTGCTGTGAAAACACAGGGAACAGTCCGGGTTGGCCCGGAGATAATCCACCTGCTTCTGGAGTTTATGAGGGTCTGTCCAGTAATCATCCCCCTCGCACATGGCGATGTATTCCCCCCTGGCCCTTGGAAAATTGAAAATACTGATATTGGAAATCCCCTTGGAATACTGGTTTTCCTCCCTGAGGATCGGTTTTATGATATCCGGGTACCTGGCCGTGTACTCCCGGATGATATCGGCCGTCCCGTCCGTGGACGCATCGTCGTGAATCAGGATTTCGTATGTGAAATCCGTCTTCTGCATCAGGAACCCGTCCAGGGCGCTCCTTATATAGGGTGCATGGTTGTAGGTGATGCAGCAGATGCTGACCGTGGGCCTGACATTTTCCATTCTATAATCATCCATATCTTAATCTCCCATAAACAACATCTGCCCAATGGTCCGAAGGGCTGAATTTTTCGTGAATCCGTAACGCATCATAAGCGCAATCCTGCCAAGCCTGCCCTTTCCCGGAAGTTCCGTGAACGCAGCCAGTATCTCCCTCTGCTCCGGATCCAGCTTATCGCGGAACATGGCCAGCAGGCATCCGGCCTGTCCAAACATAAGCCTGTAATTTTCCTTTGCCCTGCTGCCGTCCCTGATGCGCTCCCCGGCGCCTTTGAGGCTGTCCCCTTTTTCCGCCCCCAGGGTGTTGTCCCTGTGCTGGCGGTACAGATACAATGGCTGCCCCACCCATCCAATCCTTCCAAAACAGCTGGCAAGAAGGGCCAGCCAGGCGTCATGCATCAGGCAGACACCGGGCAGCTGTTCCAGGTACCCAAGCATGGGTCGGTTCATCATGACCGCGCCTCCGGTGACATTATTCTGTACCAGCAGCTGTGAAAGCCTGGTGCGCTCCGGCGATATCTTCTGATAACCAAAAAAGCTGGGGGCAATCTCATTGAGCTGTTCATCCACCACCTTAAGGTCGGAATGGACCAGCACCGGAAGCCTGCTGTCCGGCGGGTTTCCTTCCAGTTCCTGCATTTTCCCAAGAAGCATCTGCACCTTGCAGGGCAGCCACACATCATCCTGGTCGCTGAGCATGAAGTAGTCTGAGGATGCGGCCCTTATAAGCCTCCCGCCTTCCTCAGGCGTCAAATCGTAATTTCCCTCCCAGGCAGCCTTCCCCTGTCCGGCGGCCAGGGAGGCCATCATTTGAAGGAGTCCCAGGAAATGGGCCGCGGCCCCTCCCGAGCCGGTGCGCCGGTGGAGTACAAGCACACAATCCCTGTGTTTAAGCCCATACTGGTCCAGAAGCTCACCTGTATCGTCCGTGGAGCCGTCGTCTGATACCACAAGAAGGATTCCCCCCTGGCCCTGGGCCAGGATGGAATCCATCTGCTCTTCAATATAATCCCTGCCGTTATAGGCAGCCGCCAGTACCGTTATTCCGTGGTCCATACCTGCCTCATCCAACATTTCCAATGCTTTCACCCAAAGATTTCCTCTGCCCGTTTCATGGCTGATTCAATCACCTTATCCATGTCATAATACTTATATTCTCCCAGACGGCCGCCAAACAATACATGTTCCTCCGCCCTGGCCAGTTCTTCATAGCGGCGGTACAGCTCCTGGTTCTTCCCGTCGTTGACCGGATAATAAGGCTCCATGCCCTCCTGCCAGCTGACCGGGTATTCCCTTGTGACCACGGTCTTTGGCTGGGTGCCGAATTCAAAATGCTTGTGCTCAATCATCCTTGTATACGGCGTCTCCCTGTCCGTATAATTGACCACTGCCACGCCCTGGTGGTTCTCCTCGTCAAGCACCTCAGACTCAAAGCGCAGGCTGCGGTATTCCAGCTTGCCAAAACAGTAGCCATAGTAGGCGTCAATGGTTCCGGTATAGACCACGGTACCTCCCAGGCTGTCGTAATGCTCCCTGTGCTCCAGGTAATCCACCCCAGTCTCAATATCGCAGCCCTCAAACAGCCTGTCTATGATGGCATTGTATCCGCCAATGGGAATGCCCTGGTATAAGTCATTAAAATAATTATTATCATAGGTATAGCGCACGGGTATGCGCCGGATGATGAATGCAGGCAGTTCCGTACAGTCCCGGCCCCACTGTTTCTCCGTATATCCCTTGACCAGCTTCTCATACAGTTCCCGTCCCACCAGGCTGATGGCCTGTTCCTCCAGGTTGCGGGGTTCTCCCTGTACCTCTGCCTTCTGCTTCTCAATGATGGCCTTTGCCTCATCCGGCGTGGAGATTCCCCACATCCTGCTGAATGTATTCATATTAAAAGGCATGTTGTACATCTCGCCCTTAAAGTTTGCCACAGGGCTGTTGGTATAGCGGTTGAACTCAGCCAGACCGTTGACAAATCCCCACACCTTCTTATTACTGGTATGGAAAATGTGGGCGCCGTACTTGTGCACATGGATTCCCTCCACATCCTCACAATATATATTACCGCCTATGTGGTTCCTTTTTTCCACCACCAGGCATGTCTTCCCGCTCTTTTTCGCATACCAGGCAAACACGCCTGCGTAAAGCCCGCTTCCAACTAATACATAATCGTAATGCTTCATTCCGGATTCTCCTCCTTCGGACACCACCCCCTGCTTCAGAGGGGTTTTGCTTTCACAATTGTACTATGTTTTGGCGGAAATGTAAATGATGGCATGGCACATCAGCAATCAAATAGAGAAGCACAACACGCCACCAGACAGGCGGCGTTACCTATTCCCACACGGGATAACAGGAACGCCGCTTTTTATGCCCTCATCTCATGCAGTAGGGGCAAGGGGGTATACCTTTTCCCTCAAAAACACCTTTCTACCGCGTGACAGGACTCGGAAAGCAGCGCCCGGTCTTATTATTTTTTCGAAACGCTGCTAATTTTAATTATAAAATTATTCTCGTGCCGTTCCCACTTTGATTGAGAAATAGATGGAAGATTAAAAACTTTCACCATATTATCTTTTAATTCATTAATCCGTGCGGATATTTCAGGGTTATCTAACTTTATACTAACTCTATTTAGGTTAATAGCACTATGAATATTTTTAAATTCAAATTTAGGTAACAATTTCCAACCGCCGCAATAATTTCTCAAAGCCTGCCACTTGGGGAATGAGCGCGTCAACGGCAATCTTTATCTTCCCTTTCCAACTCGTCCCCGTCTTTTCCGCTTGATACTCTGCATAGCTTTTACCCTTGCTGCCTTTACCCGGAACGACAACGGATAAGCCGTGTTCCCGGCACAGCTTGTCGCTCATGTTCCGTATGCCGTAATATGTCCGCTTGTTGGAATTATACTTCACTTTGTCCTGCTTCATATTTTTCACCCTATTACATTTTGCCGTTCATCTTTCTTATTTAGACATGAATACACATATCATAGCATTGATAAGAATAGAGCATATCATTAACTTTCAGAAATGCAAAATCGGCTTGAAGTGTATGAAACTTCAAGTATAATTATATGCAGATGGTGATAAGATGTTTAAAATAGGTGAGTTTTCAAAGATAGCGCAAGTATCTATTCGTATGCTTCGGTATTATGATGAAGTAGGGCTGTTAAAGCCGGAAGAAGTCGGCAAATGGACGGGGCACCGAATGTACTCGGTAACTCAAATACCCCGCCTAAATAGAATATTATATTTGCGTGACATCGGTTTTAATATTGCTGAAATTGCGCTTGCACTCGAAATGAATGATTGTTTACTACTTGAAACCCTTGAACAAAAGCGATTAGAAATTATGGATACCATACAGAATGAGCAGGAAAAACTACGGAAAATCGCGATTGCTAAAAACGAAATAAAAGAAAACAAAGGAGAACTTCATTACAACATTTCCATTAAAGTAATCCCGGAGTATCAAGTGCTTTCTTTACGAAGAATTGTTCCTACATACTACTCCGAGGGTGATTTATGGAATGAACTTTCTGCTTTTGCCAAAGAACAGAAGATAGAAATATCCAGTCATACTTTTTCTGTTTATCACGACACAGAGTACAAGGAACAAAATGTGGATATTGAGTTATGCGTCCCGGTAAGTAAGCTATGTAAAGATATTGCCCCATTCTGTTTCCGTATTATCGAGCCTGTCCCCGTTATGGCTTGCACAATGGTATATGGTGACTTTTCAAATATCAAAGGAGCGTATATTGCTTTTGCTGAATGGCTGCAAAAAAACAGTAAATATCGAATGTCAAACCCTATGCGGCAAATTGTGCATAGGGGATCGTGGAATGAGAGTAATCCGGCAAAGTACCTGACTGAAATCCAAATACCGTTGGAACTTAGTTAGCAATGTCCTGCAAAAATGCAGGGCATTTTTATTTTACCTCTTGTATCTCACATGATGTGAGGTATTATACTGAAATCAAAGCAGAAAACGAGGAGGTACAACATGAATGATTATCAATTAAAACCTATTGGAAAGGTAAAGAATGATGACAGCGGAGCATTTATTGAATTAGAGCCGGAGTATATTCCCGGACTGCAGGCATTAAACGGATTTAGCCATATCAACGTAGTATGGTGGTTTAGTGATTGTGATAATCAGACAGACAGAAATATATTACAAACCGAACAGCCCTATAAAAATGCACCAACAGTAATGGGCGTTTTTGCCACAAGGTCGCCAGTCCGCCCTAACCCTATTGCTTTGACAACATCAGAAATTATCAGCATTGATTTTAACAAGGGAATTATTCGGGTTACTTTTATTGACGCGAATGACAATACTCCCGTGTTAGATTTAAAGCCGTACACACCGAGTTTTGACAGAGTAGAAACACCCGGTATTCCTGCATGGTGCAGCGAGTGGCCGAGAAGCACAGAAGCGTCCGGCTGCTTTAATTGGGAGCAGGTATTCAATTTTTAAGGGGGCTTTATGAAACTGAAAGATTATGTTCAGAATAAACCGAAACTTGAAACGGACAGGCTTTTATTACGTCCTTTGCAATATGATGATGTTGCCGATTTGAAAGAATGGATAGGCGACAGATCATTATATCAATATTGGGGGAAACGTCCCGGAAAAAGTGACTTAAATCCCGAATTGCTATTTCAAAAAAAGGAGCGTCCTACAAAGAGTTTCCATTGGGGGATTGTTCATAAAAAGGACGATAAAGTGATAGGTGAAATGTGGGTATATCTCATTGAAAATGACCGCATGGCAAAAGTGGCTTTCCGTCTTTCTCCAATTTATCAAGGAAATGGTCTTATGGCAGAAGCTTTAAGAAACGTAGTGATTTTTTGTTTTGAAAAAACAGAATTACAACGGCTATGGTCTGATGTTCATGTTCTAAATATCGCGTCATATAAAACACTGGAAAAAGCAGGATTTAGGCGAGAGGGGCATATTCGGAGCGGAAAAATGGTAAATACTTATTGCGATTATTATTTATATGGTATGACGAGAACCGATTATTATGAAACAGAAAGTATGACACAGCCACCCAACGGGAAATAAAAAAACCGTTGTTGAGGCGGCGGGGTTTTCATGCACCCAAACAAAATAAGGCGAGCCTATTTAAGTATACGGCGGTATCAAAGAGGTATCGCCGTGTTGCTTTTGTATTAACGGCTTTTGCAAACAGGCGTTGAATCGGGAAGCTATGAACGCCCACAGGGACACAAAGCGTCAGCAGTTACGCGAAGTTACTTTTTCCGATTTGTTGCCACAGGAAGAACATCAGCTCCACGTTTGCGACCAGTATTTCGCAGATGATGAAGCGGAACAGTTCGCTTAAAGCTGCTTTTTACACAGCCATATAGGACGATTGTATTCGGAAAAATCCGCATGAGCGCAGCCGTATATGAAGCGTTCAAGCGTGTGCTGAAAAACAGAGGGCGGGCAAAGCCTACCGTTATCGACGGGTACGGGAAATTCCCTTTCCTTAACCGAAACGGCTTGCCAAAGGTGGCAGCAAATTATGAAATTATGTTCAGGGGGCTTGTGAAGAAGTACAACAAGTGCCATGAGAAAGCATTACAGTATATCATTGGACATTCCAACATCAACATGACGCTACACTGAACTATAACGCTCATGCCACTTCTGACAGTGCATTAGCAGAAATGGAACGGCTGATTGCTTAGTAGTAAATAGAGGTTTTACTACTCTTTCTACTACCTTTGAACGCAGAAACATGAGGGGATATGAGAATATTTAAGAACATCTTCCGATATGAAAAGTGCCGGAAAGCCTGTAAATACAGGCTATGCCGGCATATAATAACTTCTAAAAAGATAATCAAAAAGTATAGTTTGATTTAATAATAAATCAGGCGATAATCCGATATCTATAGGCATGTCTGGCGCTTACCTATTCTTATCTGATACAAATCCTGAAATTCCTTAACCGCATTACAAGACCAGTCTTCTTTGAAATTGAATATGCTTTTGCTACCGTAGCATCTGATTCCTTTGTGAAAGAGAAGTGTATTTCAAGGTTCGAAAGCTTATGACAGATATAGACAAGATGCTTAAAATATTTTTTATTTGTCACGCATATAAACAACGCTTTCATAAGGGCGGAGACATGTAATCATCCGGCTGTCCTGAGAACCGCCTTCCTGCTCCCTGTTTCCCGTCCCCAAAGCATCTCCCCCGTCCGTAATATCCGCCTCATCCGCAGCATCTGTTCCATCTTTAACATCTGCCTCATCCCTATAATTACTAACCAAAAGCCTCCATCCCGTCCGGTCAAAGGGTTCCGTCAGCCCTATCACCTCACCAGCCATGTTATGGAAGGCCATCAGCTCGCTGCTGCCGTCAAAACGCCTGTATGCCAGAATCTGTGGATGGCTGCGGTCCACAAATTCTATCTCACCTTCAGCAATCACGGGGTACTCCTTGCGCAGGGCGATAAGACGTTTATAGTGGCTGAGGATGGAATCTTCATCCTGCTGCTCCGATTCCACATTGATATACGTGTGGTTACGGGGAATGCCAATCCATGGGGCCACATCCGAAAAGCCTGCCAGTTCTGAACCGTCCCACTGCATGGGCGTCCTGCCATTGTCCCTGGAGCGTTCCTGAAGCACATGGATGGCCTCCTCCCTGGTGCTCCCCTGGTCCTGAAGGATTTTATAGTAGTTAATGCTCTCCACATCCCTGTACTGGGAAATGTCATCATAGTAAGCATTGGTCATGCCCAGTTCCTCACCCTGGAACACATAGGGGGTGCCCCGAAACATATGGATGGCGGTCGCAAGCATCTTAGCGGATTCCTTCCAGTACTTCCCATCATCCCCAAACCTGGAAACAGCCCTGGGCTGGTCATGGTTACACCAGAAAACCGCGTTCCAGCCTCCGCCCTCCTGCATGCCTTCCTGCCATTCCATGAACAACCGCTTCAGTTCCCTCAGGTCCGGCTGCATCAGCTTCCACTTATCCCCGTCTTTATAATCCACCTTCAGGTGATGGAAATTAAAGCACATGGACAGTTCCCTGTCCTCAGGACGGCTGTAGCGGATGCAGTTGTCCAGGGAGGTGGAGGACATTTCCCCAACCGTCACCATGCCGTCAATCCCGGTATCCCTTGTCAGCTCCTGAAGATACTCATGGACATGGGGGCCATCCGTATAGAAACCGCGCCCATCCCCTATACTGTCATCCCCGAATATCTCCGGCTTGGATATAAGGTTCACCACATCAAAGCGGAATCCCCTGACGCCTTTATCCTTCCAGAACCGGATAACCTCCTTAAGTTCCCGGCGTACCCTGGGGTTATCCCAGTTTAAGTCTGCCTGGGTCACATCAAACAGGTGCAGATACCACTTTTTCAGGTGCGGCACATATTCCCATGCACTGCCGCCGAACTTGGACTGCCAGTTGGTGGGCGGGGCGTCCGGCTCCCCGTCCCGGAAAATGTAGTAATCCATATACTCAGGATCACCCTCCATAGCCCGTTTGAACCACATATGCTCCGTAGATGTGTGGTTAAATACCATGTCAAACATACATCCCATATCCCGCCTTCCGGCTTCCCCAATCAGTTCCTCCACATCCTCCATGGTGCCGAACATGGGGTCCACGGACAGGTAGTCGGCCACATCATAGCCATTGTCGTTCTGGGGGGATTTGAAAAACGGGGTCAGCCATATATAGTCAATTCCCAACTCCTTCAGGTAATCCAGGCGGCTGATTACCCCCCTTAAATCCCCCTGCCCGCTGTGCGTGGTATCCTGGAAGGATTTTGTATATATCTGATAAATTGTGCTGCTTTTAAAGTCTCTCATGGATGGCTCCTCCTTCATACATACAGTCCATGTACATTTTCCTTTTATGTTCCACTGCTTCCCGCTGTGCCGGGCCAGTGACCGTCAGACACATTCCAGAAGCGCCACCGGGTCTTTGCCCGCCCTGGCATGGATACCGGACTTCCAGTCAATGGACGAGGCGGTACCGGGGTTGGTCACTACCATGATGACCATGTCGGGATGTCCGGCAGCCTTAATTTTGTCCCGGCTAAAGCGGATAAGGCAATCGCCCGCATCCACCCGGTCACCGGCCTTGACCAGGGCCTCGAACCCGTCCCCTTTCATCTCCACCGTATCCAGTCCTATATGCAGCAGTACTTCCATGCCATTGTCAAGCATCAGGCCGCAGGCATGGAGACTTCCCTCCATGACGACCGCCACGGTTCCTGGGGCCGGTGCCCTCAATACCTCATCCTCCGGGATAATGGCAACGCCGTCACCCAGGGCCTTGGATGCAAATACCTGGTCCGGCACTTCTTCCATGGGAATGACCTGACCGCTTACGCAGGCGGTAAGCTGGCTGGCGGTACAGGAAGCGGACTGGATAGTTGCACAGGCAGCAGGCTGGCCGTCTGCACATTCAGCTGGCTGGCTGACAGGCACCGCCCCCTGGACAAGCCCTTCTTTTACAGCGCCAATCCCTTTCCTCTTACCAATTATGAATGTAAGAGTAAACGGTATCACAATCACGATTGCCATTGCGATTGAAAATATGCCCATATAATGCGGGTTAATGGACAGGATTCCCGGTATGCCGCCTACGCCGATTGCATTGGCCTTTACGCCGGATACAACGGACAGCACGGCCGCTACGGCTGAGCCAGTCATACCACAGATAAATGGGAATCCGTACTTTAAGTTCACACCGAACATGGCTGGCTCCGTAACGCCCAGATAACAGGAGATGCAGGCCGGAACCGATATTTCCTTTGCCTTGGCATCATTTTTCTGAAGGCAGACCATGGCAAGGACGGCTGAACCCTGGGCAATGTTGGAAAGTGCAATCATGGGCCACAGGGTGGTGCCGCCAAAGTCGGCAATCAGCTGCAGGTCAATGGCATTGCTCATATGGTGGAGTCCTGTTATCACAAGGGGCGCATAGAAAAAGCCGAATACGCCTGCAAACACTCCCTTAAATGAGGACGTCAGCCCTGCGTTGACAAGGTCGGATATCACACCGCCAATCTTCCATCCGATAGGGCCAAGGATTCCGTGGGCGACAATAACGGATATGAGCAGGGAACAGAAGGGGACCACTATCATGGAAATCACTGCCGGACATATTTTCCTGAAAAACCGCTCCAGGTACACCAGGGTAAATCCGGCCAGGACCGCAGGGAGCACCTGGGCCTGGTATCCAATCATATCCACCTGCATTAAGCCGAAATCCCACTTGGGTATCTCTGCCGCTGCCGTGGATGCCACGCTGTACGCATTCAGGAGCTGGGGCGAGACAAGGGTGATTCCCAGCACGATTCCCAGGGCCTGTGTGGTCCCCATCTTCTTGGTGATGGACCACACAATGCATACCGGGAGGAAATGGAACACGGCCTCTCCAATCAGCCACAGGAAGCTGTTCATGCCAGCCCAGAACACGGATATCTGGGTCAGGGTCCTGGTACCCCCGTCAAACAGTGCAATCTCCCCGATGATATTGCGGAATCCCAGAATCAGGCCGCCCACGATAATGGCCGGAATCAGTGGGGCGAATATCTCCGCCAGACTGCTCATTATCCTCTGAAGCAGGTTCTGGTTCTGCTTGGCCGCGCTCTTCACCGCCTCCTTAGATACGCCCTCTATCCCTGCAACCGCCACAAAATCATTGTAAAACGTACTGACCTCGTTTCCGATAATCACCTGGAACTGCCCTGCCTGGGTAAATGTCCCCTTGGCGGAGGGCAGCGCCTCAATGGCACTGGTATCCGCCTTTGACGGGTCGTTCAGCACAAACCGCATCCGTGTGACACAGTGGGAAACAGCGGCAATGTTCTCCCGTCCCCCCACATATGCAAGCAGTTTCCTGGAATCCTCGGTAAATTTCCCTGCCATAAATACCTCCTCAGACTGAAATGTCTTTTCTTTTTAATGTGTTTCCTGCGCCATACCATTATCTTGTTTAAACAAGTTTCTTATATTTGGATTATATCTTGTTTAAACAAGTTTGTCAATAGCAAAAAAGAGAGTTTTTTAATCTATCCAAACTCTCTCCTGCCAAACTGCCAATATATAATTATCCCTGTCCGCCTTATCCTTTTCCATCGCTTTCATCCTGCCCCGGATATATTGAAGGATTCCCCCAGGGCGCGCACTTTATTTCCCCCTATGCGCCAAATCATAGAACACAAACCGGTCCGGCCTGTGCCGCGACTGGGTAAACTCAAACATGACGCCCTGGGCGTTGTATGTCATGCTGCTCACCACCGCCATACAGTTGTACCCCTTCATGTCCAGATACGTCTCGTCAATCTGGTTCATGCGTTCCACGGTCATCTTCCGCTTGGTGGTCACGATACTCTCCCCCAGTTCCTGCTCCATGTACTCATAGATGGAACCCTCCGCAATCTCCCGGGTCAGGTTTTTCACCACGTCCTTCAGGAAATAGTTATGGTCAATGATCAGCGCCTCCCCGTCAATGTAGCGCACCCTCTGGATATAATAAATTTGGGCGCCTATGGGAAACGTGGTCCTTTTCTGGATTTTTTCATCCACCGCAAGTTCGGCAAAACAGGCCACATGGGTTCTGTAGCTCTTTTTATTCCTGGCCACCGCCTCCTTCAGGCTCTCAATCCCGCTAAGAAGGAACTCCGACTGTTCCTGGGGCTGGTATATGATCTGGACCCCCTTGCCGTGGATGCTCTGCACATATCCTTCCAATGCCATCTGTCCGATTGCCCTTCGTATGGTATTCCTGGAACACTCAAATTCCCTGACCAGCATATTCTCCGAGGGCAGCATTTCCTGACAGGCATATACCCCATTCTCAATCCTGCCCCGCAGTTCCGTATATATCTGGTCATACTTCGTCTTAGCCATATCCACCTCACTATCCTGCATCCTCCTGGTTTACAGGAAAATGCACGCTTATACTAACACTTACACTGATTTTACCCTACCGTCCCCCACATCATTGGAATGTTAAGGACAAGCAGGCGGATTAAGAACAATACCAGCAGGTGAAGGGGATAAAACCAGTAAAATGTATATTTATTCCCCTGGCGTCCCTTTTCCCCGCTGTACATGAGCAGGGGGACCGCTGCCAGCGCGCCTGCCCCCATCCCTGCTCCCAGGGTATCTGCAAAGGACACCAGGCAGCCTCCCGCCACCCTGGCCGTACGGTCCTTCCTCAGAAGGTAGAATGCCGCTATCATCAGCATACCGCCCGCGCCGTAATCTGAATCCATAAGCCAGGTAAACCCGCAGGCGGCCGCCAGCACCAGCGCCATATAAATATTCCTCCTGGCATCATAATAAGCTTCCGCCTTCTTAAACCCATGAAGCATCACAAGCCCTGCCGCCAGTTCCACATATATATTCCGGCTGCCTCCAATCCACCCATTGTACACTGCCAGGGAAAAGGGGATTTCCGACACAGCTGCAAATACAATCATGCGCAGGCAGTATTTCCTCCAGTCCCGGGTGTGGAGGAATCCCTCTGTCAG
The DNA here is from genome assembly GCF_020709765.2 of Clostridium pacaense. Lineage (NCBI taxonomy): Bacteria > Bacillati > Bacillota > Clostridia > Eubacteriales > Clostridiaceae > Clostridium > Clostridium pacaense. The sequence continues at coordinate 227,632 of NZ_JAJFEB020000009.1, forward strand.
AAGGAACCCATATATAGGAAATGCTACACGCCCCAGAATCCTCATGCCATAAGCCACATTGCCAAGGGTATCCGGATTGATTGTCCACAGGAAACCGCCCAGCGCGCCCCCGCTTTCCCCATACGCCAGCCAGTACTGCAGTATCACAAGCCCTGTATGGTCAATCAGCATGGTAACCATGGCAATCCATTTCAATGCATTGCTGCTGAGCTTCATCTGAAATCCTCCTCAAGCGCTGCCAAAAGTCCCTGGTGGTCATTATCCAGTGTCACATGTGCCGCGCTGCGCCGTACCACAAGAGGCGCATTGGCCATGGCGTAGCTGTTTTTAACAGCCCTGAGCATGTCCATGTCATTGCATCCGTCCCCAAAGGCAATCACCTCGTCCAGTCCAACGCCGTAATGGCTGCAGAGGAAACCCACTCCCCTGGACTTACTTACCCTTCCATCCATCACTTCCAGATATACCGGCGATGAAGATGCGATGGACAGGTCCGGGAAATGTTCCTTCAGGCGTTTCTCCAGCCCCTGTACTGCTTCCTCCTGCCCCATAAGGAGGAACTTGTGCACGCCCCGGTCCGCTGCGAACACTTCCCTTATGTCCCCGTTCATGGCCTTCAGTCCTGTAATCTCCTCTTCCTTCCTGACCCAGGGACTGCTGTCATCATCCACCACCCATCTGCTGCCCCCATAGGTATTGCAGCAGATTTCAGGAAATTCCTTCCCAATCAGGTCCTTAATCCTGACAGCCAGGTCCAGATCCATCTGGCAGCTGTACATTGTATTCCCGTCCGCATCCCGGATTAATGCCCCGCTGTAGCACACCATGGGCGCCCGGTTGCCAATCATGTCCTGGATTGTGGTCATTCCTTCGGGCATCCTGGCCGAGACCAGGACAAAGGGGACGCCTTCCTTTTCCAGTTCCAGGATCTTCTTACGGGTCGGCTCCGGTACCTGATGGCTGCTGTTTAACAGGGTGCCGTCAATGTCACTGAAAATCATCTTGTATTTATGGGATGTTCGGACAGCTATCATACAGACTCCTTTATATTACGCGGTTATACCGCGGTTTTATATCACATCTTTATATTGCGGTTTTATACCGTATCATTATCACACCTTTATACCGCGCTTTTATTCCACGTTCCAATATCACGTTTTTTCTTCGTTCCATACATTTTTAATCCCTATTATCTTATCACTGACATGGGGGTTTGCAAAGTATTTTTTCGTCCTCTCCGCCTCCCTGCCCCTGTCCATTCCGGTCCATTGGTACCGAAAAGGCTGGCCGCCCAGCTTTTCCCCCTTGTATTTATTTCTACTTGTTATATAATCTTCTATAAGACATTTGTTAAAAAGCCGTTAAAATGATGGAGGAAATTCATGAGAAAAAAGACACAATTTTTGCTGAACCTGGTGCTGACACTGGTTTTTCTGGTGTTGATTGTCTTCCAGGCCCCGAACCTGAATCCAATGTATCCTGATGGTGCATTTTCCTGGTGCTTTATCATCAGCTGCTATGTAATCCTGAACTTTTTCGTTGCCCTTGGAAGCGTGCGCATCACTACCAATGAATACAACCGTCCCCAGTTATCCATTGACAAGAGCGTGGGCGGATATAAGGCAGGCTTTACCCTTTTAGCCATTCTCTGGGTCCTGTACTTTGCCGCCACCGTGCTCTCCATGCCCCTGTTCAATTACAAGGCTTACAGGGACCAGCTGGGGACGCCTGTCGTATCGGAGTTTACCGACACGGTACAGCCCCTTGCCTTAGACCAGCTTCCCATTGTGGACAAAAGCCTTGCCAGGGAGCTTGCGGATAAGAAGGTAGGCGAAAACCCGGGACTGGGCAGCCAGGTAGTACTGGGCGTCCCGGTCATCCAGAAGGTGAACGGCAAGCTGGTCTGGGTGGTTCCCCTGGAACACTCCGGCTTCTTCAAGTGGCTTAAGAACATGGATGGCTCCGCCGGCTATATCGTGGTGTCTGCCAGCGATGTCAGCGATGTTAAACTTGTGACGGACCACAAGATCAAATACCAGGCCAATGCATATATCCTGGATGACCTGAACCGCCATGTCCGCCTGTTTGGCGGCGGCCTGTTCAAGGGACTTACAGACTATTCCTTTGAGCTGGACGATGACGGGGTACCCTACTGGGTCATCTCCACTTATAAAAACCGCTGGCTCTTTAACCTGCCGGAAGCAACCGGAGTGCTGACCGTCAACGCCACCACGGGCGAGACCACCCACTACACCATCGACACACTGCCGGAATGGGTGGACCGCGTACAGCCGGAGAGCTTTGTCATGGACCAGATACAGAACCAGGGTATCTATGTCCACGGAATCTTCAACTTCTCCAACCAGGATAAGTTCCGCCCCAGCCAGGGTGACATCATCATCTACAACGGCGCCCGCTGCTATTTGTTCACAGGACTGACCAGCGTTGGCTCTGATGAGTCAGCCATCGGCTTTATCCTGGTGGACATGGTGACAAAGGAGTCCAACATTTACCAGATGAGCGGCGCCACGGAAACAGCAGCCCAAAGCTCTGCCGAAGGAAAGGTGCAGCAGTTCGGTTACCGTGCCTCCTTCCCCATGATCATCAATCTGGACGGACAGGCCACTTACTTCATGACACTTAAGGATAATGCCGGACTGATCAAGCAGTATGCATTTGTATCTGTTTCCAACTACACCAATGTGGGAACCGGTGAAACCATTGACAGCGCCCTGCGCAACTACCGCCAGGTACAGGGCACGGTGAACAGCAACATTTCCGCAGGCCAGGCCACCTCCACCATAAAGGGGACCGTCCTGAGGATTGCCAGTGAGACAATGGAAAACACCATCACTTACAAAATCATCCTGGAAGAGCAGAAGGACCATATCTTTACCGTGTCCTATGAACTGAGCAATGAACTGGCCCTGACCCAGCCCGGCGACCGGGTAGCCATGGATTATATGGAGGACCAGACCGGGGTGTGCTCGGCGTTCTCCTTTGATAATCTGGAGTTTAAGCAAAAAGGAAATTAAGGCAGCAACAGCTGGCGTCGGCAGGACGCAAAAACCGGCTCCCTATAAAGGAGCCGGTTTTTATTGCTTATAATGGGTCCTGATTGCTTAAATCTTAATAAAACAGACGGTTCACCGCACTGAAGATACCGCGGATGGATGCCCTGGTGATGTTGGAGCTGATGCCGACGCCATAGGTTGCCTTTCCTGTGACCTGGTCTACCAGGTGGATGTAGGAGGCTGCCTCTGCCCCGGAACCGGATGCAAGCGCGTGCTCGTTGTAGTCCAGGACCTTAATCTGGATGCCAAGGGCGTCCTCAAGTCCTCTCTGGACAGCGTCAATGGGTCCGTTTCCAACGCCTTCAAAGGTTTTCTCAATACCGTGGTCTGAGAAGGTGACCTTTGCAAGGGTTGCAAACTCGCCGTCCCCTGTCTCCGTATCGGTTATGCGGCACTTCCTGAAATGCATGGGTTCCTTGCGCTCCAGATAGTTCTTCTTGAACTCTTCCATGATCTGCTCAGGCGCAACTTCACCCTGCTGCTCGGAAATCTTCTGGATGACATCTGCAAATTCCTTGTGCATCCCCTTTGGCAGCTTGAAGCCGTAGAAGGTGTCCATGACAAACGCCACGCCGCCCTTGCCGGACTGGCTGTTGATACGCACGATCGGCTCGTATTCCCTGCCGATATCGCTGGGGTCGATGGGAAGGTAAGGAACCTCCCAGTACTCCCCGTTCCTCTCGTGAAGCGCCTGCATGCCTTTGTTGATGGCATCCTGATGGGAACCGGAAAATGCAGTGAATACAAGCTTGCCTGCATACGGATGCCTGGGCGGGATGTCCATCTTGGTGCAGCGCTCACAGACCTCTGCAATCTCGCGGACATTCTCAATATTAAGTTCAGGGTTGATGCCCTGTGAGAACATGTTGTAGGCAACCGTCAGGATATCCACGTTACCGGTGCGCTCACCGTTGCCGAACAATGTACCCTCCACACGGTCCGCTCCTGCAAGAAGGGCCAGTTCCGTGGAAGCCACGCCCTCGCCGCGGTCATTGTGGGGATGTACGCTTAAAATGATGCTCTCCCTGTTCTTAAAATGCGTATTCATCCATTCAATCTGATCCGCATACACATTGGGGGTGGTCATCTCTACGGTTGACGGAAGGTTGATGATGATGGGTTTCTCCTTGGTGGCTCCCCATGTCTCCTGGACAGCCGTACAGATATCAAGGGCAAAATCCAGCTCTGTCCCGGTAAAGCTCTCAGGCGAGTACTCAAGACGGACCTGGGTGTCGCACTCTGCCGCGTACCGCTGTACCAGCTTGGTGCCGATGACCGCGATATCCTTAATCTCTTCCATATCCTTATGGAACACCACATCGCGCTGTAAGGTGGATGTGGAATTATAAATATGTACAATGGCCTTCTTGATTCCCTCTAATGCCTCAAATGTCCTTTTAATCAGATGCTCGCGGCACTGTACAAGGACTTGGACCTCCACGTCGTCCGGAATCAGCTTGCGCTCAACCAGTGTGCGTAAGAAATCATACTCAATCTGGGACGCTGCCGGAAAGCCGACCTCAATCTCCTTAAATCCCAGTTTAACAAGAAGGTTGAACATCTCCACCTTCTCTTCCACCACCATGGGTTCCACCAGGGCCTGGTTGCCGTCCCTAAGGTCAACACTGCACCATACGGGTGCCTTCATGATTTCCTTATCCGGCCATGTGCGCTCCGGGAAATTAACAACAGGGACTCTCTTATATCTCTTATAATTTAACATGCTTCTTCCTCCAATTCTGTCCATCATTTAAAAGTAACATACCAGTCCTACGGTTTTAATCCCTCAGCCCGTACCGGGCAGTCGCTCGATGACACCGTAGCGGCGGACGATGAACAGTACTACCCTTACTGATTCAGCCCCATTTCCACATCATTCCTTTACTGTTAAAATCGCTGTGTTTTTGCAACGTTAATTCATTATAGCACATTTAGAAATAACTGACAACATGGATACCGGCCCCGGCTATTCTCAATAGTTATACCTTTTATTCCTGTATTTTATGAACAATGGGCCTTTCAGGCCATATCCCGGGACACGGCCGACGAGACACAGTACACGTTCACGGTCCTGTCCATGCGGCTGTTGAAGAAAATCCTGTCCCCCGCATGACTGTATATAGGATGTGGATGGGCGTCCTGGCCAAGCCAGTCGCTTTCGTGTTTACAGAGGGGAATCCATGTAAGTGTACCTGCATCCCAGTCCGGAATCACCTTGCATATGTACTCCGCATCCTTCTTATGGGGATCTGGTCCGTTGTCCGTGCTGTTTTCCCTGACTTTCTTAACTTCCCACGGATATTTGAAATAGCCGTCGCACACCAGGTTTCCCTTGTGGTCCATGGTAAAGTGGCCGTAGGCGTCATAATCCTCCGGCAGGGCTATCTCCCAGTATCTGCCGGAAGCCGGCTCATACCTGCCCACCATGGCCGGGCCTTCATGATACCCGCCGTGGTAAATGATATACGCCCCGTCATCACTCCACATCTCATGGCAGACCCAGTCCTCAGCACTGCGCGCATACCCGGCCGGATTGCCCAGGGTATCCCCTCCCACGGTGCGCACAGGCCTGAGGGTGTCCTCTGCATGGTCATACAGCCAGATTCTGCGGATGCCGCAGGAAAAGCTGGACCACTCATGATTGTACATGATGATATCCGGGTTCACGGGATGAAACTGTACATGGGTTATCCAGCATTTTGGCACTGTCTTCTCATATAAGAGCGCACCCGAATCCGTGTCGTACACGCACAGATAACTGTTAAGCCCCTCCCTCTGTACCCTTTCGTCTATATCATAGGACGGGCGGCGGTCCAGACCGCTCCCCTCTGTCTCCGGGTCAAAATCCAGGCAGCGGCCGTCCGTCATGGGGACGCACAGGTATTTCCCATCCCCGCTCACATGGGTAAATGCAGTCATGCGACCGTCCGGCACCTGGTTCAGGACGGTAATCCTCCCCTCCAGGTCCACTTTGCAGATACGGTCGTCCTGGATATAATAAATGACTTCCCGCTCACAGTCCAGGCATACGCTGGCCTTACCCAGCCCCTCATTCAACGTCCCGTCAAAATAGACATAGCTCTTAAGGATTCCCTTCCTGTTGTCCGTAAGGATCCGCTCCTTCCCGTCAGACAGGCTGCGCACCACCACGTTTGGACTGCCTGTCCTGTCGCTGAGCATGTAAATGCGTTCATCGCCCTTTCCCATGGATGAACATGTAAAATACAGGAGCTGGGTATTATATTCCTGGCCTTCAGGGCAGCCGCTGACCAGCATGCGGCCGTTTAATGGATTTTGATTCATATGTCCTGCCTTCCTTTTATCCACCGGGGACAAAAAATGTATTTGATTCCTGCATCATATTCTACCACAGCAGGCCGGAAGAAAAAAGCTTTGCCAGTCATTTTACCGGCAAAGCTTCCATTGCAGGACCCATCTCCTCCCACCCCGTAGTACGCCTCAGCTTATGATGCTTAAAAGCTCATAAGCGCTGGCGGCTGCCTCTATGGCTTCCCGCTTTTTGGCGTCTCCCAGCACATCCACCAGTTCCTCCAGCACCTTGATATGGGCCGTGTTGTGGTTGGACAGCAGCATGACAATCAGGTTTACCGGGTCATTGTCCGCATGATTGAACCGGACCGGTTTATCCAGGGTAATGACGCTCATGCACGGCCCGGGCAGTTCCGGCGCAAGCAGATGGGGAAGGGCAACACCTTTGTCAATGACCATGTAACCGCCCAGCCTGCGCTTGATGCGTATCATCTCGTCAATGTGCTTCTGTGTGATATACCCCTGGTCTTTCAGAAGGTTTCCCGCTATCTGGATGGCATCATAGCAGTTCTTAGCGTGTACGTTAACCGCAATCAGGGACTCATCCAAAAGGTTCCTTAAGGCAGGCTTCCTGGTTTTATCCAGCCCTTTGACCTCGTCCTTAATATCCCTGGCAAGCTCGATTGACAGCTTGATGCGTTCCTCCGGTTTCAGTTCCAGGGAACGGGCCGCGATGTTGATGGTTGCGCTGATATATTTATTCAGGTCCACATTCTGCATGCGCAGCATGAACATACCCATCAGCTTATTGATATCCTCCAGTTTAAGCAGCGGGTTCACCGTAATGCACGGATACCGGCTGCTCTCCAAGGGCAGGGTGGAGATAATCAGGTCACATGGCAGGGGTTCTGTGGAATTGACAAATTCATGATAGGAAATGGCTTTCACCACGTTAATATTGGAAAAGATGGACCCCAGACGGTTTTCCAGTATCCGTGAGGTGGCAACCGTGCTGTTGCACACGATGATGACATTTTTCTTTGCCGCTTCCTCCAGCGGGTTCTTGAGGATACAGGCCACGATATACATGGAAATGTAGACAGCCTCCTTACTGCACACCTCCCGGTTCACATTGTCCATACGCATACGCAGTATGGACCACAGCTTCTCCCTTACCACCTGACATACGTCCGGGAATGTCTCCTCTATCTCTGTCAGCGCCGCATTGTGTTCTGCGGGTATATTGAGGAACAGCCGGTACTGCATGACGCTCAGATGGGTAGCCAGCTCCAGCACCGTGTCATCCCCCTCCTCAAACTCCAGTTCCAGCGAATCCTTCACCTCTGCAATCAGTTCTTTGGCAATGAGGACATTTTCCACATTGATGTCCTGGGACGCCCCGAACTTGCGCAGGGACATCCACTGGGCATGGATAAAGAACATTTCATCCTCATCCATGTCTAATCCGGTCCGCTCCAGTATCAGGTCATGTATCGCGGTGAAGTCAAAACCGGACTGGGCCTTGATATGTGTATAATTCTGCCTTCCCACGCTGATCCTGCATCCCCTGTTCCTGCGGGCAAAGGCCGTGAGCAGATAAAGGAACATTGCGCAGAATCCGTTATCCGATATGGTCACCTGGGCACTGTCCTGCAGCTGCCGGATAAGGAACAGGATTTCCTCCCTCCACAGGATGATTGCTTCACAAAAGGTGTCCATCCCGTACTTTCTCAGCACATTTTCCACCTGGGTGAACCTCATGCCGATTAAATCCTGCTGGCGGGTTCCGGTTTCCAGCATTTCCCGAAGGAGCATGACACATCCCCTGCGTATGCTGCTCTCCGAATCCCGCAGGGCGATTCCTGTGTGGGGCCTGGATATCATGTGGATACAGAAGTGGTTCATCCACATCTTCACCTTCTGTAAATCATTGGAAACAGTGGCCGGGCTGACCTGAAGCCTGTCCGCAATCTCCGCAATGCTGGTGGATGGGCTTTCCGTCAGCAGCCATCCGGTGATGGCCCTGACCCGTTCTCTGGAGGACATTATATACACGCCCGCCCCCTGTTCCTCCAGTTCCCTCCTGATGCGCCCATCACTGTCATTTAAAAGTATCCCAAGTCCCGGCACCCTCACAACCGGTCCGTGTGAAAATTCAGACAGCCACTGGTCAATGACATCCAGGTCGCTGCGGATTGTACGCGTGCTCACGGACAGCTGTCCAGCCAGGTCACTGCTTGTCACGGCCTGCCTGGACTGTATCAATCGTTCAATTATATGTACGCATCGTTCATAAAGCATATGGCCATCCCTCATCCCTGTGCCTGCCGTAACATTGTTCCACTATCCCTTCCTGGTCCGACAGACGCCGGACCGAGGAGCATAAAAGGGCAAATCCCCACTCAGCCGACCAGCTCTCTATCACGGCCTCAAGGGCAGCATCCGCCGACTTATAACTTATCCAAATGACCCCTTCCGGTTTCAGGTACGCGCCAAGACGGGCCAACAGATCCCTGCCGTTCTTTGCATAAGGAAGGACCATGAAAAGACAGACCACGTCATAGCGGCGCCCGGCCAGCATTTTCCCGTCCTCAACAAAAGCAATATTCCCCCTGGCGAACATACTCCGGGCAAACCCAATCCGGTCCGCATCCGGGTCATATCCCGTAACCTGGCCAAAGGAATCCGAGAGGATATAGCTTCCCCATCCATATCCGCAGCCATAATCCAGCACACTGTCCTGTGTCTGGGCAGCAGCGGCATTTTCATAAGAAACCAGCATGGCATGAAGGAATGGATCGCTGCGGATCAGATCCAGATACTGCATTGCCTCTTCCATTGTCCCCCTCACTTCCTTCCATAAACAGACAAGCCAGCATCCCGGAACCCGGAATGCATGGCCTGCCAGACAAATGTTCATTTAATGAAAGATTGACATCATTTTTGCAATCAGGTAACCAATTGTATTAAAGTCCATTGCCTCATACGCTCCTCCGGTAGCCATAAGGTGTCCTGTCATGGGGAACGTGAGCGCTACCGCAAACTGCAGGATGAATCCCGTGACAAGGGCGCTGAATATACAGTTTTTAAGTCCTCCCCTTGCATTGGCATAGACACCTACCAGGGCGCCCTCAAAGAAATTAATCTGGACCCCGGGCACCACCACGGGGGAGAATCCGGTGAAGGCCATCACCAGGGTTGCTATGATGGAACCCAGGAGGCTGAAGATGAATCCCAGCATGACTGCTGTTCCCGCATAAGGAAATACCGTTGGATAGTCAAGGCCAAGCACCGCATTGGGCAGAAGGGATTCCGCCACGCCGGAGAAAGCAGGTATCAGCTCCGCCAGCATCATCCGCACACCGTAAAGGATGACTGCAATTCCTCCGCCAAAGGTCAGCGACTGGATGATGACGTAGAGGATCCACGGCATCCCCGCTGCCAGTTCCCTTACAACCCCGGGACCAGCGATGAATGTGAAGATAAAATTCATTGCCAGCACAGCCATACAGGTGGCGATAATGCTGTCCTTCAGCCAGTTGAGGGAACTTGGGAATTCGATTTCCTCCGTGGATTTCCCACCCTTCTTAAAGAGCCTTCCCGACTCCCCTGCTATGACAAGTGCAATGGCGCTGGGGACGAAGTTGGCATGCTCCGTGGTGACAGGTTTTAAGTAGTGGGCTGAGATTGTAGTGGCAATCCAGTAGTAAACCCCGGAAATCAGTCCGCCCACAAGAATCAGCGTGACCCCCGAAAATCCGAACCCAGCCATGATGCTTGCCATGAATCCAGCCCAGAACAGCTGCAGGTGGACGGTCATGGCCAGATTCTTCCACGGGGTGAATTTGGCCAGCAGGATATTGATGATGAAACCTGTGATGAATATCAGGGCTGCCTCTGTCCCAAACCTGGCCATGGACTCGGAATACACCACCCAGTACAGGGGCAGTACCCCGTCTACCCCCAGCCCTCTCTGCACAAGGGTTGTCAGCAGGGTGATGGGCGTCCCGATAATGGTTGTACCGGCGCTTAGGATCAGGTACCCCATCATGGTCTTCACCGTTCCCATTACAATGTCACTGACGCTTTTCCTTAAAAATATCAATCCGATACATGCGATGATACCAAGCATGACCGTGGGATTGCCAAGTACATTGGTGATAAAATCAATTACAAAATCCATAGTATCCCCCTCTCCATCTTCCCCTACAGTTTCCAGGCAGCCGTGGGCGTCTGTGTCGCCCATATCCCTCCATCCAGTCCTATGGTCTGTCCTGTGATATAGCCTGCCTGTTCTGAGCAGAAGAAGCTTACCAGATCAAATGCGTCATCCGGTTCCCCAAACCTGCGCAGCGGTATCTGGCAAAGTTTACTTTCCGCACGGTTCTTAATCACATCCTCCGCCATAGGCGTATTAAGCACACCCGGCGCATAGCAGTTCACGCGGATATGATAAGGCGCAAGCTCTGCGGCCCATACCCTGGTCAGTACCATCATTCCGGCCTTGGCCGCCCCATAGGCGCCTGAACCGGTATTGGGGAAGGTCGCCAGTATGGAAGCCACATTGACGATATTTCCTCCATTTTCCTTCATGTAAGGCACACAGGCCCTGGTGCAGTACATGGGTCCCAGCAGGTTCACGTTAATCATGAGCTGCATATGTGCATCTGTGGAATCCTCTATCATGCCTTTGTGGAGCACGCCTGCATTATTAATCAGAATATCAATTTTCCCAAACCGCCTGCCTGCGTCCTCTATGGACTGGTTCACCTGGCTGCTGTCGCTGACATCCACGGTGTACGTCAGGAAACGGTCCATGTCCGGTTTCACCTCATCCACCACAGCGGCCAGGTTGTCTCCATGTAAATCTAGAAGACAGACGGCAGCGCCTTCCCTGTAAAACCGGATGGCCAGCTGTTTGCCGGCTCCCTGTCCTGCGCCTGTGACAATCACTACCTTATTATCGAATTTCCCCATATCTGAATCCTTTCTTAACTTTTCCACGATTCTTTCCATCGTGGACTTTCTGCTGCAAAAACTCCCCTGATTCCTGCTGATTCCTACTTGATTCCATTTGCTTCGCAGTATTCCCTCAACTTGTCCTTGATTTCCTGCTTATTCACAAAGCTGGTAAGCTGTATGACAGGTTTGTCAATATCCTGCACCAGATAGGCCAGTTCCTTGCCTATGAGCACCAAATCGGCGGTGCGGGCCGCTCCCTTTCCCGTCGTGATATCGCTGACCTCCAGTTTTGCCTGTATCCCCAGTTCCTTTAATGCTTTCTCAGCATTCATTTTCAGGATTACGCTGCTGCCCATTCCGCATCCGCATATTGTAACAATATGTAACATTATTCCTCCACCTCCACATTATTGAATATCCCGGCAACTGCCGCCTTGCTATTGCAGGCGGTTATCCTGCCCAGCATGCTGTCATCCTCAAAAATAGTGGCGATTGCCTGTATGATTTTGAGGTGAAGATCGTCATTGCTCCCTGCCAGCCCAATCAGCAGGCGCACCGGATCATTGCTCTCATTGCCAAAGGTTACGGGCCGGGATAATGTCATGATACTGATGCCGCTTTTTATGACGCCGTTCGTACTCCTTGCATGGGGCATGGCCAGTCCCGGGGCAACCACGATATACGGTCCAAGGGTCTTGACGGTCTGTACCATGGCGTCCACATATTCCCTGGTCACATATCCGTTATTCACAAGTATGGTCCCTGATTTTACCACCGCATCCTGCCAGTCTGCTGCAGACACATTCAATTCTATATCATCCAAACTTACCAGTTTCTGCATTCCCTTTCCTCCGCCATCTTACAGGCCGCCAATGATTTCCTCTCCCGCACTGGCGCCTATTCTTGTAGCCCCCGCTTCAATCATGGCCAGGGTATCGGCAGTTGTACGGATTCCTCCGGCCGCCTTAACTCCTGTCTCCGGCTTTACGCAGCTGCGTATGAGCCTTACATCCTCCACGGAAGTGGACCGGGGCAGCATGGCTGAAAATCCCGTGGATGTCTTCACAATATCCACCCCATGTTTTTCGGCCAGCTCACATGCCTTTACAATCTGTCCCTCAGTCAGCAGCGGGGTTTCAATTATCAGTTTCACGATTGCCCCTTTGCCATGGCTCGCCTTTACCACGCCTTCCAGCTCCTCGTCCACGATATCATACCGCTCAGACTTTAGTGCGGACACATTCATCACCAGGTCAATCTCTTTGGCTCCCTTTTCCAGGGCGTCCTCCGTCTCATGGATCTTCACATCCGGCCAGTCGAATCCCAGCGGGAAACTGATGACCGTGCACACCTTTGTATCGGAGCCGTCCAAGACCCCGGCTGCCGTCTCAATCATATTGGGCAGTATGCAGACGCTGGCAAAATGATTTTCCTTAGCCTTTTCACAGAAACCGGTAACATACTCATAGGTCATGCCCGGCTTCAATGTTGTCTGGTCAATATAACGTGCCAATTCATTTCTGTTCATTATTCCATCCTCCTTGTGGCTCAATCAAATCTATCCCATATCACTCATTAAAGCTGTCTACAATCTTAAATGCCGAACTGGTGGCAATCCTCTCCGCTCCCGCCTGGATCATGGCGGCCGCATCTTCCCTGGTCCTCACGCCGCCGGATGTCATTACCTTGATTGCATCATGGTAATGGTCCTTAATCAGCCTTACCTGGTCCGTGGTGGTGACGAATCCAAATCCAGTGTTGGTCTTCAGGTACGGTATCCCAAGTTCAATGGCCATCTCAGCAGCCCTCAGCTGCTCATCCTCGGTCAGAAGACTGGCAAAATATATCATTTTCATGATTTTGCCTTCCATCATGTCCACAAATGGTTTCAGCTCCTCCTTGACGTATTCGTAGCGGCCCGACTTAAATGCGCTGACATCCATGGAGATATCCAGTTCGTCCGCCCCGTCCTTAAGCGCCTGTCTGGCCTGATAAAGCTTGGCTTCATGGGTCATCCCTCCCAGCGGATAGGAGATGACACTGACTAACTGCTTACCTGCCTGGTGAAGGATATCTGCGTTTCCCCTGATAAAAAACGGCTCGGTCAGCGTGGTGGCAAAGTCATAATCCAAGGTCTTCCTCACGAACTCCTCCACCTGCCCCAGGGTAGGCGCCGGCGTAGCCCCCAGAGAAGCATCAATCATCCGTTCCACATCGTTTCTTGTTACATCCATGCCCTTATTCCTCCTTTAAGATAATGTTTCTTTCCGCCTTCATTCTAAGGTCACGGACAGTGGAAGTCAATTTGAAATACCCCCTCTCAGTTGTGGAACTTTTATAATTAATCGGCAAAATTCATTAATTATTTTGTTAGATTTTATCACTATTTTTACCAGTAATTTACTTTTATTTGATTGTTTGTCATGGGGATTGGTACTATCCGGGCGAGGACGGCGCCATGATCAAGGGGCTGCAGGCCGTGGACGGTAAGTGGTACATCATGGACGAATCAGGAAAAATGCTTATAAAACCGTTGGTTTTAACGCCTAATCAGGATAGCACACTGCCATTTGCAGGCTTGTCTGAATAAATCTAATTAGTGTTTCTTCTATATCAGATATACCTATCTACAAAAAACAAGAACCGCATCCATCAAAAGGCTGCGGTTTTGTGTATTAGGTATCTGGCTTCAGGATAGCAAAATAAGCCAAGGAAGTCAATTGTATTTATTGTTTTTACTTATAGGTAGTCAACCAAAAATGCATTGACAAGAGTTTTAGGAACCGATATAATATACTTAACAAGAGAACCGATTGCTAGCTGAACCCTAGCCACCTCGGTAGAAATATGTATTAAAAAATAACGCTACACTTTTGATTTGACCCCAAAAAGTTAGACAAAAATTGATGGTTACGCAACTAATGAGGATTGAATCCTGTATTGGACAGGGCTCAGTCCTTTTAGTTTGTTCTTAATCCGTTTGTTATTATAGTAATCTATATATTTTTCCAGTTCAACTCGAAATTCTTCTATGGAGCTAAATTCCCTCAAATACAGCAATTCCGATTTCAGCAATCCAAAAAAATTCTCCATGACAGAATTGTCTAGGCAGTTTCCTTTCCTGGACATGCTTTGCCGGATACCTTTTTCCTGTAACCGCTTTTGGTATTGTTTGTGCTGATATTGCCATCCCTGATCACTATGAAAGATAAGGTTTGTATCATCCGGAATCTTTAAGAATGCCTGATCGAGCATATCTAGGACCTGATTCAGTACTGGATGTTCACTGATGTTATAACTGATGATCTCCCCATTATACATATCGAGGATTGGCGAAAGATACAGTTTCTTTCCAAACAAAGAAAACTCGGTTATATCTGTTGTCCATTTTTTATTTGGCGCATCTGCCTTAAAATTCCGTTGAATGAGATTTGGTGCTATTTTACCTACCTGCCCTTTGTAAGACCGGTATTTTTTGATTCTTACCATGCATTTCAAGCCTAGCAGTCCCATCAGACGCTGTACCGTTTTGTGATTAATCCTGTAACCACGGTTGTGGAGCTCCATAGTAATCCGGCGATAACCATAGCGTCCTTGATTTTCATTATGAATCAACTGGATTTTTTCTTTTACCTCGGCATATTTATCCGGATTTCCTGCCTTTTTTAAATAATAGTAATACGTACTTCTTGGCATTCCTGCTATTTGAAGTAATGCTGTCAGCTTATATTTCTGCCT